>CAYMFW010000231.1:0-7179 GCA_964389785.1 uncultured Planctomycetota bacterium
CTCGTGCTCGGCCGCGATATCCAGCACCTCGTCGAATCTACTGAACAGAGGGTTCTCGCAGCCGGTCACCGCCATCCACTTCGCCATGAAGCTCCCGCCCCGGCTCACGATCCCGCACGTCCTGCTCCCCGGCTCCAGCTCCGCCACCACGTCCTTCGTCACCCCGCAGTGGAGCGTCACGAAGTCCACCCCGTCCGCCGCGTGGCTCCGCACGCACTCCATCACGGCCGATTCCGTCAGCCCGTCCACCCCGCCGCAGCCCACCACCGCGTCATATATGGGAACCGTGCCGACCGGGACCGGACACCTCTCCAGAACCGCGGCCCGCACCGCGCGTATGTCCCCGCCGGTGCTCAGGTCCATTATCGTATCCGCCCCCGCCTCCACCGCCGCGTCGAGCTTCTTCATCTCCCCGTCCGCGTCCGGGAAATCGGGTGACGTGCCTATGTTCGCGTTCACCTTGGTGCGAAGGCCCCGCCCGATCGCGCACGGCTTCGGCACGGACCGCCGCCTGTTCTGCGTCACCACCGCGGTACCCTCGGCCAGCGACGACGCGAGGTCCTCCGCCCTCACCCCTTCCGCCTCCGCGGCGGAGCGGACGAAATCGGGAATGCTCCCCTGCCTGATCTGTTGTATAGCCGTCACGAAGGCCGTCCTAGTCGTTTTCTTTCTGGAATCGTTTCTTCAGCTCTTCCAGCTGGTCGATCAGCTCCTCGGCCTTCTCCTTCACCTTGGGCCGCCGGAATCCGTCGAGCCCCGTCTTCCGCTTCGCCGGCGACACGGGCTCCGTGCCCGCCTTGGGCTTGTTCCGCGCGCCGCCCCGGTTTTTCCTGCCGGCACCCGCCGCGCCGGTCCCCGCGCCCGCCTTCTTCGCGGGCGCCGCCGGCGGGGGCCCCGCCTTCGCCGGCTGCTTCTTCACCGTCTTCACAGGCGGCGGCGGAGCGGGAGGCGCCGCCGGCTCGACGACGTCCCCGTCGCCGCCGCCCTCCGGCGTGATCACCTCGTGGCCCTCCACCGGCCCAGTCTCAAACGTTCGTCTCTCCCCGCTGAACACGCCCCGCTCTATCCGGACCACGCCGGACATCGCAAAGGTCTTCTCATCCTCACCCACGAGCACCGTCACCGACTCCTTGCCCTTCAGTATCACCGTGCACTCCACCACCCGCCCGTCCGACAGATGAATCAGGTCCCGGGCGAGATCCAGCGTCACCGTCCCCACGGCGACGCCGCCGAACGCGAACACCGCCGCAACCGCCGCCGCGACCCTCCACAATCCGTTCCTGTACACCATGCTACTCCTCGGGTGGAAACACCCGTCTCATCCGCTCCCCGGCCAGGCCCACCAGGCCCGCGCCGGCCGCCGCCTTCAGCACGTCCCCCGGCAGGAAGGCAACCACGCCCTTCATCACCGCCGCGCCCGGCCCCATTCCCGGAACCGCCAGCACCAGACCAACCACGCCGCACACGTAGATCGCGGCCGACCCCGCCGCGAACCCGGCCGCCAGCCTCTTCCACGAAGGCCTCCGGACGTGCGTCACCCGTCCCGCGATCCACGCCGCGACAAGAAATCCGACCAGGTACCCCCCCGTCGGTCCGAACACCACCGCCGCCCCCGATCTCATACCGGAGAAGAACGGCATCCCGACGCATCCGAGCACGAGATACACCAGCATCGACGCGACCCCCAGCCGGCGCCCCATCAACCCGCCGGCCAGCAGCACGCTGAACGTCTGCAGCGTGATCGGCACCGGGGTAAACGGAAGGTATATCCTCGCCGCCCCCGCCCATCCGGTACACAGCGCGAAAAACGCCACCCCGGTCAGCCGCACCGCCGGAGAGTACAGTCTCCTCCCCGCCTCGATTCCCGCGACCGTCCCCGCTCCTGAAATACCCATATGGTCTCCGCGTTCCGGCACGTCCGCCTCCCGTAGATGAAAGTTTTGTCAATGACACAGATTCTGCCGGATTGTATCCCACGGAGGCCCTCGGCACAAGACGGCATCCGGCGGACGCGTTGGGCGCCGCTATCTTATCCCCGACCTCATCTTGATCGCGCAGGACAGTTCCTGCAGGAGTGCGACGAGACGCGCGTCCACCACCGCCACGTCGTGCCGCGCGTTGATGTGTGTATATGCCAGATTCAGAATGCCGCGCACCCCCGCGTCCATCAGCCGATCGGCCACGTCCTGCGCGGCCGCGGCGGGCACCGCGACGATCCCTATCTCCACCTTGTCCGTACGCACCGCCTCCGGAAGGCGGTCCATGTCCTCGATCACCAACGAGCCGATCTTCTTCCCGTTCAGCTTACTGTTCGAGTCGAACACCCCGCAGATCTCGAACCCCCGCCGGGCGAAATTCTCGTGGAGCGCCAGCGCCCGACCGAAGTTTCCCGCGCCCACGATCACCACCTTGCTCTTCGAATCGAGGCCGAGCGCGGTCACCAGGGTATTCCGCAGGTCGACAAGACCGTATCCCCTCTTGGACACGCCGCGCACGTCCAGATGGGACAGGTCCTGACGAACGGTCGAGCTCGTCAGGTCGAGCGCCTCCGCCAGCTCCGCCGAAGAGACCCACTCCTGCCCGGTTTCCAGCAGGTGCTCCACCCGGGCGAGATAACGGGGAAGCCGGCGAATCACCGGAACGGGAGTCGAATTCAGACCCACACTCATATCGCGTCCGCCAACTCAACCACGACCGACAGATTACTCTCTAGAGATGAGCGCCGAGCTTCGTTTCCATCTCAGTCTTCGGCACCGCGCCCAGAAGCGACTCCACCACCTCGCCCGCCTTGAACAGCAGCAGGGTGGGCACCGCCTGCACCTGGTACCTTGTGGCCAGCTCCGCGTTCTTATCCACATCTATCTTCACAATCTTCAGCTTGCCTTCGTTGTCGCTTCCGAACTCCTCCACCACGGGACTCACCATGCGACACGGCCCGCACCACGGAGCCCAGAAATCGACCAGCACGGGCAGTTCCGACTGAAGCACTTCCTTCTCGAATTCACCTTCACCCACGATATCAAGGGCCAACGCACCCCTCCTTTCAAACGGACTCGTCCCAACACCATCGCCAGCATGAATGCGGTAGAGTATAATGCCCCCGGGTTCCGATATCAACACGCTCACGCAGAGAAACATGAAGAGAGACTACCGGTACATCTTCGGCCCGGTGCCGTCCAGGCGTCTCGGACGCTCGCTCGGCATAGACCTCGTGCCCCGCAAGACGTGCACGTACAACTGCGTGTACTGCCAGCTCGGAACGTCCGCGGCGCTCCCGCCCGACCTCACGCGCCATGCTTCCCCCGACGACGTCATCGAGGAGATCCGGCAACGGATCGAAGAAGGCTGTCACGCCGACCACCTCACCTTCTCCGGCTCCGGGGAGCCGACCCTGCACGCCAGCCTCGGGGACGTCATCTCGCGGGTCAAGCAGCTCACCGACATACCGGTCGCGGTCCTCACCAACGGGTCCCTCCTCTGGAAAGAGGAAGTGGCCGACGCGCTGCGTCGAGCCGATGTCGTCGTCCCGTCTCTCGACGCAGGAGACGAGGAGTGCTTCCTCCGGATCAACCGCCCCCACCCGAACGTCAGCTTTCGCGCGATGGTTGACGGGCTGGTTTCCTTCCGCCGGAGCTTCTCCGGACAGCTCTGGCTCGAGGTCTTCCTCGTGGCCGGCGTGAACGACTCCGAGCAGCAGCTCTCCCGCCTGGCGGACCTCGCGGCCCGCATCGACCCGGACCGCATCCAGATCAACACCGTTGCCCGCCCCCCGGCGCAACGGACCATCCGTGCCCCGGCGGATCACCGATTGAAGCGAGCCGTCCGCCTCCTCGGCGACCGGGCGGAGATCGTGACCGCCTCCGACCGCCACCACCCCCCCGGCGCGGCGCACGCCACCGCCGCCGACGTGCTCCAGATGCTCAGGCGAAGGCCATGCACGGCCGAACACGTCGCCCAGGGACTCTCCATTCACCCGTCGCTGGCCCGGACGCACCTCGACACCCTCCTGAAACGCCGTGCCGTCCGCCCGGAGCGGCGCGACGACCAGGTGTACTACGTTCCCGAGACCCCCTGACGCCCTTGCCTCGGAGCCGACCCATTGCGACCCTCCCGTTGACAACGCCCGTCAGATTCAGTAGCATTCGCGTTGCGTGAGACACCGTGAGGAGGTTACACAGTGGGAAAGCAGTGCGAAGTATGCGGCAAGTCGGTTGCGTTCGGCGGCGTCATTCAGAGACGAGGCCTGGCCAAGAAGAAGGGCGGGGTCGGCGTCAAGATAAAGGGCCGCTCCAAAAGGAAGTTCAAGCCCAACATCCAGCGCGTGCGGGTGAAGGCCGGGGGCTCCACGAAGCGGATGAACGTCTGCACCCGGTGCATCTCCTCCGGCAGGGTCGAGAAGCCTTGACGGACCGGTCGGCCTAACCGAAAGGGATCCTTATGCCGTTCATGTACATGCGCAGACACCACAAGACGGTGCTGTGGATCATGGTAATCATCATCGTGCCCTCGTTCATATTGTACGGCAGATGGAGCTCCCGCCAGGCCGCGAAGGCGGCCACCGTTGGCCGCGTCATGGGCCGCCCGGTCTACGTCGACAGCTTCGTCGAGGCCTTCACCCGGTGGCGCCTGGTGATGCTCCTGCAGGGAACCAAGTTCGCCCTCGACGAGCAGTCCATGTGGAACGACTACGCGCTCGTCCTCGTCGCCCGGCGATGGGGCATCCGCGTCGTCGACAGCGAGGTCTATACCCACGTCAAGCAGACGTTCGAGGGAGGAAAGAAATTCGACATCGAAAAGGTCCAGGAGTATCTCCAGCAGCGCACCGGCCACCGGCTCGACCTTCCCGCTTACGAAAAGACGGTCAACGAGATGCTCATGCGCAGCCGCCTCCTCCGCTTCATCTACTCAACCGTAAAGGTCACGGAAGAGGAGGCCCGCCAGCTCTACCGGTACGAGAACTCCACCGCCACGGTCGACCTCGTCAAATTCGACTCCAACGACTACACCTCGCAGGTGCAGGTCGACCCCGGGGAGCTCCGCCTCTTCTTCCTCGACAACCGGGAGAACTACCGCATCCCCGAGAAACACCGCCTGGAGTACGTCGTCGCCAGGCCCACCGACATCCAGAAACTCGTGAAGGTCTCCGATGACGATCTAACCTCTTACTACCAGGCGCATAAGGATGACTTCAAGAAGCCCCCCAAGCCCACGGAAGGGGAAGAAGAAGAAGAGAACCCGCAGGACGGCGAAGAGGAGGACGACAACACCTCCCGCTCCAAACTTCGCAGGGACCGCCGCGACCGGGAGCGCGGCCGGAACACGGAGACCAAGGAGAAGAAGATGCTCCTCGATTTCCGCAAAGAGGTCGAGACGGAGTACAAGCCGCTCGCCGAGGTGAAGGAGACGATCGACAAGATCATAAGGAAGGACAAGGGCGCCAGGGAGGCCGAGCGGCGCATCAAGGCCCTCGAGGACGCCATCGCCAACGCCGACGACCCGGAGAAGCTGGACCTCAAGACGCTCGCCGACGACATCGGACTCACGCACGCGACCACCCCCCTGCTCGACGAGACCGCCATCCGGCGCCACCCGGACCTCGCGCTTCGAGGCCCTTCCGACCCGGTATGCAAGCAGGAGCTCAACGCTCCCTCGCTCGCCATCAAGGGAGCGCGCACCCACTTCGTCGTCCGCCCTCTCGAAAGGACCCAATCCGTCCTCCCGGAACTCGAAGAAGTGAAGCCCAAGGTCACGAAGGATTTCAGGGACCAGCGCTCCCGCGACCTCGCGCTCGAGGCCGCGCAGGAATTCGCCGCGCTCACCGCCGACAGCCCCTTCGACAAAGTCGCCGAACAGCAGAAGAAGAAGATCGAAAAGTTCGGACCATTCAAGCGTCTCGACGCCGCGTGGAGAGTCGGCCGAGGAGAACACCAGCTCGCCCAGACCATCTTCAAGACGCCCGCCGGAGAACTCACCGGCGCGGTGCTCGGCAACACCGCCGCCTTCGTCGCGAAGGTCACCGACCGCAGCGAACCGGAATGGAACGAGTTCGACAAGGACCGCAAGAAACTCTTCGACCGGTACCGCTCAACCAAAGCGCAGCAGGCGCTGCGCGCCTGGATCCACTCTCTCGACATCCGATTCGCGCCCCCCAAGTCCAGGGACGACGCCTAGTTCCACCTTTTTCGAATTTCGCTCCCATCGACCCTTGACATACGACATCTGGTATTCCAGAATACACTGTTCGCTATATCTTGTGGCTTCGACTCATTAACCTTTGAGAGCCTGCGGGACGGGCCGTCTGAAAAGAAGGGGGATAGCGTGGACCAGGGAACACTCACGAAAAAGGGCCAGAAACAGGAAACAGAAAGCGCGACCGCCGAGGCGAAGATGGATCTTCCGTCGAATTCGCGCACCGTGCTCGAGCGGCGCTACCTCAGAAAGGACCGCGACGGCAATGTTATCGAGACCCCCGAAGGGATGATGCGCAGGGTCGCGAGGAACATCGCCTCCGCCGAGAAGGTCTTCAGCGACAGCGCCGACCTCCGGAAGATCGAGGACGACTTCTATAGAGTGATGGCCAACCTGGAGTTCATGCCCAACTCACCCACGCTCATGAACGCCGGACGCGAGCTCCAGCAGCTCGCCGCGTGCTTCGTCCTTCCGATAGACGATTCCATCGACAGCATCTTCGAGGTCATCAAGAACACCGCGCTCATCCATAAGAGCGGCGGCGGCACCGGCTTCTCCTTCTCCCGCATCCGCCCCAAGAACGATCTGGTCACCACCTCTCACGGGCTCTCCAGCGGGCCCATCTCGTTCATGAGGGTGTTCAACGAGGCGACCGAGGCCATCAACCAGGGCGGGTTCCGCCGCGGGGCCAACATGGCGGTGCTCCGCGTCGACCATCCGGACGTCGTGCAGTTCGTCACCGCGAAGAAGGACAACGACCAGCTCAACAACTTCAACATTTCCGTCGGCATCACCAAGCCCTTCATGGAGGCCCTCGCCCGCGACGGCGACTACGAGCTCATCAACCCGCACTACAACAAGCCGGCGGGCACCATGAAGGCGCGCGAGGTGTTCGACATGATCGTGGACATGGCCTGGCGCAACGGCGAGCCGGGCGTCGTCTTCCTCGACAAGCTCAACGACGCCAACCCCACCCCCGCGCTCGGCGAG
>CAYMFW010000232.1:0-3836 GCA_964389785.1 uncultured Planctomycetota bacterium
CCGGCAAGCCGCAGGGGTGTTGTCGAGCGAGAAAAGACCCCTGCGGCTTGCCGGGGAAAAACGGTCTGTCACTATTTTTCGGCCTTCGTCACCTTCGATGCGATCCTGCCCTCGGACAGGACGGTGGTGATGTCGTCGCCGGGCTTCAGCTGTGACGACGAATGCAGCGTCCTTCCCTTGCCGTCGAGTGTGACGCTGTAGCCGCGCTCCAGGACGGCGAGCGGGCTGATGGCCTCGAGGCGGCCCTCGACCCCCTTGAGCTTCTGGCGCGAGAGCTCGATCAAATGTGAAAGCGCGGTGCCGATGCGTGCCGCGGTGTCGTCCACTCTCTGCATCTTCTCTCTCAGCAGGTGGACCGGCCGCCTCATGGAGAGCGTCCGGCCGAGGAGCCGGAGCCGGTGGTGGGCGCTGTCCAGTATGCGCGTGAGGGCAGAGGCGGCGCTGTCCGCCGTCGCCTGGATTTCTCCGAGCAGGGTTTCGGTGTCCGGCACGACGATCTCTCCCGCCTCGGTGGGGGTCAGCGCCCGCCGGTCCGCGACGAGATCCGATATCGTGACGTCGATCTCGTGACCGACCGCGGAGATGAGGGGTATCTTCGATGCATATATCGCCCGCGCGACGACCTCCTCGTTGAAGGCCCAGAGGTCTTCGATGCTCCCGCCGCCCCGGCCTATGATGATGGTGTCGAAACCGCCCAGCTTGTTCAGATGAGCTATCGCGGCGGCGATCTCGTGGGCAGAGCCCTCTCCCTGCACCCGCACCGGGTAGAGCGTGACGTCCACGTTTCTCGAGCGGGATCGGATCATGCGGAGCATGTCCCGTATCGCCGCGCCGGTCTCGGAGGTGACGATCGCGATCCTGGTGGGGTGGGCCGGGATCGGCTTCTTCTTGTCGTCGTGGAACAGCCCTTCGTCGGCGAGCCTTTCCTTGAGCTTCAGAAACGCCTGCTGGAGCGCCCCGAGGCCGTCGGGCGTGATACCCCGGGCGATGAGCTGGTATTCGCCGCGGGCGGCGTAGACGGAGATGTCGCCGCGCGCCCGCACCCGGAGGCCGTCCTCCGGGTCGAAGGTGAGCCCTTTCTGCATGCCCCGGAACATGACGAGGCGGAGCTGTGATTTCTCGTCCTTGAGGGTGAGGTAGATGTGGCCTGAGGCGGGCCGGCGCATGTTGGATATCTCCCCGACGACGGTGACGTCGCGAAACCCGGCCTCGAGGGACTGCCTGATGCGTCCGGTGATCTCGCTGACGGTGAGCGCGCCCTGCGAGCCGTCTTCCGCGGAGAGCTTTTCGAAGAGATCAGGCTGTCTCACTGCCGGCCTTTTTCATTATCCGCTCGATTGAGAGGGCTCTGCCGGTCTGGGGGTCGGCTTCCACCAGGGCTCCCCCCATGCGGACGTCGCCGGTGGCGACCTCGAAACGGACGGGCAGCTCGGTGGTGAACGCCGCGATGACGCATTCGCTCTTCCTGCCGAGTATCGAATCGTACGGGCCGGTCATGCCGACGTCCGATATGAACGCGGTGCCGCCCGGAAGGATCTGCTCGTCCGCGGTGGGGGTATGGGTATGGGTGCCGAGCACCGCCGTCACCCGACCGTCCAGATACCTTCCCATGATGAGCTTGTCCGACGTCGCCTCCGCGTGCATGTCCACGACGACGACGGCTGGCCCGTCTCCCATCTCCTCGAGCGCCCGGTCCACCGCCCGGAATGGGTTGTCTATCGGGCGCATGAAGGTGCGCCCCTGAACGTTGATGACGGCGACCGCGACGCCGTCCGCCGTTTCGGTGATCGTCCATCCGCTGCCCGGGGAATCGTGCGGAAGATTTACCGGCCGGATGATGTTCGGATTCTCCTCGAGGTAGTCGCGTATGTCCTTGTGCTTCCAGATATGGTCTCCGGTGGTAATGACGTCCACGCCGCCGTTGAATATCTCACGCGCGGTGGGGCGGGTAATGCCCGTGCCGCCTGCGGCGTTCTCGCCGTTGGCGATGCACACGTCCACGGCGAGGCGCTTGCGCAGCTTGGGCAGCTCGCGCGAGATTATCTGTCTCCCGGGCTTCCCGACGATGTCCCCCAGGAAGAGGATCTTCATCAGTGCTGCTCGGAAGCCTGGTTTTCCTCGGGGCGTCTCGCCTCAGGCGGTGCGTTCTGGTGCTGCTGCTGCGCCTGCGGCGGCCGGTCATCCTGCCTTCCGCCCTCGGGCCGTTTTCCCTCGGGACGCCGATGGTTCTGCTGCTTCTGGTCCTGGCGCTTCTGATCGCGGCGCCGGTCGTCCTGCTTCTTTTCCTGGCGACCGCCGTTCTTCTGGGACCGCTCAGCCCAGCCCTTTCCAGTGCTGCGGTGCGCCGTCTCTTCCACGCGCGTCTCCCTGAGAACTACCACCTTTACCTCGCCGGGATAGCTCAGCTCCCGTTCGATCTGCCGGGCGATGTCCCAGCACATCTTCGCGGACTTCGCGTCGTCAACCTTGTCGGACTGGACGATGACGCGCACCTCGCGGCCGGCCTGTATGGCGTAGGAACGTTCGACGCCGCCGAAGGAATTGGCGACGGCCTCGAGCTTCTCCAGCCGTTCGATGTATTTCTCGAGCGTTTCCCGCCTCGCGCCCGGGCGCGCGCCGGATACCGCGTCCATCGCCTGGACGAGAACCGGGTAGAGCGACAGCGGCGGCTCTTCTTCGTGGTGGGCCGCGACGGAGTTGACGACCAGCTCGCTTTCGCCGCAACGGCGGGCGAGGTCGGCTCCGATCTTCGCGTGGCTTCCTTCCGCCTCGAGGTCAAGGCTCTTGCCGATGTCGTGGAGCAGGCCGCACCTCTTCGCGAGGTTCTGGTCCATCCCCAGCTCGGCGGCGATGGAACCCATCAGCCGCGCGGTCTCCACGCAGTGCTCGAGCACGTTCTGCCCGTAGCTGGTGCGGTACTTGAGCCGTCCCATCTGGTTCACGAGCTTCTGATGCAGGCCGTGCACTCCGATGTCCAGCACCGCCTGCTTCCCTGCCTCTTCGATGTCCGATTCGACCTCCTTGGTGGTGGCGGTGATGATCTCCTCGATCCTGGTCGGGTGGATGCGGCCGTCCGTCACCAGCTTGCCCATGGCGCGCCGGGCGATCTCCCGCTTGACACTCTCGAAGCAGGATACGACGACGACGCCGGGGGTGTCGTCGACGATGACGTCGGCGCCGGTCAGCTTCTCGAAGGCGCGTATATTCCGGCCCTCGCGGCCGATTATGCGGCCCTTCATCTCGTCGCTCGGCAGCTCCACGGACGCCACCGTGGTCTCGGCGGTATGCTCCGTGGCGCAGCGCTGGAGGGTCTGAATAAGCAGGTGCTTGGCTTTCCGGTCCACTTCCTCCTTCAGCCGTTCGGTGGCCTTCTGGATCTTCTGGGCCACCTCGTAGTCCACCTCGTCCTGGATCTTGTCCAGAAGCATGTCGCGGGCCTCCTCCTTGCTGAGGCCGGATATGGTGTGGAGCGCCTGCTTCTCCTTTTCGATGAGCTGGTGGAGCCTGCGCTTGTCCTCCTCCGCCTGCTTCTCCTGATGGGCGAGGTCGGCTTCCCTCTTCTCCAGGAAGTTCTCCTTCTTGCCGATCAGGTCGAGCTTCTTCTCCAGGTTGTCCTCGCGGCGGCTCAGCCGGCCTTCCCAGCTCTTCAGCTCGCCGCGTCTCTCGTCGGTCTCCCTGTCGAGGTCCTCCCTGAGCTTGATGGTCTCCTCGCGGGAGACCAGCTTGGCCTCCTTGAGGGTCCTGTCCGCCTCCGCGCGGGCGGCCGAGAGGATCGAATCGGCCTCCCGGTGAGCGGATTTCTTCTGGAGTGCGGCGTATACCGTGCGAAGAACGAA
>CAYMFW010000232.1:3846-7133 GCA_964389785.1 uncultured Planctomycetota bacterium
ACCCGGCCACGAGGCAGGCTGCGACGAGCAGCACGGTGTTCATGTCGAGCATAGCTACCTCCCTTCAGCTGCTCGAGCGCAGCATCCGAGAAGGATGTCCGGTCAGGACGCTATCGTGTGGCTGATGTGCAGGTAGTCCGGGCGCAGTAACAAAGTTGAAACTGTAGTTTTTCGTTACACCTTGAGTTCAATATACGCAGTAGTGTTCGCACATCTTCATAAAAGCAAACAACGGCCCTGTAGGCGGGCCGGGTTGATAGCCACCTCGACAGCTTATCCATCTTTACATCCTTTACCAGGACGCCACCGCTCTCGCAGTAATAGTGACAATAAAAAGTGCGGCCTTGGTCACCGTGTCTCGTTGCGTTCGCATCGCCGCACCGATTCCTACATTCTGAAGGTAGTATACCGGCTTGCGGGAGCGTGTCAAGACCTTTTACACCTCGGCGCCCATGGCGAGAGGCTCAAAATGCATGTAATTGCCGAGGAATGCAAGGCTTACGGTGCCGGTGGGGCCGTTGCGCTGTTTGGCAATAATGATCTCCGCGACCCCGGGGTTCTTGTCCGGGTCGTAGTACTCCTCCCGGTACAGCATGAAGATGACGTCGGCTTCCTGTTCGATAGCGCCGGACTCTCTGAGGTCCGACATGCGGGGCTTGTGTCCCTCCCGCGCTTCCGTCGCGCGGCTGAGCTGGGAGAGGGCGATCACCGGCACCTTGAGCTCGCGGGCGAGCGCCTGGAGCGAGCGGGAGATCGCGGAGATCTCCTGCTGCCTGCTGTCGGAGGGAGGTCCCTGCATCAGTTGCAGGTAATCGATGACGATCAGGCCGATGTCGTTGCGGGCCTTGAGACGGCGGGCCTTCGCGCGGAGCTCCAGCACCGAGATGCCGGGGGTGTCGTCGATGAAGATGGGGGCCTCGGACAGCTTCCCGAGCGCGAGCGAGAGGTTCGGCCACTCGCTGTCGGCGAGATAGCCCCGGCGCATCTTGTGGGCGTCTATCCGGGCGTGGGAACAGAGCATGTTCTGCGCGAGCTGGTCGCGCGATACCTCCAGGCTGAAGAAAGCGACCGGCACGTTCTCTTCGACCGCCACGTGCTCCGCGATGTTCATGGCGAAGCTGCTCTTGCCCATGCTGGGCCGGCCGGCGATGATGATGAACTGCGACTTCTGGAGTCCGGAGGTCATGTCGTCAATGTCATAGAAGCCCGTGGCGATGCCCGTCAGCCGGCCCTTGCGGTCCTGCAGGTTGTCGATATCGTACATCGTGGATTTCAGCACCTCGCTTATCGGTACGACGTCCTGGCTGATCTTCTCCTCACAGACGTTGAAGATGGTCTGCTCCGCCTTGTCGAGAAGCACCTCCGGGTCCTCCGTCGGGTCGTAGGCCTCCGATATGATCTTGTTGGTGGCCCCGATGAGGCGACGCATTAACCCTTTGTTCTTTATGATGTTAGCGTAGTGGATGGAGTTGGCGGTGGAGGGTACGGAGTCGACGAGGTTCGCCAGGTAGGCCGCGCCGCCGGCCCGGTCGAGCGCGCCCTTCTGCTTCAGCGCCTCCGCGAGGATTACCAGGTCGGCCGATTTCTTCTCGTCGTAAAGCTCGACGATGGTCTCGTAGATTACGCTGTGGGCGGTCGAGTAGAAGGCGCCGGGATCCAGGAGCTGTATGATGTCGGGGATGACTGCGTTGTCGAGGAGCATCGCGCCCAGAAGGGAGACCTCGGACTCAAGGCTCTGAGGCGGAACCTTGTGAGCGGTGGCCTCCGGCATGATCTATCCCTCTACGACCCAGACCTTGCTCGTCGCTTCGATCTCGGGGGCAAGCGTGATGTTGAAGGTGTACACGCCCAGCTCCTTAATCGGCTCCTCCACGGTGATGCATCTGGCGTCTACGTCGAAGTCCTCGTCCTTCAGCGCCTTCGATATGTCCTGAGAGCTGACTGACCCGTACATCTGGCCTTCCTCGCCGACTTTCACCGGCACGGTGCACGACACCGTCGTGAGCTTCTCGGCGAGCTGTCTCAGGTTCTCGATTTGGGCTTCCTGCCTGCGAACCTCTTCCTGCTTCTCCTTCTCGACCCGCTGTATGTTCGCCTGGGTCGGCTTCAGGGCGAGGTCCTTCGGAATGAGGTAGTTACGGGCGTAGCCGTCGGCGACGTTAACGACGTCGCCGCGCCGGCCCAGGCCCTCGATGTTCTCTCTGAGTATGAGTTCCATTTGACAAGTCCCTCCGTGTCTCGCGGCGCGACCTATATCAGCGACAGGTAGCGCGCCCTCTTGATTGCAATCTTGAGCTGACGCTGGTGCCGCGCGCAGTTGCCGGACCGCTTGCGGGAGTAGATCTTACCGTGAAGAGTGGTCAGCTTGCGCAGGGAATTGATGTCCTTGTAGTCGACGGTTTTCTTCCGGCTGCGGCAGAATCTGCACTTGGTCCTGCGTCCGCTGCCCGGACGCTGCTTGGCCTGTTTGCCCCGGCCTCGGGAGGGGCCGCTCCGGCCGCCGGCGGAGGACGGGCCTCCGCGGGACGGTCCTCCGAAGCGTCCTCCGCTCCCCTGGCTAGAACGGGATGTTGTCTTCATCAATTGTCAGCTCCTGTTCACCAACTGTATCGACCACATCCGCGCTGGGTTCCTTGCCTCCCGTGCCTCCGAGAAACTGGAAGTTCTGCCCGACGATCTTCAGCTTGCTGCGCTTCTGACCGTCGCTGTTCTCCCACCGATCGAGATGGAGTCTTCCTTCCACGAACACGGGCCGGCCCTTCTTGAGATACTGGCTGGCCACTTCCGCCTGCCTCGCCCAGAGCGTCACGTCCACAAAACAGGTCTCTTCCTTCTTCTCGCCGTTGGCCGTCGTGAACCTGCGGTTGACCGCAAGGGGCAGATCGGCGACGGCAGTCCCCGAGGGAGTGTACCTAAGCTCCGGATCCCTCGTCAGATTCCCTATCAGAAATACCTTGTTCAGGTACGGCATCGGATTCCTCCTCTTCCTGCACCACGTCCCCTGTCACAGCCTCTTGGATCGCCGTCTCCGCCGTCGCCTCCGTCGCGGTGTCCGCGATTGCCGTGGACGCCGACTCAGCCGCTGCGGCGGTTGCCTCTTTCACCGGCTCCTGGCCGCTGCCGTCGTCCTTGACGACGAGCAGCCTGAGGACCCGATCCGACAGCTTGCATCTCTGGTGAAGCGTCTCGACCGACGTGGAGGGACCGTCAAAGTAGACGAGCATGTACGTCGCCCTGCTCTGCCCCTTTATGTCGAACGCGAGCTTCTTCTCGTCCCACTTCGTCGC
>CAYMFW010000233.1:0-7098 GCA_964389785.1 uncultured Planctomycetota bacterium
TCTCGGAGACAGACAACTCAACTCCGTCGGCCATCTTCTCAGCGACCTCCCTGCTAATCAAACAGACGCGAATCGAGAACGGCACAGTATACGGAAGGGGGTGGGACAGATAGCGTCCGGGGGTGCGGCCTTCAGCGCTCAACGCGCATCACACCCTGTCGCCGGTCGGCCTGCCGCTGAACCTTCTGCAGTGTGTCGAACAGCTCGCGCGCCTTCGGCACCGGCCCGATGGATATCGTCTCGCCGCCGTTCTCCGACGTATCCACCAGTATCCTGCCGACGCCGACGAGCGCCTCGACTACGCTCCGCTGGAAATGCACGTCCTGCACCCGCCACATGTCGGTGTTCTCCACCCGCTTCGTGAAGATGCCCTCCTCGAACTCGATGCGCGCGGAGGTGATCCGGAACACCTTGTTGCGATACACCAGCCACTTCACCAGAAACCAGCAGCACGCCACGAGCGCGATGGCCACGCCCGCCAGCACCGGCACGCTGCCGTACTGCGACAGACTCCCACTCACCCTGGAAAGCGCGCTCGGCCCGATGATGACCACCAGCACGCCTATCGCGACGCACACGATAAGGGTGAACACCGGCCCGACCATCACCACCCGCGATATCGGCCCCTCGTAGATCACCTCGTCCTCGCCGGGCTCCTGCGGCTGCCCCGCGGCAGCAGCCGGACCCGCCGCCGCAGACGGTGCCGGCACCTGTGCGACCGCCTGCATCGCCTCCGCCGCGGCCGGCTGTGCGGGCCCGGCCCCCGGTGCCCCCTGCGCGGGCATCGGCCTCTCGCCGAGGAACTCCATGCAGAAACGGCACTTGATGGCCTGCGCCTTTATCGTCTCCCCGCAAAACGGGCAGCTCTTGGTGTCTGAATTCGTCTCGCTCATCCGTGCCTCATTTCAGGGGATTATAGCAGAAGCCCACGCGTGGTATAATGCACCTGTCATGAAACGGTTTATCATCGCGGGACTGCTGATTCTGCTCATCTCGGGCCTCCAGGCCCTTCCCGCCGGGGAGCCCCCGGCGGAGCCGGCGGCCGCCCCGCCCGAGGGCGACGTCATCCTCAACACCTACGGTTTCTGGCGGTGCTATCCGACCGTCAGGCCCTGCCTCTTCGCGTCCGAAGCGACCGACACGGCCCCCGAAAAGAAGGATGAGCACCCCGCCGTCCCGACCATGCTCACGACCACGCCGACGCCCCCGCCGGAGTGGGTCCAGCCGGATTTCGACGATCACCGCTGGTGGCGGGACACCGGACCATTCTTCGGCGGCCAGGGCAGCGGCGCGGGCCGCGCCGGCCAGATACAGCAGCTCGGCATGCTCTGCATACGCGGGAAATTTACGGTGCCCGATCCGTCGAAGGCGGAGGACCTGAAGCTCGCCCTGTCGTACCGGGGCGGGGTGGTCGTCTACCTGAACGGCGCGGAAGCCGGCCGCACCCACATGCCCGAGGGCAAGATCGAACCCGATACCGCGGCCCAAGAGTATCCGCCCGAGGCGTTCTTCACCTCCAAGGACCTGCGGCCGCTCAAGAAGGAGGAGAAGGCGGCGCGCTACGCGCTGCGCCTGCGGCAGGCGGAGCTGGTACTGCCCGCAAAGCTGCTGAAGAAGGGAGCGAACGTCCTGGCGCTGGAGGTCCATCGCGCGCCGATGAAGCCTCTGCCGAAGCGATGGGACTCGCGGAACATGTTCAACTTCAGCACCTGCGGGCTCGATTCCGCGGAGCTGCGGTCTCCCGCGGAGGGAGTGATAACGCCCAACACGTTCCGTCCCGCCGGAGTCCAGGTATGGAACGCCGACCTCCTCGACTTCGTCACCCCCATGGACTACGGCGACCCGCACGAGACCATCCATCCGATAGGGATCACCGGCACGCCGAACGGGTCGTTCTCCGGGCAGGTGGTCGTGAGCGCGGACGGTCCCCTCGAGGGGTTGAAGGCCGAGGTCTCCGCGCTCTCCGGCGCCGGCGGGAAGACGATACCCGCAATCGTCCGCTATCCGGTCACCGCCCCCGTGAAGACGTCTTACAGTTTCCTTCACCCCCGCCACCCTTCGAAGACCCCGTGGTACGCGGGACGCTGGGGCTCGTTCTTCAACAACTTCGACACCCTGCTCGACGCGCCGCCCGCGAAGGTCGATCCGGTCGGGCCCATGGGCCAGGCGCCCGACTACAAGATCGTCCCCGGGGCCGTCCAGCCGGTGTGGGTCACCGTGAACGTTCCGTCCGACGCGGCGCCGGGCAGCTACGAAGGAACGCTCACCGTCTCCGCGAAGGGTCTCGATCCGGTGAAGATACCGATCCGCCTGCGCGTCTGCGGCTGGAAGGTGCCCGACCCCAGGACCTTCTCCACTATCGTGGACATGGCGGCGTCCCCCGAGTCGCTCGCCCTGTACTACAAGGTGCCGCTCTGGTCCGACAAACACTTCGCGCTGATGGAGAAAAGCCTGGAGCTGATGGGCAGGGCCGGCACGGACGTGCTGTACATCCCGATCATAGGGGAGACGCACTACGGCAACGAGCACACGATGGTGCTGTGGACGAAGAAGGACGACGGCACGTACGCGCTCGACTTCACGCACCTGGAGAGATACCTCGATCTGGCCGCGAAGCATCTGGGCAAGGTGAAGGTACTCTGCTTCCACGTCTGGGATTACCACCTCGGCGGCATGATCACCTTCGGACGGATGTACAGCGGCAAGCGCGGCAAGCCCCGGGAGGGGGCGGTGGAGGGACCGCTGGTGAGCACCTCCGCGACAGAAACGGTCCGCCTTCCCCACTACGTCACCCCGGAGGGCGCGGCCGTATGGAAGCCGCTGGCCGAGGGGCTGAGCGCGCTGGTGAAGAAGCGCGGTCTGGCGGACGCGGCGGCCCTCGGTATGGGCGGCGACATCCTTCCGGACAAGGAGGCCGTCGGTTTCTGGAAGCAGCACTTCCCCGAAGCCGGATGGATCATCCAGGGACACGGCGGCGGCGGCCACGGCTCCGTCTCCGAGATCCCGGAGGACCTCCACGGCGTGCCCATCAAGTACATATCGATCGTCTACGGCGCGAAGTTCGCGCTGTGGGACCCCGCCCACAAACGGCTGTACGGCTGGAAGCCGGTGAAGGGCCCGATCAACACCCTCTTCGCCAGGGGACTGAGCCTGGGCGGAGACGTGTGCCCACCCACCGCCAGCCGGCTGATCGCCGAATGGAACGCCGAGGGAGGGCAGCGCGGCATGGGGCGGCTGATGGCGGACTTCTTCCTCATCCCTTCCAAGGACCGCAGGGGCCGCAACAGCTCCCTGTTCCTTCCCAAGCGCTACCCCAAGTGTTCCTGGAGCAACGCCGGCTTCCGCGGCAAGTCCCTCCTGTGGCCCACCGAAAACGGGCCGGTCACCACCGCCCGCTACGAGCTGCTTCGCGAGGGCCTGCAGGAAGCCGAGGCACGCATATTCATAGAAAAAGCGCTCACGGACGACACGCTGCGCGCGAAGCTCGGCAAGGAGCTGGCCGACCGGGCACAGCAGATGCTCGACGACCGCACCCGCGTCAACATGTGGGTATTCGAATACGACCACGTCATCGACTACAACATCGGCGCCCGCCACACCCTGATGGGCGGCGCCATGGACATCAACTGGTACCCCCACTCCGGCTGGAAGGACCGCGCCGCCCTCCTCTACGACATCGCCGCCGCCGTCACCTCCGCCCTCAAATAATCAGGGACGGGATTAAGTTGGTAAGTTAATCCCGAAAAGGGGGCAGCGGGAAGACTTTGTTTCATAATCGTAACGCTGCTACGCTCCGGTAACGCCCCCACCCATCTCTTGTCGCTGAAAGCGGTCTCCCGGGTACCTGCCGCGCCACAACCGCCCCTTCCCCGTGGCATGCATTTTGCTCTCTCATCATCGGGGATTCTGTGGGGGCGGCTTCACGCCGCCCTCCGAAAAGGAGGTGCCGTATGTGTCTCACGAAAAGAACGCGAGAGGGGTTCACTCTCACGACGCGAAGGCCGGCGAATTCGATTCCTCCTGGACCGACTCCCTGCCCGACGTGGATTTCCGCAGCGCGGGCGCGGACGGGCAGTTCGGCACCGACGACGACCTCAGCAATTCAAAGAGGTGAGGGCTAAGAGGATAAGGATCAACCAAGCTCGCTTCATATCGATACGCCAGCACGAAGATCGAGAACATTCAAGACGATGCGCACAGGGTCGATGTCAGGATGGATCTTTACAGCAGCTTCGCTTTCAATAGTTTCTTGGCCATCACGTAGACGTCGGTTCGATCACCCTCCTTGCGTTTGCCCGCAAGATGGATAATGACCTTCTTCTTCGACGGGTCAACCTCGTAGATGACTCGATATCTCCCGGCCCGAACGCTCATGTAGCCGGCTAACGCCTTCGCCAACGGTTTCCCGATCGCAACCGGCTCTTCCTGCAGATACTCCAGCTTGTCCAGAATCGCCTTCTGCTGACGACGATCCGGGATCTTCTTTATGGATTTCTCCGCCACATCCGTGAGGTCAACTTCGTAGCGTACCGCCATCTTAGAACCCCAAGCGTTTCTTGACCTCCGCCAGTGACCGCGTCTTCCCTTCCCGGCTCTGACGTGCGCTCTTCTGCAATAGCGCCAGAGCTTCCGGGTCCGCCAGAATCTCCAAGGTCTCCATAATGCCCTCGAAAACCGCGTGCGGCATCACGTCCAACACCGGTTCTCCCCTGCGCGTAATCACCAGCGTTGCCGGCTCCACACCATTCGCCAGCTTCTCCGGCAATGACGTAAGCTGATCACGTGCCTCCGATATCGGCATAGTCAATTTCATAGCGCCTCCACCTTACGCTTACTACACCATAATTCCTCTTGCCTATCTAATTGTACGCTTAGTTGTACAACAGTCAAGGCCTTCGGCACATCTTTCTTCATTATCGGCGTTCTTCTCCGCAATCGAGCGGCTCTGCCGCATAACAAACGTCCCCATTACGCTCCTGAAGACCGACGTGAGATACTCCACATCATGCGCCTGCGCGGCTGGGAGCGAGAACGCCGGAGGAGGCGTGGAGGGGGATTGCTCTCGAGGAACCCCGGCTGATTGCGGAGAGGGATCGCAGTCAGTCTGATAGCGTCGGAATCATCCGTTTCGTGAGTGAGGGAACCAGAATCACCGGCCGAAGGCTCGTGCACAGTCGGCTGGGCCCCTACACAGGTCCTCGATGCTTGTACAGGAGTTCGCTCATGCATTTTTCTGCCATTCGATGCATGAACTCGCGGAGTTTCTCTAAAGAACGATTGGCGTCTCGATTGCTCTCCAGCCCTTCTTCTGAGAGGAGATGCGCGGCAACTTCATCACCCATCTTCTCGGTAAGCATATTGACTGCACCAACCACTTCAATCCATTGCAGCCCCTGTTGATTTCCTAGTTGGACAGCCCTTTCGCATGTGGCGCGCACTCTGGCCTCAATGGATCTCAGATCCTCATCATTCATGTATTCCGGGTTCCAAGGCGACAAAACAGATTACGTTCTCACGGAGGTTGACCGTAAATCGCAGACCCCTTTGATTGTTCTCAAATACTCAAGCTTCTTGGGGATCAGGTGGAGACCATTCACGAAAGCTGGGATCACCGAGATCTTCCCATCAGTCAACTTGACCACGAGGTTTCCGACAAACTCCACACGAAGCTCCACAATCTCGGAAAGCTTAAGTCTCCGACGATTGAACAGAACATCGAAGAGAATCTCATCCTCTGTCATCACTATTTTGTCACGAAGAATGCTGACCGTAAACACGACTCCCACCACAAGAAAGAATAGCCCAACGGGAACAAGAACGATTGCGGCTATCCAATCGAATGGGCTGAAAAGTCGCCATACGCATATCCCCAATCCGGCGGCAACAACAATGTTGCCAATGAGGTACCATCGGCTGCTTGTCAGCACGAGATCCCCATCCAAGAACACTTCAGAATGATCGGTGCGAACCGCAATCAGCTTATTCAATAACGCCGCAGCCAATATGACGACAGGGCCGAGGAGAAGCCAGAACCACAGAGGCGAGTCACTCATCGTCTTTCAGTATCCTTCTCCCGATATCGTTCAGACTGACTTAGGGTTGCGGCAGCAGATGCCTGCACAGAAGGATACAGCAGGCCCGTCATCCATCTGTACGCGCTTTCGGTCGCAGCAGGATTCACAGCCACGCCAGCCTCTGCCAAACCTTGTCGGTACGTTGCCTGAAATGGATCCATCCATGCATTGTAGAGAGCGTTTGCATTCTGCCCGTAGGTAGATGTCGCACCGCTCTGCAGCAACCGTTGTGACGCTCTCAGATTCTGCTCCCATCCTCGAGTCACTTCTTCCGCAACATCCCATATGTGCTTCTGCGTTGATGCTCTTGCCGCATTGAAGAAGGCGCGTGCTCTAAGGAGTGCTGCGTTCGTGCCACCCGTCACCACTCCAACGGCCATCCCAATCTCACCCGAAATCAGCTGCTCATTCACGTCGAGTTTCTCAACACCTTTGCTGATCGATTGATCCACGGTATTGCCAATGATCGCGCTGGAACCGCCAAGCACCAGAGCGTGAGCCGCCCCCAATCCGTAAGATACTTCAGCTCCAGCCATTGCCCAAGGGGCACCCAACCCAACGAGGCCACCAGCAACCATCCCGCCAAGAGCTCCTCAAGCGATATCTTTTGCATCGCCGCCTTGCCAAGCAGCCACTCCTCCGCCCGCGAGCCCACCGACACCCATCCCGACAACGGTTGTCTTGGCTGAGAATGCGGCAGTCGCACCCAGGGTTCCGTGGACAGCTGCAGCCTGTAAAGCAAGTGCTGAACCGCCGGAAACGAGAGCAATTCGCCCAGATGTCTTTCCAAAACTATACGCCTTCTCATCCCATACGTAGTCAGTGCCGAGTTTCCCCCGAACCCACTTTGATCCTCCCAGAGTCATGGCGTCACCGACGCCCGCTGTGCTGGACGCAAACGTCTCCGTGACTTTCCTATTGAAGACCAACCACGGCCGATCGTTGCCGAGTTTCAGTCGGCCGATATGGATTCCCCACAACCCGAGGGGATCCACCCCATTCGGTCCCGGGTAGTAGGCATACA
>CAYMFW010000234.1:0-7088 GCA_964389785.1 uncultured Planctomycetota bacterium
GGCCGGGGAAGATTCGTGAACGTCCAGTACCGCGGCATGCGCGGCAGCACCGTGTTGCGGTGTTTCTTCACGAAATGCTCTATCTGGATGAGCACGATCTTGGGGTCGTGATCCTTCTCCAGCACGCCGTCCTTCTGGAACCGCTCGTACCATTGAGCTGCGATCGTCTTGGTGTCCGGCGGCTCCGGCTTCACCCGCTTGCGCGCGGTATACACCTCGTCGGAGAGCACCTTGGTTTCCTCTTCGCCGGACGGTTTCACCACCACCTTCACCAGGGTGTAGACCGTGACGCCCATCGCGACGACCAGGGCGCAGTTGAGCGCCACGATGCCGATCCACTTGCCGACGAGCAGCTCCCATCGCCGGAGCGGGGTGATGTCCATCACGAAGATGTGTTTGTTCTTCATGTCGTCCCTGAGCGTGGCCACGGACAGGAACACGGTGAGCAGGCATATGAGGAACGACGCGACGTTCAGCGAGTAGGTGAGGATCATATGCGCCTGCCCCTTGGCGGTGCCGTCGCTCTTGAGCAGGAGAGGGATGGTGGGGACCACGACGACGAGGAAGATCACCAGGATGAGCGGCACCTTCATGCGGAGCCCCTGGGAGACGGTGTTCCGGGCGACGGCGAGGATGCGTCTCACGTCAGTCCTCCTTCGGCTTCGTCAGGCCGTCGAGGACCCTCTTTCGCTTCGCTTCGATGTCTTCCTTCTCCTCCGGCTCCTCTCCAACGGGATCCTGCCCGGGAGAGGGCGGGGTCCCGAGGAACTCCGGGGTGCCCGCGCCGGCGGCGACGCCGGATGTGAGCGCGCGCTGCTCCCGCGCCTGCCGGATGACCCTGAGGAAGAAGCTCTCCAGCCGCTCGACCGGGGAGATGACCTCCGGCTCGGCCTGCGCCTCGCGCCGTATGATCTCCGCCACCTGCCGTATCGCCTCGTCGCTGAGCGCCGGGGCGGTTATCTGCGTGGTATCTTTCTTGGACAGTAGCTCGCTGACGGAGCCCTCGGAGCAGACCCTGCCGCCGTAGAGGATGGTGATGCGGTCGCACACGTCCTCGACGTCCGCCAGCAGGTGGCTGCAGAGGAACACCGTTTTGCCGCGGTCCTTGAGGTCGATTATCAGGTCCTTCATCTCGCGGGTGCCTATCGGGTCGAGGCCGGCCGTCGGCTCGTCCAGGAACAGCAGCTCCGGGTCGCCTATCAGCGCCTGCGCCAGCCCGATGCGGCGGGCCATCCCCTTGGAGTACTCCTTCAGCGGGCGCTTCCGCGCCCCGGCGAGGCCCACCATCTCTATCAGGGAATTGGTGCGACGCCTGCGCTCCGGCTTCGTCAGGTTGAACAGCTTGCCGTAGAAGTCGAGCGCGGATTCCGCGTCCAGGTACTGGTACAGGTAGGTCTCCTCCGGGAGGTAGCCGATGCGGTCCTTGTTCCTCGCGCTTCCGGGCGGGCGGTCGAACACCGCGACGTACCCGCTGGTGGGACGCAGCAGCCCGAGCGCCATCTTTACCACGGTGGACTTTCCGGAGCCGTTGGGTCCGAGCAGGCCGAACACCTGTCCGGCCTCCACTTTGACGTTCACCCCGTCCACCGCGCGCACCTTGTCGCGGCGCCAGAAATCCTTGAATATCTTCGTGAGGTCCCTTGATTCGAGAACGATGTCGCCGGCCATGCGCGCCGCCTACCCCCGGTACGGGCGGACTTCTTCGCCGAACCGGACGAGCCGCGCGCTGTTGAATGTGACCACGACCGAACCCAGGTTGTGAAGGAGCGCCGCGACGATGGGACTGAGGAACCCGAAGCCGGCCAGGCAGAGCCCGCCGACGATGAAGATTCCGCCGAAGGTCAGGTTCTCGGCGATGACCCACCGGGTCTTGCGCGACAGCCGGAACAGCATTGGGAGCCGTCTGAGGTCCTCCGACAGCAGCGCGATGGTGGCGCTGTTGATGGCCACGTCGCTTCCGGCCGCACCCATCGCGATGCCGATGTCTCCGGCCGCCAGCGCGGGCGCGTCGTTGATGCCGTCACCGACCACCGCGACCTTGTAGCCGGACGCCTTCATGTTGTTGACCACCTCCAGCTTCCTCTCGGGCAGGCACTTCGCCTCGTAGTCGGTGCATCCGAGGTCATCCGCCACCTTGCGGGCCACGGTCTCCCGGTCGCCGGTGAGCATCGTCAGCCGCTTCAGGCCCCATTCCTTCAGCTCCTCGGTGGCCTTTCTGGCTTCCGGACGCACCTGATCCTCCAGTCCGATCCATCCCATGAACTTCCCGTCCCGGGCGACGAAGAGCGCGCTGTAGCCGGTTTCCTCCTCGGTCTCCTTGCCGATCTCCACGCCGGCTTCGATGAGCCAGTCACGTCGTCCGACCATCGTCTTCGCGCTGGCGAGGAGCGCCTCGACGCCCTTTCCGGACACCTCGGAGGAATCCTTGGGGTCGATCAGCTCGATGGCTGCTTCCTTCGCGACGTTCATGATGGCGCGCGCCACCGGGTGATTGCTGTGGCTCTCCGTCGACGCCGCGACCCGCAGCAGCTCGTCGGCCTCCACCCCCGGTTCCGGGCTGAGCCGCGCGACGGTGAGGAGTCCCGTGGTGAGCGTTCCGGTCTTGTCGAAGACCATCGCGGAGACGTTCGACGCCTCCTCCATGTCCCGCACGTCCTTCACCAGTATTCCGAGCCGCGCCGCCGCGGACAGCGCCGCGACCATCGCGGTGGGGGTGGCCAGTATCAGTGCGCACGGACAGGTGACGATGAGGGCGGTGATGGCGTTGTCGGCGTTCTTGGACACCATCAGTATGATGGCGGACACCATTAGAACGAACGGGGTGTACCAGCCGACGTACCGGTCGATGACCGTCATGATCGGGATCCTGGTGGCCTCCGCGTCCTTTATCAGGTGGCGCACCCTGCCGATGGTGGTGTCCTCGCCGGCCTTGGTGACCTGGACCACGACCGCACCGGTGAGGTTCGACGTGCCGGCGAACACGGTGTCCGACGGCCCCTTGTCCACAGGGATGGATTCGCCGGTGATGCTCGCTTCGTTCAGCGCCGTGGTTCCCTCGCGTATCACGCCGTCGGCAGGAACGTTCTCGCCGGGCCGTATCCGTATCGTCTGGCCCGGCAGCAGCTGGGCCGCCTCGATCTCGCGCTCACGGCCCTCTTCGATGAGTCGGGCCTTCGTCGGGGTGAGCCGCAGCAGCTCCTCGATGGATTCGTGGACCCCGATGGCGGTACGGTGCTCCATGATGTCACCGAGGAGCACCAGGAAGGACACGATGCCGGCGGTGGTGTACTCCTCCAGGCCGAAACAGGCGAGCACCGCAATCGCCACCAGCTCGTTCATGTGCAGCTCGCGGTTCCATATGTCCTTTATCGCCCGCAGGATGACGGGGATACCCAGGATCACCGCGCCGATGAACGCGCTGGCGGCGGCGAGTGACTCGCCGTGTTCGGTGGCGTACTTGAGTATGTAAGAGTTGATGATGAAGATCGCGCCGATGAAGGAGCCGGCGAGGGACAGACTCACCATGGCCTTTTCGTCGGATGAGTGTGCGTGCCTGATCATGCTAGTGCGCTCCCTCGGCCGGTTTCTTCTCTTCCTTCGGTTCCAGATCCTTCGGATCCTTGCCCAGGTAGAGCCACAGCCGGCTCTCCTCCCCGAGCTTCTCCGGCACCACGTACTTGGCCTTCACGTTCGTCAGCACACGGTCGAGCACCTGCAGGTGATGTTGCCTGAGGAACACGGCGAGCTCCCGGCTGTCTCTCGGGTACTTCTCGAGAAGGGCGGTGATGTATTTGGCATCCGCCTCGGCGGACGCGACCATTCCGTCCCGGTACGCCTCCGCCTCGGCCACTATCCTGGTGGCCTCGGCCTTCGCCTCGTTTTCGATCCTGTTCCGGTAGGCCCGGGCCTTGTCTCTCTCGGCCCTCGCTTCGTTAGGGGCCTGGCCGACGGAGTCGAACGCGTGCTTAACGTCCCTGGGCGGCTGGGGCGCGCGGTGGTAGTCGAACCCGGTGAGCGTGATCCCGGTCCTCTGCTGCTTCAGGATGTTGCTGGCTTTCTCCAGGACGTCCTTCCGGAACTTCTCCTTCTTGTCGAGGAGGATGTCGTTTATCGTCATCTTTCCTGCCTGCTCGACGACGGCGTTGGCCACGGCCATCTTGACGAAAGGCACCGCTCTCAGTTCGATCTCGTCGAAATTCTCGGCGCCCTTCACTCTCTCCTCCAAGGGCGTCCGGGCGAGATTCAGGAAGTAATCGAGCGAGTCGGAAACCCTGTACTCCACGGACCAGCCGAGGTGGACTATATTGACGTCGCCGGTGATGCAGTAGCCGTCCCTACCGGGCTCCAGAGGCCCACCCCCGGTATACTCTTCCTCGCCGTCCTCCTTCTGGATGATCTCCATGAAGCCTTCCTTGAACCAGAAGTCATCTATGATGAGCTTGCGGGGGCGTCCCGCCTCGATCTCGACCACCTCGTCGATGGGGTAGGGGAAGGCCCAGTGGAATCCGGGCCTGAGCACCTGCTCCTTGGGCACCGAGCCGCGTATCCTCCCGAACCGGAGGACCAAGCCGACCTTTTGCTGTTCGACGACGAACACGCCCGAAAACAGGAAGTACACGAAGGTGAGTATCATCAGTACCTTCAGTATGGCGAAGAAGACGCCGAGGGCCCTGGTGAGGGACTGGATTCCCGGGCTCTCCTGTATCTCCGGCGCTTTCGTCGTTTCGTCGGGCATATGTGCTACCGTTTCTTGTCCTTCTGTTCCTGCTGGAGCAGGTCATACGGCTCGTCTTCGGTGGTGAGTATCACCGTGGCGCGCTTCTCCAGGCTGTTCTCGAGGGCCTCCAGCTTCCTGAGGAATATCGCCAAGTCTTCATTCCGGGCGAACACCGCATAGTGCTCGGCGGCCTTCGCGTCGCCGTCGCCCCTGAGCTTCTTGGCCTTGCCATTCGCGTCCGAGAGGGCCCTCTCCTTGTACGCATCCGCCCTGGCCTTGATCTCGTCGGCGTCCGCCTTGCCTTTTTCCGTTATCGCTACGGCCAGCCTCTCGCGCTCCTTCTTCATCCTCTCGAACACCTTCTCCGTCACCTTCTTGGGCAGGCCGAGCTGCTTTATCTTGGTGAACTCAACCCTTATGCCGTAGCGCTCCTGGGCCTCGCGTTCGACGTTGGAGAGCATCTCCTTCTCCATCTCGTCGAATCGAAGCATGTCGGGGTCGACCGAGACTATGTGGGACAGCGGGTGTTTCCCGATGACGGCGTTCTTGTACGTGCGGACCAACCCGCTGAGGAGGTCCTGCGCCTTCTCTATGGTGCCGACCTTCTCGCGGAACTTCATGGGTTCGCCGATCCTCCAGCCGGCGGAGACCGTTCCCATCAGGTTGTGGCCGTCCTGGGTGAGCGTCTCCTCGAACTTGGTCAAGAACACGTGCGTGCGCGCGTCGTACCGGTCTATCTTGTCGATGGGCCAGGGGAGCTTCCACTGGAGGCCCGCGTCGCCTTCCTTCGTGCCGACGAATTCCCTAATCGGTTTTTCCCATCGGAGCACGACGACGCAGTCGGTCGCCCGGACCGTGTACGCCGCCAGCAGTATGACGAACAGGGCGAGCACCGCCAGTGCCAGGAGTATCACCCCGGCAGAGAAGAGGGGATTGGATTTCATGGCCTGTCTCCTTTCAGATCTATGTCTTCCAGTCTGAATTCCAGCTTGTCCTTGAGGTCGAATATCACGTTCGATTTCATCTTCGCGCCCGCGGGGACCACGTATTTGCGCCGATCCTTGAGTCCCCTCTCGAATGCCTCCATCAGCTTTCGATTTCGGTAGACGTTCGGGCTCACCTTGTACGCCTCCATGCGCTTCAGGAACATCTCTGCCTCCGCTTCGGAGACGGCATTCCTTGCGTGTGCGTAGGCCTTGGCTTCCTCCCCAATCCGGAAGGCCCTGGCGTCGGCTTCGTACCTGGTCTTCGACGCGTAGGCGGTCGCCGCGTGCACGAGGGCGTGCGCTTCCTCGTGGGCCCCTATGACGGACTGAAACGCCTCTCCCACCTCGACGGGCGGGTGGGCGCCTTCGAAGCCGAGGTAGAACACCTCGACGCCGATATCGGCCTTATCCAGCACCTTCTGGATCTTCTTTCTGAGGTCTTCGGCCAGCTCGAGGCGCTTCTCCTTGAGGAGATCGAATATGTCTATGCTCCCCATGAACTTCACCACCTCGCGGTACGCGATGTCCATGATGTAGTCCTGGGGATTACTCTTCTCGTACGCGTACTTGTACAGGTCGGTGATGCGATAGTGGAGCCTCACCGTCGCGGCGATGAAGCTGACGGGCGTATAGGAGGCCTCTCCCTTCTCATCCCTCGGAATCGGTTGTGCGCCGTCCTCCCTGGTGGCGACCATGAACAGGTCTTCGTTCTTGTAGTGCTTCTCGGTCCAGGTGATCGCAGGCTGATTTTCTATCTCCTCGTCGAATCCGATCATTATCGTCTGGACGCTCTTCGCGGGATACCGGTACGCTATGTCCACCGGCCACGGGTACTTGAAATGAAGGCCGGAATCCAGCGTCTTCTTCGGGTTTCCGAAGCGTTCCAGTATCGCCTGCTCGTCCGGGCCGATGATGACGACGCAGGTGAACGCGTACAGGGTGAGCGCCCAGAACAGGACCAGCGGGACGATCGCCTTCTGTATGAAGGCGTAAAACCAGGTCTCGGAGACGCGGAAGCCGAACTGGTAGTCCACCGCGTCGGCGACCGTCTTGAGTATCTCTCCCGGGCTGGTGATGATATCCAGGCCGCGGCTGTGGTAGGGGGGCAGTATCTCGATCCCCGGGATCCGCGGCACGAACGCACTTCCCAGCAGACCCGCCAGCAGCTCAAACCCCGTCAGCCCGGTCACCGCGGCGATGACCCACGCGAGCATCTTCTCGGGAAGCGGGTTCTCCAGCATGTAGGCGAGGATGACGCAGATGGCGGTAGCCATGGCGGCGAAGGCGGTGAACAGCATCGGCCCGGTGCCGGCGCGGAGGAATCTCCAGCCGTTTACAGAAGACATGCCCTTGACGTACATCGCGCAAAAGAGAAGCACGGTGCC
>CAYMFW010000235.1:0-7070 GCA_964389785.1 uncultured Planctomycetota bacterium
CGGTGTCCGGATCGTCCTGGATCACTTCCGTGCCGGTGATGTCCGACGGCATCAGGTCCGGCGTAAACTGGATGCGCTTGAACGAAAGGTCCAGCGCCTGGGACAGCGAGCTGATGAGAAGCGTCTTGGCCAGTCCCGGCACCCCTTCGAGCAGGCAGTGGCCCCGGGCGAAGACGGCGATGAGCAGTTCCTCGATCACCTCCTCCATGCCTACGATCACTTTGCCCAGCTCGGCGCGGATGCTCTCGTAGCCGGTTCTCAGCTTCTCGATCACCTCCTCGTCGCCCATGGACGCCAGCTCCGCCGACTTCTTCTCCTCCACCTGTTCTTCAACCTCAGCCATAGTGAATACTCCTTTCCTTATTGCCGTAACATCCCCCGCGCGCATGTGCCCGGGAGCGCAATGCCCCTGAGCGGGTTCGTGGTTCGACCAACAGGCCGAAGGCCATTCCTTGGTCGGTCGGACCGCGCCCTCGGAGGCGCCCCATTCCATTGATGGGCGCCGAGAATGAGCGAAGGAGCATTGTTCTCCCGGGCTACTTTCTCCCGAGTCCCGCCCCTTCACGGGCAAGGCGCCGGTAGTACCCCTCCACCAGGCCGGAGTACTGCGGGGGAAGCGCCCGGTCCGCGTCCTGACCAAACTTCACCCTCTCCCTCTCCGAGAACTTCGCCGTCCAGTCCTTGCCGGTCTGCTTCGCCTTCAGGTCCGCGGTCCGGCTGGCAGCGCTCTGGTTGCCCCGGCCGTCCAGCGTCTGCGATTCCTGACCCTCCGCCTTGTTCTCCGGAGCGTTCGGGTCACCTTCCTGCATGGATGCCTGCTGGCTTGCCTGCATGGACTGGCTCGATTGATTGGCGGATGACTGCATCTGGGACGCCTGCGTCTGCATCGATGAAACCGCCTGCTGCATCGCCTGCTGGGCCGCCATCATCTGGCTCTGCGCCTGCGCCATGGACTGCGACGGGGTGGGCGAGCCCTGCTGAGGGCTCTGCGCCTGCTGCATCGATTTCTGTGCCTGCTGCATCGATTTCTGTGCCTGCTGCATCGACTGCTGCCCCTGCTGAGACGGCTGGCCGGACTGCTGCTGGCTGCTCTGCTGCATCATGCTCGCAAGCTGGTCCTGGAGGGCCTGCTGCCGGCTCTGCATGTTCTGCATCTGCTCGGCGCCGGGCTGGGGCTGACCCGCCTGCGCCGCCAGGGCCGATTCCTTGCTCGCCATCGCCGTCAGCGAATCCGACATGGCCCGCAGCCGGGCGGCGTCCGCCTGCTGCTGCAGTGCCCGCTCCATGGACGCGAGCTGTTCCATCGCCTGCTGCATGCTGCCCATCGCCTTCTGCTGGTTCGGGATCGCGCTCTTCGGCTGTTCGCCGAGCCGGCCGGCCGCCTGCTGCATGTTCCGGGCCACCTGCTGCATCGAGTTCTGCGCCGCCTGCATCATCGGCTGGTCGGACGCGGGGGTCTGGCCCGGCAGCTGCTTTCCCATCTGCTCCGCGCGCTCGCCGAGCTCCTTCTGCGCCTGCGCCAGCTGCGAAGCGCCGGCCATGTTCTGCCCGGCCTCCTTCATCGCCTGGGCCGCCTTCTGCATGTTCTGCCCGGCCTGCTTCGCCTTCGCCGACTGCTCCATCTGCTCACCCGCCCGCTGCATCGCCTGGGCCGCCTGCTGGAGCGGCATGAACGCCTCCTGCGAATTCTGCGCCGCCTGCTTCATCGCCTCGGCGGATTCAGACATCTGCGCGGCCGCCTTCTCCACATTCTGCCCGGCCTGCGGGTCCGATTGCTTCTGCGCGGCCTGCTGCATCGCTTCGCCCGCCTTTTGCATCGCTTCGCCCGCCTTTTGCATCGCCTCGCCCGCCTTATCCAGCCCTTCTGCGGGCGACTGCTCCCGGGCCATCTGCGCGCCCGCCTCCTTCATGCCCTCCGCCGCGCTCTGCATCTCCTCGGCGGCGCGTTCCATCGCGCTCTTCTCGCCCGGGTCCTGCGCGCCTTTTGCCTGCTGCGCCATGTCCCGGGCGGCCTTCTCCATGTTCTCTCCGGCCTTCTGCATCGCGCCGGCCGCTTCGGCGGCGGGGTCGCGCTCACCGGTCTCGCTCTCGGCAAGCTTCTCGGTGGCCTGCTTCAGTCCCTTCTGGCCGTCCATCATCTCTTCCAGATCCTTGCGGGCCTGCGCCACCTGCGCGGCTTCCTTATCGAGGGCGTCGGCGAGCTGGCTCTCGCTCATATCGTTCTCCGCCCGGTGCTTCTCGAGCGGATCTTCACTGCGCGCCAGCCGGTCCATCTCCTGGTCCAGCGCCATCCGCGCCGTTTCCAGCGCGGTCTCCGCCAGCTTCTGGTTCCAAACCGCCTCGTCCTTCTTCCCCTCCGCCAGCGCGCTCTCGGCGCGCTCCATCGCCTCCCTGCCCATGTCCGCCGCCTTGCGCGAGAGCGACTCCTCATCCATCTTCTCGGCCACCTTCCCGGTGCCGCGGGCCAGCTGGTCCTGCTTGGCCTCCTGCAGCTTCATGGATTCCGGCCCGGCGTCCTTGGGCACGCCCTGGGTCTCCGCGGTCAGGTCCTTCTGCTTGGCGGCGAGCTCGCCCAACTCTTCTTTGGCGTTGAACAGCTCCGACATCTTCTGCGACGGGGTCTCATCCGCCAGCTTCCCGTTCGCCCGGGCCAGCGCGGATTCCAGCAGATCCTTCACCTCCTGCTGTTTCTTCAGGGCGGCGACGGTCTTGTTCTCCTCGATCGCGTCGACAACGTCGTCGGACCTGGACTGCGCCTCGTTCTTCTCGAGGAAGTCGGCGACCTCCCTGCTCGTCCGGGCGATCTCCTGCTCCTCCGCCTCCCGGCCCCGCGCGACCTCCTTCAGGTTGGCGAGCGCCTGCTTGAGCGAATCCCTGGCGGCCCGCTGTGTCTCGGCGACGTCCGCCAGCCGCTTCTTCTGTTCCCTGGACAGGTTCTCCGGGTTCTTACCTATCGGGACCCGGCGGTCTTTGTCGGTGAGAAGCTCCCTGGTCTGCTTGATCGCCTTGTGCTGGTCCTTGGACGCCGCGAGCAGCTGCCTGCGGAGCCGGGCGCGGCTCGCCGCCGCCCGCGCGCTCCGGATGGCCTTCAGCATCTTGAGGATCTCCTCCTGCAGCCGCGACACGTCCTCGATCTTGCCCAGCCGGGCCGCCTGCTCCGCCTCGACGATGAACTCCTTCAGCTTCTCGACCGCGTCTCCCATGTACTTCTCGCCGACCGTTTCCAGCGTCGCGGTGGTGTCCACCAGCTGCTTGGCCACCCTGGGCTCGCCGAGCCGGTTGACCATCAGCTCCTCGGCCAGCATCTTCAGCAGGGCCACGGTGCGAAGCGACCGCTGTTTGAGATTTTCCTGCTCCATCGCGGAGCTTCTGACGGCCGCGTTGACCTTCGCGTCCCCCAGGATCGCGACCGGCGGGGCTGGCATCCCTCGCACCACGTTCTCCCGAACCCGGGCGGCCTCCAGCACCGACTGGGCCGCAAGCTGGAGCCCGCTGGCCGCCTCGGCGTTCTCTCCCGCCGCCACCTCGATCACGCTGCCGTCGAACTTCCGGGTGAACCGCACCAGGCCCTCGGTGACCTCCAGCCAGGTCGCCCCGGGCCGTATCGCGATCTGGAAGCGCGTTCCCAGCACCTCCGCCCGGGCGTGCGGGGTGAACATCACCATCGTCTTTCCCTCGGGCTGGGACGCGACCGCGCACCGGACCGTACCCCTCTTGAAGTCCACCCGCTTCGCCCCGTCCTCGTCCCACAGCTCGGCGGCGCCCCAGTCGCTCAGTTCGAAGGCCGTCTTCTCGCCGGTGTACCGTATCCGCGCGGCGCCTCCCTCCTCGGTGCGCACGATGTCGCCCGCGCGAAGCACCATGCCCGCCCGGGCCTCGAGCCGCCGCCCGTCCCGCTCGACCGAGACGATAGGAATGACGGACGCGAGCCTGCCGAACATCCGGTGACGCGCCTGCTCCTCCCGCCACAGGCTGAAGAAATACGACCCGGCCACCAGCACCGCGCACGCCGCGGCCGCTCCCCAGATGATCCGGTGAAGCGGGCGCGGCTGTTTCTTCATGCCCGGCCCGTGCCGGCCGTGATCTCCGGCGCGCTCCCACACGTGGAGCGCCGCCCCTTCCGCCGCCGCGGCCGGCTGCGGACAGACGGCGCCGAGATCCTCCTCCATCTGTTCCTTCGCGGCGGACATCCCCTCCGCCTCGCAGAACGCACCGAACAGAAGTGCCCGCTCCTCCGCCCGCTCCCAGAACAGCCGCCGGGCGTCCGGTGACTTCTCGATCTTCGCGGCAAGCTCCACCAGCGCCTCTTCCGAGATCTCCCCGGAGAGGTATTGGTCGATCAGCTCACCCAGCTTGTGCTCTTCCGTCATCACGCTCCCTCTGCCGACGCCATTCGCCTGCGCACGCACTCGCGCAGCGCGTGCCGCCCGCGCGACATCGCCACACTCACCGACGTCCGGTTCCAACCGACCTTGCGGGCCACGTCGCCGACGCCGAGGCCTTCGAAATAATGAAGCCGCAGCATCCGTCGCACGCCGCCGCTCAGCTTCTCAAGACAGTACTGAAGCGCGCTCCTGCGCTCCTCCCAGTGCTCGACGAACCCGCCGCTCTCCTCGCCTCCGATCAGCCGCTCGAGCACCTCCACCGGAAGGGTTCGCGCCGACCGCCCCTGGGCCTGTATCGCCTGAAGCGCTTTCCGGTAGGCCACTGCCTTCGCCCACGCGAAGAAGTCGGTGCCCTCGGTGAAATCCCCCGCCTTTTCGGTGAGGACCAGAAACGTCTCGTGCAGCACGTCCTCCACGGCCGTCTTGTCCGGCAGGAGCGAATGGATGAAGCCCTGAAGCATTAAGCTGTTTCTGAGAAACAGCTTCTGTACCAGATCCCGTTGGTTTTGTTCCGTCACGGCAGCCTCCTGTGTAGCACTATATCACACGAAACGGCCTCAGGTTAGCAGGAAAAATATCAAGGGGCGCCGGGATGTTGCCTCGCTCATTCTCGGCGCCATGTATGCGGGTTTGGCGCCCCTTGACACGGAGGACAACAGACCGTATACTGTGTTGCGATTGAGTCCACGTCTCAATAAGGGGAGCGCAGGAACAGTGAGCGACAAAAAAGCGGCCGTGTCCATCGTCCGCAACCGGCTCCGTGAGCGGGGGCTGCGCTACACCCCCCAGCGCGCCGCGATACTCGACGCGGTCCTCGCAGGCAGCGGGCATTTCAACGCCGACGAGGCGGCGCACCGGCTTCGCCGGAAGGGCGTCAGCCGGGCGACCATCTACCGAATGCTTCCCATCCTCGTCGAATGCGGGATCCTTGAACGGGCGTTCCGCCACGACGGCCGCCAGTGCTACGAGCGCCTCTACGGGAGCGTCCACCACGATCATCTCCTGTGTCTCGGCTGCGGGCGGGCGATCGAGTTCCGGAACGAGCGGATAGAGACCATCCGGGACTCCATCTGTCGCAAGGAGCGGTTTCGCCCGTCGAGCCACCGGCTGATAATACAGGGCCTGTGCGCGCGGTGCGCGGGCAAGGCGAAGAGGAAGGACGGGTAGCACATGAAGGTTCTCCTGGTCGGCAATCCGAACGTCGGCAAAAGCGTGGTATTCAACCTGCTCACAGGACGGTACGTCGTCGTGTCCAACTACCCGGGCACCACGGTGGAAATCGCGCGCGGCAACGCGCATCTTGCCGGGAAGATGTGCGAGGTGGTGGACACGCCCGGCGCGAACTCGCTGATTCCCAACAGCGAGGACGAGCGAGTGGCGCGTGATCTGGTGCTCGGAGAACCCGACGCGGTGGTCGTGCAGGTCGCCAACGCGAAGAACCTGTCCCGGACGCTCGCGCTTACCGCCCAACTCGCCGCGATGGGAAGGCCGATGGTACTGGTCCTCAACATGTGGGACGAGGCCCGTGCCCGGGGAATAACGATCGACACCGACGGGCTCGCCGCCCGTCTGGGCATCCCCATCGTCACGATGGTCGCCACGGAACGGCGCGGGCTCGACCGGCTGCGGGCCGCGATCGGCCAGGCGAAGCCTGCGAACCTGGAGGTGGCCCACGGCGAGCGCGCCGGCGACGCGATCGACGAGATCACCGCGGCCCTTCCGGCAATGCCCGCCAGGGCGTTCATCGCGGAGGCGTATCTGGCCGGGGACGCGTACGCGCAGGAACGGGTGCGCGGCACGTGCGGCGACGCGGACTTCTCCCGCCTGCAGGATCTGCACCGGGACTGCCGGGAGCACAGCGCGGAACCGATCTCGTACATGCTGGCGCGCGACCGGGCCGACACCGCGGACGAGATCGCGTCCCAATTCTTTCATCGGCCGGCGGCCCAGCCGGAGGGCGGGCTGGCAGAACGGATCGGCCGGATCGCGATCCACCCCTTCTGGGCCTGGCCCATCCTCTTCGGGGTGCTGTACGTGATGTATCTCTTCATCGGACGGTTCGGCGCCGGCGCCACGGTGGACTTTCTGGAGTCGAGCGTGTTCGGCACGCCCGAGGAACGGGTGTCCGGGAGCTGGGGCGGCCTGGTCTGGTACGCGGCCGCGGCGGCACGCGGCATCTTCGGCACGCCGGGCGCGACCGGATGGGGAGCACTCGCCTGGGCGATCTTCTTCGACGAGGAAGCGGGGCTTCTCACCGTCGGCGCCCGCTACGCGATCGCGATCGTGCTTCCCATCGTCGCGTATTTCTTCTTCTTCTTCGGATTGCTGGAGGATTCCGGCTACCTGCCGCGGCTCGCGGCGACGGCGGACCGGTTCTTCAAACGGATGGGGCTTTCCGGGAAGGCGGCGCTTCCCATGGTGCTGGGCCTCGGATGCGGCACGATGGCGGTGCTCACCACCCGGATACTGGAGACCCGCAAGCAGCGGCTGATCGCCATCGTGCTTCTCACCCTGGGAGTGCCCTGTTCCGCCCAGCTCGGCATCAGCGCGGCAGTGCTGGCGAAGGTCTCCATTCTCGCCGTGCTCATGTACGTCGGTATCGTGCTCAGCCAGGTGTTCCTGGTGGGCGCCATCGCGAACCGAATCCTGCCGGGCGCACCCGCCGACTTTCTGCTGGAGGTGCCA
>CAYMFW010000236.1:0-7054 GCA_964389785.1 uncultured Planctomycetota bacterium
CTGCATCTCGACGGACACGTACATGATTCCGTCTGGCAGGAGATCTATTTGGGCACTGGGGGATGGGCGGTGGATGACATTGACGAGCGCACCTACGGCTGGAAATGGAAGGCCGCGGGCGCCCACTACGGACTCGAGCTGAATCCCGGCTTTCAGGGCTCCTTCGACGAGAACAAATAGACGACAGCAAAAAACCTTGTCTGAAACCGGGGATGAGCCCTACCTGGTCCCTGGAGGAGTCATTCCGGAACGTGACCGCAGACACACCGAAGGAGACACGGCCATGAAGAAAGTCCTAAGAATCGCCATGCTAATCACTTGCGCAGCCCTCGCCCTCACCCCCCCCGCTGCACACGCACAGGACTGGTGGAAACCGTACACCGCCCCCTGCACCGAGCGCGAGAACGTATTCGCCTTCACCCAGAAGCCCACCGTGAAGCTCGTACAGAAGGACAAATACGAAATATCCTTCGCGGTGAAGGGCAACTGCGACGTCACCGTCGCCATGGTAGACGAAAAGGGCGTCGTCGTCCGCCACCTCGGCTCCGGCGTCCTCGGCGCCAACGCCCCGGCGCCGTTCCAGAAAAACTCTCTCAAACAGAAGATATACTGGAACGGCAAGGACGACCTGGATTACTACGTCAAGGAGCCGGAGAAGCTGAAGCTCAGGGTGTCGCTCGGCCTCAAGCCGGAGTCCGATAGGCTCCTCGGGGCAGTGAGCCCCCACAACCTGCCCGGGTACGTCGCCGGCATGGCTGCCTCCGAGGAAGGCGTCTTCGTATTCACCCGCGGCGGCAGGAGCGTCCCCGGCAACCGCTACACCGTCCGCCATTTCGACCACGACGGCGAGTACGCAAAGACGGTATGGCCCCCTCCCGCGAGTCTCCCCCGCGAGAAGCTCAACGGGCTCTGGTGGGTGGAATACGAGCCCGGCAAGTGGTCCGTGCAGGGCGCCGACGAGAATCCGAACTACTGGGGACGGTCGCTCTGGATGGGAGCGGTCATGGAGTGGGCAGGACCGGGCGTGGTGCGCCCGGCCGTCGTGGGTTCCCGCATCCTCTTCAGCTGCAACGGCGACTACACCGGCGTCCGCGGCAAACCGGCCCAGCCCCGTCTGCGCTGGATTCACACCGACGGCTCCACGGACGTCAGGGGAATCGAAGGCCGCATCTATTTCGCCGCAAAGGGGCCCTGCTTCGCCCCCCGGCTCGCCGCGTCTCCGGACGGACGCACCGTGTACATGGTCGGCCTCGAGACGAGCTCGAAACACGGGGTCGCCCAGCCGGTCGTCCTCAGCTTCCCCCTGGACGGCAAGGAGAAAGCGAAGGTCTTCGCCGGGAAGATGAACGCGCACGGAAGCGACGACACCCACCTCAACCAGCCCCGTGACGTCGCGTGCGACGCCTCCGGCCGGGTGTACGTCGCCGACGAGCTCAACGGCAGGGTCCAGGTATTCAGCGACAAGGGAGAGCTGCTGAAGTCCATCAAGGCCTTCTCGCCCCACGCGGTCCAGATTCATCAGAAAACCGGCGCGGTGTACGTCGCCCACGCCGGCAGGGAGAGGGGGAAGCGGACGGAGCGCGTCACGAAGTTCAAACCGTTCCCCGCCCTGTCCGAGGAATTCCACCAGGACGGCGTCGGCGGCGACGCGTTCGTCCTCGACTCGTGGTCGGCCCGTCCCCGGCTGTGGCTGGGCAGGCAGGGCAGCCGGGAGCGGGTCTCCAACCTGATCGTCTGGGAGGAAACCGGCAACGGCTTCAAGCCGCTCATCGACTTCAACGCACGCGCGAAGAAGGACGCCGGCACGAACTACCACGGCCGCTGGAGCGGTGACAACCACGGCGCTCACGCGAACTGCGACCCCACGCGCGAGCGCGTCCACCTCGGACGCCATAAGAGCTTCGACCTCAGAACGGGCAAGTTCCTGGGAGATCTCTCCGTCGGACGCCGCATCGGCGACAACATCGCGTTCGACAAGCGCGGGTACATGCACATCGAGTACGGCTACTCCCACGTGGCGCGGGTGGACCCGGACCGGAAGGCATCCGGCATGGAGGTCCCCTACGACTACGGCGAGGAAAAGGACGGCTGGATCGGACCGATCTCTCTGCCCCGTGTCGGACGCCACCCGTACGGGATGGGCGTGAACATGCGCGGGGACGTCGCCGTCGTCCTGGGCACCGAGAAGATCCCCAAGATGGAAACGGAACAGGCCCTGAACACCGGCAGGTCCGCCCGCGTCGGCCCGCTCGGCATGACGGGCGGCACCTACAACGCCACCACGGAGTTCTTCCGCGCCCTCGCGGAGGACGAGAAGAGAGGCATCACCGTCCCCTTCGTCCCGCGCCGGCCGGGACACCCGCTGGGGTTCGGCACGATATGGACCTGGGACTCCAGCGGCGAGGAGCGCGAGCAAATGACCGTCATCGCCGGACAGCGCATCAACGGGGTCCAGATGGACGAGGACGGCAAGCTCTACTTCAGCAACGCCCGGCTGCGCATGAGAAACGGGAAGCCGTTCCTGGAGGAACGCGCGGTGCGGCAGGGAACGGACGAGAGGATCACTCCGTTCACCGGTACGTACATGAAGACGACCGGCACCAAGGTCCGCTTCCTCTGCAGGGACGCCGCGATCCCGATGAACCCGTGGCCGACGCGTCAGCCGGACCTGAGCGGGCCGTGGGGATACTCCGGCTACGGCACAAGGATTCCCGTCTGGGTCGAAGGCGCCGAATGGTTCTGCGCGGGCGCCTCCCCGATGAAGCCGTCCGACTGCAGCTGCTACCAGCTGCGGGCGCACCTGGACTGGTACAAGCGCTCCTACGTGCCGGAGCTGTACCGCCATTCGATAGGGATACTCGACACGAACGGCAATCTGGTCATGCACGCCGGCGAGTACGGCAACTACGACAGCACGCGCGACAGGATCGCCTCGACGTTCATCCGGTTCGTCTCCGGCACCGACAACTACCTGTGCTTCGAGGACTGGGGCGAACGACTGACCGTGCTTAAGCTGAGCTACCACGCCGAGGAAACCGTCGGCATCAAATAGGGGACGTTCTTCAATAATTCAATTTCCTTCAGGAGGCATGATGATGAAAAAAGCCGCGGCACTCGCCCTCGCCCTGACGTGCTCCGCACTTACCCTTACCCCCGCCATCGCCCAGGACTGGTGGAAGCCGTACGACGGCCCTCGCACCGAGCGGGAGAACGTGTTCGCCTTCACCGAGAAGCCCGCCATCAAGCTCCTCCAGAAGGACAAATACGAGATATCCTTCGCGGTGAAGGGGAACTGCGACGTCACCGTCGCCCTGATGGATGAAAAGGGAACCGTCGTCCGCCACCTCGCCTCCGGCGTCCTCGGCGCCAACGCCCCGGCACCGTTCCAGGAAAACTCTCTCAAACAGAAGATATACTGGAACGGCAAGGACGACCTGGATTACTACGTCAAGGAGCCGGAGAAGCTGAAGCTCAGGGTGTCGCTCGGCCTCAAGCCGGAGTTCGATAAGCATCTCGGGGCCACCCACCCCAAGAACCTGCCCGGCTTCGTCTGGGGCATCACCGCGGACGAGGGCGGCGTGTACGTCTTCGTCAAGGGTGTCGGCCGCGGCCACTACACCGTCCGCAAGTTCGGCCACGACGCGAAGTATCTCATGACGGTCTACCCTCCCCCCGCCGGTCTCCCGGAGGAGAAACTGGGCGGCATGGGCTTCGTCGAATACGAGCCGGGCAAGAAGGCGCTCCACGCGCCCGTCATCAACAGCGGGACCTGGCGTGAGGCCATGTGGATGCCCCCCGGCTTCGAAGGCGGCTACGGCGTCTTCGGCGGCCGTCCCTCCGCGGCGAACGGACGCATCTACCTGTGCAGCAGCGGCTTCAATCACGCACTGGCGTCGAAGAAACAGTACCCGCTGTACATGCACTACCTGAAGACGGACGGCACCACCGAATACGACGGGCTCACCGGCTGGCGCTGGAGGGAATCCGACCGTATCAGTCAGTACACCCACGTCGCCGCCTCCCCGGATGGGAAGCGCATCTACATGGTAGGCTTCCAGACGTTCCGGGGAAGGGCCAAGAGCGGGTGCCAGCCGGTGGTGCTGGCAAGCTCGACGAAACCGGGTGAGAAAGCGAAGGTCTTTCTGGGCACGCTCGGGCAATTCGGTACGGCCAACGAAGACCTGAGCAACCCCTGGGACATCGCCTGCGACGCCAAAGGCAACGTGTACGTCACCGACCAGACGAACAACCGGCTCCAGATCCTCTCCCCGGACGGAAAGCTCCTGACATCCGTCAAGCTCGACCGCCCCCGCCTGGTGCAGGTCCATCAGAAGACCGGGGCGATCTACGTCGTCCACTCCGCCCGGCAGAGGGGCCAGTCCATCACGCGCATCTCCAAGCTGAAGGCGCTGCCCGACTGCGGGAAGGAGATTCACTGGGAGATCGGGAACATCGACGTAATGGGTCTGGACTCCTGGTCGGAGAAGCCCCGCCTCTGGCTCAGCGCGGGCAGGTTCTCCTGGGGTGCGATCGGCCTCGGTGAAGGCCTCAGCGGCTTCAGGGGCATGTGCGTATTCGAGGAACACGGTCTCGAGCTCGCGAAGATATCCTCCTTCGACGAGGAGGCGCGGAAGGCGGCCGGCGAGAACTACAACGGCCGCTGGGGAGGAAGCGGCATCTTCAACGACCTGGTGTGCGACCCGGTCCGCGAGAAGCTCTACTACAAGCAGAAGCAGATATTCGACCTGAAAACCGGCAGATTCCTCGGCTGGTTCGCCGGCCGGAAACCGGAGAACGTCACCACCGGCGCCATGGGCGGCGGCCACGGCCTGGGCGTGCGCGGCGCGTCGCTCGCCGAGCTCGCCTTCGACAAGCGCGGTTACATGCACGGCTTCCTGGAATCCGGCTTCGTCCTCGGCACCGGCGGGGTGTGCCGTATGGACCCGGACCGCATCGGCGGCAACGAGAAGCACGACGGCGGCTTCTACGCCGAGGTCCCGTACAACTACGGCGAGGTGCGCACCGCCCGCTGGAACAACGATTGGGAAGGCATCATCCCGCTCACCAACACGAACAGCGACCCGTTCAGCTGGGGGCTGGGAGTCACCATGCGCGGTGACATCGCGGTGGCGATCCAGTCCTGGTTCATCCCCAAGATGGAGGAGGAATCCTGGAGGGAATCGGCCATGGGACGGCTGAAGCGCGCCGAGGCCGGCATGTGGGTGTCCGGCGGCGTCGGCTCGTACCAGGAGTGGATAAAGAACATACGGGAGCTGGAGAAGAAGGGCATCGAGATGTTCCACATAAAGCGTCAGCCGGGGGTGCCTCTCAGCGGCGGCACCGTCTGGACGTTCGACAACCAGGGCGAGGTGAAGGAAAAGCCGGCCGTCGTGGCCGGCGCCCGCAACAACGGAGTGCAGATAGACGAGGACGGCAGGCTGTACTTCACCGCGTCCCAGCTCCGCCTGGTGAACGGCAAGCCGTTCCTGTTCGAGCGCGGCGGCACCTTCGGCGGGGAGCCGATCGACCGGCGCAACCGCTCCCCGTTCTTCGGCACCTACATAAAAACACGCGGCAGGAAGGCGTTCTTCCTCCGAAAGAAGGCGAAGATACAGGCGGATGAGCTGCCCGACCGCCCGGCGGAGCTTGCCTGGACGCCCGCCGGAAGCGGCGGCGTGTATCACGGCGAGAATACCCATGCGTGGGCCGAGGGCGCGGAGTGGCTCTACGCCGGCGCCTCCCCCATCGTCGCGGACCACTGCGACTGCCCGCAGATGCGGGTGTGGCTCGACTGGTTCAAGCGGTCGTTCGTCCCGGAGGCGTACCGGCACTCCGTGGGCATCCTCGACACGAACGGCAACCTGATATGCCACGTCGGCGAGTACGGCAACTTCGACAGCGGCGACAGCATGAATACCACCATGTTCCGCTTCGTATCCGGCACCGACAACTACATGGCGATCGCCGACTGGGGCCAACGCATTATCGTCGCGAAGCTGAACTATCACGCCGAGGAGACGGCGGACCTCTAAATGGGGTCATACTAGAGAGACAGGTTACTCTATTTACTCACGCGTGACGGACTGGCAGAGGTGAACTCGCCCCTACAATTTCCGGCAGTTCGCCTTCAGCGTCTTCGCGCGATCCACGAAGTCGAAGTCCCCGCCGTCCTCCAGAATCGGCTCCACCATGCGTGAAGCCGCGATGCGGTTCCCCTCCGCCAGCAGCTTCTCCGCCTTGTCCAGACGCGCTTTGGCCGAGGTGTCTATCTCGCCCTTCTTCGTCTTCAGCAGCTTCGGGTAGTACTTCTCCTTCGGGTCGCACGCCGCGACGTGCGCGAATACCTTCAGCGCGGTCTTGTACTTGCCCATCTTCGTCAGCTTGTCGCCGACGGCCACGTTCTTGTCCAGCATCTTCAGTGATTTAAAGAGCGCGACAAACTCCTTCGACTTCGCTTCCAGCGCCTTCTTGTCCGCGCCCGCGGTGACGACACCGATCACCCTCCCCTTCGTGTCCAGACACACGATCCTCGGGGTGGCGTCGTCAGGAAAGAGCTTCTCCGCCTTCTCCAGAGCCGCGCCGATCTCCGGCGACTTCGTCTTCACCTCTTCGCCCTTTTCCCGCTGGACCTTCACGAAGCCCTTGAACCCGGGATGCCGGGCGTACGAGGCGGTGAGGCGTTTCTCCTTGTAGCCGGCCGACCCGGACCGTTCCATAAAGAGCATCGGCCTGCCGTGTGTGTTCGCCAGATTCTCCGCCCGGCCGACGCCGGACAGCGGTATCCACCCGGCGTGCACGTCGGCCCCGATCGACGCCTGGGTGAGCGGCATCGCCACCGTGGTATGCACCTCATAGATGGAAGCCAGCGGAAGCTGTATCGGCACGCTCCTGCCGCCTCCAAGGTCCACGTTCACCGTGCGGAACTCCCTGACCCTGCTCAGCCCGAAGTGGACGTCGGTGGTCGCCGTGCCCCCGGAAACGCTCGGCCGGGCATCGAGAACCACCCCCTCGTTGGCGACACGCACCCGCGGCTGGACCGCGACATTACCACCCA
>CAYMFW010000237.1:0-7048 GCA_964389785.1 uncultured Planctomycetota bacterium
CCCGCTCCTCGCCGAGCCGCATCAGGTTGATGCCGACCAGGTAGTGGCCCTTCCAGTCGTCCGGCGCGGCTTTCACCGCCTTGCGGGCCCATTCCACCGCCTTCGGGAAGTCGCGACGCTTCTCGATCACCTCCGCCACCGTGGCGTACACCCGTCCATACGACGGGCTGACGGCGCGCACCCGGGCGATCGCCTCGTCCCTCTGCCCCGGCTCCTCGGCCGCCTCATGATGAGCGGCGAGCAGGGAAAGTGCCCAGAGATCCCTGGAATTGACCGACAGCGCCGCCCGTACCGACTGCAGACCATCCGCGCGCTCGTCCTCCATCATCAGGAGCACCGCCTTCAGCCCGTGCGCGAGGGTCAGGTTCGGATTTATCCCCAGCGCCTTCTCGATTCCCTCGTTCGCGCCTCCGAAGTCGCTCGACGCCATGCACACCGCCGCCATGCCGGTGTGAGCAACGGCGTTGCCCGGGTCTTTCTCGAGCGCCTTCTCGAACTCCTGGCGCGCCAGCGCGACGGCCGACTTATCAAGGCAGAGGAACCCTCCCTCGACATACGCCTCCACGTAGTCCTCGTCCGCCTCGTGGGCCTCCTGGTACGCGCCCCACGCGCCGTTCGCGTCTTCCGTCTGGACCGCCCGCGCGATGGCCGTGAGCGTCTCGGCGTCCTTCGCCTTGTCAGCGTTGTATATATTGAAGAAATAACCCCTGAGCCCCCTGGCCCTGCGGTCGTCCTCCAGCAGCTCGCACAGCTCCAGCTGGAGGAGCCGCGCGCGCATGCAGCTGCCCGCCTTCACCGTCTCGTCGAGAATCCCCTTCGCCTTCTCGTAGTCCCCGATCTCCACGAGCTGTTCGGCGTGGAGCGCGCGGTACGACAGCTCTTCCGGGTAGTCCAGGGCCAGCTTCGCGGCCGCGGCCGCCGCCCGGTGATAACTGCCGCACCGGGCGTATGCCTTCACCAGGAGCTCCCGCGCCTTCCGGTCCTTCTCGGCTGCCGGCTTCGACGCGATCAGCTTGTCCAGCGACTCGATCGCCTCCGCGCACTTCCCCTCTTTGACCGCCTCCCTGGCGGTCTCCAGTTCGTCTGCGGCGGCGGCGGTGAGGACGATGAACAGCAGTATGAGGGCTAGAGAGGAGAGGGAGCAGGCGGCTCCAGAACGGATTCGCGGGTCGGCCGACGGGCCGAAGGCCCTACATCTGTCGGCCGAGCCGCGTCCTCGGAGGCGCCCCATCCAATTAATGGGCGCCGAGAATGAGTGAAGGAGCCGCCTGCTCCCTCTCCGGCAGGTATGGTTCATCGTCCGAATATCCCCGTGATTCGTTCCACTACACCCAGCACATTCTCCCAGCGTCGGATCCCCAGATCAACCAGGAAGAGAAGCAGTATCACCCGCAGTATCATCGGCACCAGGTCCACGAAGCGCGCGTGCGACACCCGGTCCCGCGACAGCGGGGTGCCTGCCGACAGCACCGAGCCGCCCGTGGTCCTGCACACCTTCTCGAGCAGCCGATCGTTCGTCAGGCCGGTCGCCGACTCGTTGGACACGTTATGCACCAGCCCGCCCGACACCATATCCGCCCCGGAGCGCGCCCTCACCAGGTACACGCCCGGCTTGCGCGGAGAGAATTCGCCTTCGTAGCGGCCCGGTCCCTGCTGGTCCAGCACCATGTTCGCGACCGGCTTCATCCCGGAACCGAGCGCGTTGGCCGCCACGAAGTACACGTCCGCGTCCACCCGGGCCTCGTTCTTGAAGGTGGCCGCGTCCTGCAGAAGGTCCACCCGTATCTTCGCCTCCTCCCCCGAATCCCGGATCTGGATGTCCATGTTCTGGCCCTGCGGCTCCCTGGCGGTCTCCCGGAGCACCTGCGCCCAGAACTGGCTGTAGCCCTGCCATCCGGTGATCCACAGAGGCGACCATCGCGACTTGCAGTCCGACGTGAACGCGGTGACCTTCCCCAACCCGAACCGCCAGTGGGCCAGCAGCGGATCGCCCAGATCGGTCACCAGCGGTATCTGCGCCGTCTTCTTCGGGCGCGTTTTCACGTAGCCGAGCAGGGCCGGCGCCTCGCCTCCGTTCCAGCTCTCAAGCATCGGGTGCTTCTCGACCTGCTTCGGCTGGAACGCTTCCTCCCGGATCAGCCGGCCGGCGTGAATCATCGCGTCCTGCGTGAAGATACGGGGAATATTCGCCGGGTCGGCCGTCGCGTAGAACTTCCCGCCTCCGGAGGCGGCGATGGACTGCAGAAGTGCCATGTCAGCTCCGCCGCCCACCGCGACCGTGGAGATGGTGATGCCCTTCGCGTGGATCTGCGCCGCGAGCGCCTGGTAGCCGCTTCCCGACGTCTGTCCGTCACTCAGCACCGTCATGTGCTTCGACGCGGCCTTCACGCCCTCGAGCGCGGCGCCCGCTTCCATCATCCCGGGATAGATATTGGTGCCGCCGCCCGCATTCAGCGTGGATATGTTCCCGACGATGCTTCCCCGCGAGCTGACGCGCGTGACCGGCACGATCCACGTCGCCGCAGAGTCGAACGCGACAACGCCGACGTAGTCCTTTTTCGAGAGCAGTTCCACCGTGGCGATCGCGGCCGACTTGCATATCTCGATCTTCTGCCCCTGCATCGAGCCGGACCGGTCGATCACCATCGCGAGCGCGACGGTGTGGCGCTCCTCGATGTCCGGTCCCTTCATCTTCACCGGCAGGATGTTCTCGATCGGCGTCCGGTAGTAGCCGCCCACCCCGAAGGAGTTCATCCCTCCGATCATCACGAACCCGCCGGCCAGGTGCTCCACGTAGTCGCGCATCAGCGCCATCGCACGCTCCGACAGCCGGTGGGCGGGCACGTCCGACAGGATGAGCGCGTCGTAGCCGGCCAGCTCCTGGAGCGACTCCGGGATCGATTCGGGCGGCCTCACCTGGAGACGAATGCCCTCTTTCTCCATCGCTCCCGCCAGGTAGTGCGCGTCGTCGGGGTCGCCCTCCACGTACAGCATCAGCGGCCGCCCCTTCACGTCCACGAACGCTATCGCCTCGTTGTTCTCCGGTATCGTGTCGTCGTCGAATCCCTCCACCCTCACCCGATAGCTGTACAGGCTCGGCCGGTCCGGCGTGCGATGGAACTCCATTGTCTTCTGCTTTCCGATCTCCAGCTCCAGCTCGCGCCGCACCACCTCCACCCCGTTTTCGAACAGGCGCACCACGCCCTTGCCGGTCAGCGAGCTCTCGAAGTGGGCCTCCAGCTTCACGGTGGCGCCCTCGTGCAGACGCTGACGGCTGCTGGTGAGCTTCACCACCCGGACGTCGGGACGCACCTCCCCGGCCACCGGCAGCGCGTCTATCACCACGTCCGATATCGCGACGTCGCGCGCCGCGGACCCCAGGTCGCCTCTCGTCTCGATTCCGTCGGTCAGCAGGACCAGCCGCCGGGCGGTGCCGGGCGGAAACAGGCCGCTCGCCAGGCTCACCGCGGAGGCGAGATCCGACTGGGCGCCGCCGGTTTCGATCAGCTTCTCGTCCGGCTCCAGCTCCATCGGACCGCGCGACGGAAGCCGCCGCACCACCGGGCTCTCACCCGCGGACACCAGGCCGGTCCTGGTGCTGCGGGGAAGCCCCGCGGCAAGCTCGCCGACGATGCGGTACGTCCGCTTCATCCCTTCACTACCGAGGCTGCGGGAGTGATCCACCAGGAATATCACCGACTCCTCAGATGTCCTCGTCTCCCACGCCGGCCCGGCCATCGCCAGCAGCACCAGCAGCACGACCGCGCAGCGGACGGCGAGAAGCGCCTTCTTTCGCCCCGGCGACATCGGGTGCAGCGTACGGCGCTGGGACCACACGAGCAGCGCCAGCAACGGCACGAACATCAGCAGCTTTATCGGTTCAGCCAATTCCATCAGTCGTTATCTCTTGCTCGTGATTTCCGAACACTGCAGGGACGGGGATGTCCTGAGCGGATTCGAGGTTTGACCGACGGGCCCGCGAAGCAGGCCCCTTTCATTAGTCGGTCGAAGCTCATCCTCGGAGGCGCCCAATCTCCTATGGGCGCTGAGAATGAGCGAAGGTCGTCCCCGGCCCTGCACTCACGTGTTCGAACATCACGAACATTCATCTAGTACACCGCATGCCGGTGAAAGAGATAGCTCTCCACCGCCAGTATCAGGATCGTCGCCCAGAGCAGGAACCAGCCCAGGTCCCCCCCGAAGGCGGCGCGCAGCCCGCTCGCCGCGCCGTCGGCCCTGGCCTTCTCCCGGGCACCCGTCGCGTACCTGGTCTCCCTGCCGGAGAGCAGGGACGCGCTGCCCGATTCGCCCCTGTCGGACTGCCACAGCCCGATCCGGTCCAGCTCGATCCATTTGCCCGTCACCTGGAGCGTCTCCGATCGCGCCTCGCCGCCGGCGGACCACGTGACGGTGCGGCCCTCTATCGCGACCAGGTCGCCGGTCCTTCGGTTGTGACCGCTGTACTGCTCCAGCATCGGCTCGGCGCACCAGTACACCCCGTTGCCCACCAGCATCGGAAACGACGCCATCAGCGGAAGCCGTTCCGACTTCTCCGGATCGAATCCCATGATCACCATCCGCTGGCCCCTCAGCTCCCCCGCCATCAGCACCGGCCCGGAGGGACCGACCCACACCGGCTCCAGCGAACCGCCGGCATCGAACACGGCCGTCTGCGTCAGTGTCACCCGCGTGCTCGCGACGCCGTAGAGCAGAGGGTGCTGCTCCCTGGCGACCCGCACCGCGTCCACCGGGAGCCCCTCCCCCTCGATCCGCACGGTGCGTATCGGCTCGGTGCCGTCCGGAGGGTTCAGAATGATGACCGATATGCCGTCGTGCCATTCCTTCGGGAGCCAACGGTCGAGTATGGCCACGTCCACTTCTTCCTTCGGCGGCCAGCCGGACGGGTCCGCCTGGTAGATCTCAATGTCGCCGCCCTCTCCCAGCGACGTGAGAGCCAGCTCGGTGAACGCTCCCGGCGTTTCCGATACCCACAGCACCCTCAGGGGATGCATCGCGGGAATCCGCGCGTGCACCTGGTCGTCCAGGGGGAGCGCGTCGCCCTCGGCCACCACCTTCAGCGAGACCACGTTCCCTTCCCCGGCGGTCACCGGAATGAGCAGTTTCTCGGAGCCTTCCGAGGTGAGGGTAAGCCTCCGTATCGCCACCAGCGATCCGTCCACGCGGATCTCCAGCTCCGCCTCCGCCTCCTTCTTCCCGGCGCTCTCCACCTGGATGAACGCCTGGAACCGTGCCGGCTCCATCGGCATCCGTCTCAGCTGGAAACAGGTGATCCCTGCGTTCACCGTCTCCGGCAGCGCGACGCTGATCGGAGAAATCTCGATATCGGGGTCCTCGGGCACCGCGGCTTCCTTCATCTCGTCGGTCGCGTGGAGTATCCTCGCCGGCGTCTCCAGCGACGCTACCCGCTCGGCGAGTGACACCGCCTTCGCGAAATCCCCTTCGATGGGACGGACGCGGATCTCATCGAGTGTCCGTTTCACCTCGCGCATGTCCGTCGTCGGAGGGAGAAGGATCTCGGGACGGCGATCGTACGCGATCACCGACACCGGCACGCCGCCCGGCAGGCCCTCGACGTGCCGGCGGGCGGCCGTCAGCGCCTCCTTCAGCCGGCTGTTTCCCTCCCCGTCGGTCGCCGCCATGGAGGCGGAGCGGTCGATAAGCAAAACGACGTTCTTCGCCGCCCCGGCCGGAGGAGAGAGGGTGAGCCGGGCCAGCGCAGACGACACCATCGCCACCACCAGCAGGCTCATCAGCAGGCTGAGCAGACGCTTCAATCTCCTCATCCAGGTGGATTCCTGGTACTCCCGGGCGAGCGACTTGAAGAACAGAAGGGTGCTCACCTTCTCCCTGCGCGGCCTGGGGCGGAAGAGATAGAGCAGAATTGGAACGACGATGAGCGTTCCCCATACCAGAAGTGACGGGTAGATGAATCTCATCGCTCTACCCCCTCACGCGCCCGCCAGCGTGCTGCCGCGGGAAAGGAGGGCGAGGAACATGTCCTCGAAATGCAGGTCGGTGGTCCACGGCACGTAGTCGATCTGCCTCGCCATGCAGGTACTCTCCAGGTCCTCCATGTACTTCTCCAGCGCGCGGGTGTAGCCGGCCATCTCCCGCTTCGTCAGCCACATCCGCCTCACCTCGTTCGTCTCCACGTCCTGGAGCATGATCTCGCCCTCCAGGTCCGGCTTCAGTTCTTTCGTATCGAGGACGTGCACCACGTGCGTTTCCGCCGGCCACGATATCGCGTTCGTCAGCGCCGTTCGGGACGACTCGGGGGACTTGCCGAACAGGTCGGATATGACGAACACGATCCCCTTCCGATCCCTTCCCGGGCGGAACCGGCTGAGGCTCCCCTGCAGGTCCGTCGTCCCCTCGAACTCGAGCTCGGTAAGCGCGGTCAGTATCGAATGAATGTGTCCCTGCCCCTTCAGCGGCTGGGTCTCCCTTCGTATGTCGTCGGCCAGCGTCAGGATGGATACCCGGTGCTGCCCGATCAGCGCCAGGTACGCCAGAGCCGCGGCGAGACGGAGCGCGTTTATCCTTTTCTCGGAGAACGGCTCGATCATCGATCGGCTGCGGTCGAGTAGCAGGTGCACGTGAAACTCCTGCGCCTCCTCGAATATCCGGATGAACATCCGCTCGTGCCTGGCGAACAGCCGCCAGTCGATGGTCCGGTAGTCGTCCCCGGCCACGTAGTGGCGGTAGTCCTTGAACTCGCGGGTGAATCCGGCGACCGGCGTCGGCTGGATCCCCTTCCGCCGGAGCTGTCTCCTTTTCCTCAGCTTGAAGAACAGGGTGCGCAGCCGGCTCAGAAAGGTCGGGTCGAACAGCTCCAGGTCTTCGGAACTCATCTGCCGCCGCCCCCGGTCAGCGCGACGACACGGCTCGGGGTGATGGTGGTATAGAACCTGCCGCCGTCGACGAGCGCGGTCATGTACCGCCGGGAGGCGGAAGAGGGAGATTCGGACCCTCCATGCCGAGCCAGCCATATCATGGCCGCACGTGAGACCTCATTGCCCGCCGCCCC
>CAYMFW010000238.1:0-7030 GCA_964389785.1 uncultured Planctomycetota bacterium
CTTCGAAATCACCTGAAGCACCCGGCCCCGCTTGCCGACGTCGTCTCCCGCAACGACCTCTACTACGTCTCCCTTCCTGATCTTCACGTTACACAACCTCCGTTGCAAGCGATATGATCTTCATGAAGTTCTTTTGCCGCAACTCTCTCGCGACCGGCCCGAATATCCTGGTTCCCCTGGGATTCATGTCGTCCCCGAGGATGACTATCGCGTTGTTGTCGAACCTGACGTACGACCCGTCCTGACGCCGTATCGCGCGCCTGGTTCGAACGACCACGCCCTTGACCACCTCGCCTTCCTTCACCGTGCCGTTCGGTGCCGCCTTCTTTATGGAGGCGACCACGATGTCCCCGATCTGCGCATCGGGACGTGCGGAACGCTTCAGCACGCCGATGCACGAGGCGAGCTTCGCCCCGGTGTTGTCCGCTACGACCAGTCTTGTCTGCATGCGAATCATGCTCTACCTCTCGGATGCTTTCTCCACGACCCGCACCAGCCGCCAGTTCTTCGTCTTGCTCAACGGCCTGGTTGCCGCGATCTGCACGCGGTCGCCGGGTTTCGCCTCGTTTCTCTCGTCGTGAGCCTTGAACACAGAACGCCTTCGAATGTACTTCTGATACGCTCGGTGTTTCACCAGCCTCTCGACGACCACAGAAATCGTCTTGTCCATCGCGGCGCTCTTCACCACGCCTTCGACCCTCTTCTTTTGCGCGCGTGTCTTCATTGGTCTCTCCGTTCACGCATCACCGTCTTTATTCTCGCGATGTCTTTCCTTATCTGCTTCATCCGGCCCGGATTCTCCATCCGGTCCGTCGCCTGCTGGAATCGCAGATTGAAGAGCTCTTCCGTGCTGTCGGTCAGCGCCTGTACGAGCTCGGCTTCCGATGCGCTGCGAAGCTCCTTCGCCTTCATCAGATCCTGCTCCTCTCGACGAATTTCGTCCTCACCGGCATCTTGTGCGCGGTCCGGTTAAGCGCCTCGACCGCCAGCTCCCTGGGTACCCCCCCGATCTCGTAGAGTATCTGTCCTGCACGGACCGGGCAGACCCAGTGATCGACGTCTCCCTTCCCCTTTCCCATCCTCGTCTCGAGCGGCTTGGCCGTCACCGGCTTCGCCGGAAACATGCGGACCCAGACCTTGCCCTCACGAGCGAGGAAGTGCGTCGCCGCGACACGGCCCGCCTCAATCTGCTTCGCCGAGATGTGCCCCGTCGCCAGCGACTTCAGCCCGAACTCCCCGAACACGACCGCCGAACCGGTCACCGCCTTGCCTCTGGTCTTGCCGCGCTGCGACTTCCTGTATTTGACTCTCTTAGGCATCAGGGGCATTTTCTGCTCCCTTCGGCTTCTTCTTGTGTATCCATACCTTGACGCCGATATGGCCGTACGGGGTCTTCGCCTCGCTGAAGCCGTAGTCCACCCACGCCCTCAATGTCTGCAGAGGGACCGCTCCTATCCGTATGTCCTCTCTGCGCGACATCTCGCTGCCGCCAAGGCGTCCGGCAACTCCGATCTTCACCCCGAGCCCACCGGCATCCATCACTGTCTCCGCAGCCCTCTTGAGCGTACGGCGGAACGAGCCGCGCCTCGACAGCTGGTCTGCCACCTCTTCGGCCACCAGCTGCGCCTCCAGCTCCGGCACCAGTACCTCGCGTATGTCGACCTGCACGTCTCTCCCGGTCAGTTTGCCGAGTTTCGCCCTGAGCTTGTCGACCTCAGCGCCACGCCTGCCTATGATGAGACCGGGCCTGGCGCTGTGAAGGATGATACGCACCTCCTCCAGCGTCCTCTCGATCTCGATCTTCGCGATCGCGCCGAAGCGGTAGTTGCCCTTCACAAGCCGCCTGATTCTCTGGTCCTCCACCACCAGCGTCCCGTAGTCCTTGCCGGAGGCGTACCACCTGGAACGCCAATCCTCGACGATTCCCAGCCGCAGCCCTATCGGATTAACCTTCTGACCCATCCGTTTTCCTTTCAGACAGACAAATTGTTATGTGCGCCATGCGCTTCAGGCGCGGAAGGATCCTTCCACGAGCGCCGAATTTGTATCTGTTCATTCTCGGCCCGTCGTCGACTTTCGCGATGGTAACGATCATCTCTTCCGGATCGCATTCGACCTTGTCGCTGTTCTCCGCGTTCGCCGCCGCCGACTTCAGCACCTTGCGTACCATCGCGGCCGCCCTCCTCGAGCTCATCGTCAGTGCCGCAAGCGCCTGGTCCATCCGCTTCCCGACGATCGCGGCCACTACCGGACGGACCTTCTTGGGCGATATTCTCGCAAAACGGTGGGTTGCCTTGACGTCCATCACGATGCCTCAGCCTTCTTCCTGCTCCCGCTGCCGGCGTGCCCGCGGAACATTCTTGTCGGCGAGAACTCGCCCAGCTTGTGTCCTACCATTTCCTCGGTCACGAACACCTTCAGAAAATCCTTCCCATTGTGCACCGCGAACGTGTGCGACACGAATTCGGGCACGATCGTGCAGGATCTCGACCAGGTTCGTATCGGGTCCCTTCCACCGCCCTTCTTCTGCTCGTTGACTTTACGCAGCAGCTTATGGTCGACGTGGGGCCCTTTCTTCAGTGAACGGCTCATCCTATTTCCTCCGGGATTTCTTCTTCCGTTTTCTGATAATGCTCGCGTTGCTTCTCGCCTTCGGGTTTCTCGTCTTTCCGCCTTTCGACAGCTTTCCGGTGGGCGAACAGGGGGGACGGCCCGCCCCAGCCCGCCCCTCGCCGCCGCCCAGCGGATGAGATACCGGGTTCATGGCGGACCCGCGCACCGTTGGCCGCACCCCCATCCATCTCTTCCTGCCGGCCTTCCCCAAAACGATGCTGTTGTGCTCCAGGTTCCCGACCTGACCAACCGTCGCCCTGCAGTCGATCGGCACCTTCCGTATTTCGCCCGACGGCATCATGATGTGAGCATGCTTGCCTTCCTTCGCCGTCAGCACCGCGACCACCCCGGCGGAGCGGGCGATCTCCGCACCCTTCCCCGGCTGGAGCTCGATTGCGTGAACTTCCGTTCCCTCCGGTATGCTTCGAAGCGGGGCCGCATTGCCAATCTTCGGCTCAACACTCTTTCCAGACAGCACAACGTCCCCGACCTTCAGCCGGTTCGGTGCGAGCACGTAGGACTTCTCACCGTCCGCGTACACCAAAAGCGCGATTCTTGCCGAGCGGTTCGGATCGTACTCGATGGCAGCCACCTTTGCCGGAATGTCCTCCTTATCACGCCTGAAGTCGATCACGCGGTATTTCCTCTTGTGCCCCCCGCCCTTATGCCTGCACGTGATCCTTCCCTGCGAATTTCTTCCGCCCGTCTTCTTCAGCGGCTTCATGAGGGATTTCTCCGGCGCCTTCTTGGTCAGTTCGGAGAAGTCGTGCTGCGTCATGAAACGTCTTCCCGGCGTTGTCGGATTACATTTCTTCATCTTTCACTATCCTCAGATAATTTCGATCGTATTGTCCTCAGCGAGCGTCACGAGCGCCTTCTTCCAGCCCGCTTTGCGTCCCACATGGAACCGCACCCTGCGAGTCTTACCCTTGGCGTTCATTGTACGAACACCGGTGACCGTGACGCCGTAAATAGTCTCCACAGCATTCTTTATGTCTCTCTTGTTCGCCCTCGCACTCACCTGAAACGGATATACCCGGTACGTTTCCGTCTGGTACGTCCCCTTCTCCGTTATGAGAGGCTTTATGATTACTTTCCTTGGCTCCATCATCACTCACCCTTCTCCTTCGACGTACCGCCGGCGGCGGCGCCCTTGACGATGTCCATCGCGTCTTCCGTGATCACTATGTTCAGCCGGGACGAGACGCTCCGGGCGTCGAGCTTGTCAGCGGTCACCATATCGACTGACTGGAGATTCCTGGCTGAAAGCCACAGGTTCTTGTCGAATAGCTCAGTCACGACCACCGCGCTGCGTTCCACTCCCATCTTCGCCAGCAGCCGCCTCAAGTCTCCGGTCTTGGGTTCGGACATCGTCAGTTCCTTCACCACCACTATTCTGCCCTCCCGCAGCTTCAAAGCGAGCGCACTTTTCAGCGCGGCCTTTCTCTGTGCCCTCGGCGCCTCCCGCGAGTGGTCCCTCGGGTGCGGTCCGAAGATAGTGCCCCCGCCTCTCCACACCGGAGACTTTCTCGAACCCGCTCTCGCGTGTCCGGTCCCCTTCTGCCTCCACGGCTTGCGGGTCGAGCCCTTAATCTCTCCGCGTTCCTTGGTCGAGGCGGTACCTCTTCGATGCCGCGATTCCGAGGCGACGATCACGTCCTTCAGCAACTGCCCCCTCACCCTCGCACCGAAGGCGTCCTCGTCGAGACTCAGGCCTCCCACGCGGTCGCCCTTCGCGTTGTATACCGGGATATCACTCATTTCTTGTCCGATCCTTGATCACTCACCTTTATTATCACGTACGATCCGTTGGCGCCGGGAACGGCTCCCTTCACGAGCAGCAATCCCTTTTCCGTGTCCGCCCTGACCACCTCCAGACGCTTCGCCGTGCGTTGCCTGCTGCCCATATGGCCGGCCATCCTCATTCCCTTGAAGACCCTCGAAGGCCACGAGGCCTGTCCGATCGAGCCGGGTCCCCGGTGCAGCCCGGAACCGTGGCTGGCAGGGTATCCCTTGAACCGCCACCGCCGCACCACTCCGGCGAACCCCTTTCCCTTCGACACGCCGGAGACATCCACGAGCTTGATCTCGGAAAATGTCCCGACATCTACCACATCGCCCTCGGCGTATTCTCCCACAGACTGCCTGATCTCTCGAATGAACCTCTTCGGCTCAGTATCGCACTTGCGGGCCCTTCCTGACTCCGCCTTGCTGGCCCGGGACCGCTTCTTGTCCTCGAACCCGAGTTGGAGAGCCTCGTACCCGTCCCTCTCGATGGTCTTCACCTGCATCACGGTGCAGGGTCCGGCCTTCATGATCGTGACGGGAACCATCTTCCCGTCGTCGGTGAAGATCTGAGTCATTCCAAGTTTCTTACCAAGCAAACCTACTGACATTTCTCAAGCCTTTATCCTGATATGAACACCCGCGGGAATATCCAGATTGCCCAGCGCGTCAATCGTCTTCGATGAAGGATCCACTATGTCTATCAGCCTCTTGTGCGTCCGGATCTCGAACTGCTCCCTCGACTTCTTATCGATGTGAGGCCCGCGCAGCACCGTGTACCTCTCGATCCTCGTCGGCAGAGGTATCGGACCGGATATTTTCGCATCCGTCCTCTTCACTGTTTCGACGATCTTGGACGCCGATGCATCCAGGATCCTGTGATCGTACGCCTCCATACGAATCCTTATTCTAGTCTTAGCCACTTACCTACCTCCTTCAGCGGGCGCGCGCCCGTACTCCAACGGCTCCATCGTGTATGCGGCCCTGCCCTGTGTGAGAGATCTCAACCCCGTTGCGTATCCGAACATCTCGGCCAGGGGAGCCTTACCCCTTATCGCCCGCACACGCCCCCGGGTCATGACCTCTTCGATCTCCGCCCGCCGCCCGTTCAAGTCGTTAAGCACGTCTCCCAGATACTCCTCGGGAACAGACACCTCTACCTTCATCACAGGCTCCAGCAGCGCCGTGCCGACTTCCTCCAGTCCCCGCTGGAACGCCCGGGATGCCGCCATCGCGAAGGCCACGTCCGAGGAATCCACCGGATGGTGTCCTCCTCCCACCAGCGTAGCCTTCACACCGACAACGGGGTATCCCTTCAATCCTCCGGACTGCGCCGAGGACTTCACCCCTTCCTCCACCGACGCACGATACTCCCGCGGTACGTCCTGCTCCGCAGCCGTCTCGCGATAGTCGATCATTATTCCTTTCACCGGTTCCATCTCAAGAATAACCTTCGCGTACTGTCCCCGTCCGCTGGCCTCCCGCACCAACTCCTCCTCGATCCTGACGCGCGCATTCAGCGTCTCCCTGTACGCCACCCGCGGATTGCCGACGTTGACGTCCACCGAGAAATCGCGCATCATCCTGGTCCGCAGCACCTCAAGATGCAACTCCCCCATCCCCGAAACGATCGTCTGTCCGGTCTCGCCATCCGAGTTCACCTCGAACGTGGGATCCTCCTTTTCCAGCCTCCGGAGCACATCCTCCAGCCTCTCCCTGTCCGCGTTCGTCTTGGGCTCTATTGCCATGGAAACCACGGTCTCCGGAAACTTCATCGACTCAAACAGAACGGGCGATCCCTCGCTGCACAGACTGTCCCCGGTGGCGGTGAATCTCAGGCCGGACACGACGCCGATCTCCCCGCACAGGAGTTCTTCGGCCGCCGCCCTGTGGTCTGCGTGTACCCGCCACAGCCCCGCCACTCTCTCCCGCTTGCCCTTCGACGCGTTGAACACACGCTCCCCCACACGGAGACTCCCCGAGTACACCCGCACGAAGACCAAGTCTCCGTGACGATCCGAGGCTATCTTGAACGCAAGCGCGCCCAACGACTCGTCCACATTGTGCTTCCTGGAGACTTTTTCACCCGTCTTCGGATGCGTGCCGATCACATCGGAAAGGTCAGAAGGAGAAGGAAGATAGTTGCACACTGCGTCGATGAGCGGCTGGATGCCCTTATTTCGAAGCGAGGCACCGCACAGCACCGGTGTCACATGAGTCCCGATCGTAGCCTCCCTAACCGCCTTGCGGATGTCTCCCTCAGAGGGTTCATCTCCATCGAGCACTTTCTCCATGAACCAATCGACGTGCTCCGCAATCGACTCTATCAGTTCCTGTCGGTGCAGCTCCAACTCATCGACGTACTCCTCCGGCACGTCCTGCTCCTTCCACTTTGCACCCAGCGTCTCCTCGTCCCATACGATCGCTCTTCGCAGAATCACGTCAGCAACACCAACGTACTGCTCCTTCACGAACACTGGAAAATTCAGAATCACCGGCGACACCCAAAGCCGGTCACGCAACTCTCCCACCACCCTGCTGAAGTCGGCCCCCACCCTGTCCATCTTGTTCACGAACGCGATCCACGGCACGCCGTACCTCGCCGCCTGATGACACACCGTCTCTGACTGTG
>CAYMFW010000239.1:0-7025 GCA_964389785.1 uncultured Planctomycetota bacterium
AAGTACTTCGAGATCGTGAGGGCGGCGGACGACCAGCCGACGCCGGTCAATCCCTTCTTCTACATGAAGAGCGACGGATTCTGGCATCACAAGCCGGGCGAGGGAATGGGGAAGGTATACGAGTACATGAAGGATCCGAAGGGCATCGGGGGAACGAAGGAGATCATAGAGTACGCCTATCTGGATGACGAGCTCTTCGAGATCATGAAGGATCCGGCCGGCCGCGCGGCCCTGCGGGAAGCGATTGTGGGCCGGTACTTCGCCGGCCAGAGAGACGCGCTGGAGGGGCTGTTCCGGAAGCAGAAGGAGATATTCCTGTACGAGGAGTATCTGGAGGAGCAGGCCGCGGGCTCCGGAAGCGTGAGGGACGAGCCCGACGCCAGCGACGAGGTCCGGGACGCCGCGTTCTCGAACAAGGTGCGCCGGGCCTACGACTATCGCTGCGCGGCGTGCGGGCTGAGGGTGCTTCTTCCGAGCGGGCTGGCTATTGTCGACGCGGCGCACCTGGTGCCGTGGAGCGAGACCCACGATAACGATCCGAAAAACGGGATGGCGCTGTGCAAGAACCATCACTGGGCGCTGGATCGATACCTGATAGCGCCCGGACTGAATCTGAAGTGGCGCGTGTCGAAGGCGCTGGATGACAGAATCGAGGGGCAGAAGGATCTGATTGATCTGGGAGGGCGCGGGGTTCTGCTGCCGGCGGAGATGCGGTATCATCCGAAGGAGGATGGGTTGCGGTGGCGGGTGGAGAAACTGTTGGAGGTGGGATGAACTTTCCGGGAGGGCCGAGACAATGAGCGAGAGCAAGCGGGCTATTTCATTCAAGGAGGCCGCCAAGAAGATCCTCGCGTCTTCTGAAGGTCCCATGAGCCCGAAAGAGATTCTGGAAGCTGTCATGCAAGAAGGAATGATTGCGACTGAAGGACGCACTCCAGAGGCCACTATGGCCGCTCAACTCTATGTCGACATAAAGAGGAAGAATAGTCCCTTCAAGAAGGTGGGCAAGGGCAAGTTTTCGCTGAAACAGCAGACCGAATCCGCAACGTCGGGGGCTCTTCTGGTGGAGAAACAGAACGCTCTGGTAAGGGCATCGCTCCAACAGAAGCTCCACGAGATGGACGCATATCAGTTTGAATTCTTGATTGGAGATCTTCTGAAGAAGATCGGATACGAGAACGTTGAGGTTACAAAGAGAAGCGGAGATAAGGGCATTGACGTACTTGCTGACCTCACAATGGAAGGCATCACGAATGTCAAAACGGTCGTTCAAGTCAAGCGCTTCAAGAAAGGGAACAACATTGCCGGCAAGATCGTGACTCAGATGAGAGGCAGCGCAGCGGTAGACCAGCGCGGTTTGATCATCACAACATCAGATTTCACGAGAGGGGCTGTCGAAGAAGCCCGCGCTCCAGGAAAGATGCCAGTAGCCCTGATAAACGGTGAGCGATTGCTGGGGCTCCTGATGAAACATGAAGTTGGCGTGAAGGCGGAGGCACTAGCGTTGTACGCCGTGGACAATGAGTACTTCGAGAATGTGCCTGAAGGCGGAGGGAGAGAGGTCGGGCAGGGCAAGAACAAAGCCATATGGCCTCTTCCCGGCGGCACTACGGTTTACGTCGACACCCTGTTTGCGTTCTTGGAGACGGTTGCTGCCAGGCCGAGAAAGGCCGACGAATTGGTGAAGTGGTTCATCGCCAACTACGAGAACGTGAATAGCGAGAAGACGGCAAGATCGTACGTACATGTCCCTCGGCAGATGGGGTTGACCGGCATCGAAAACGGCAAGTACGTATTGACCGAAGAGGGGAAGAGGGTCAACGACCGCAGGAATATCGAAGAACTATACGAGATCATCTGTGCACATATCATGGCGTTCGAGGAGATTGTCGAGTTTCTGAGGACCGCAGGGAGCCCTCAAGACGAACAGGCAATTCTCGATTTCATCAACGATAACTTCGACGTGCAGTGGACGAGTTTCGGACAGGTGAACTTCAGACTCATGTGGCTCCAGAACCTGGGGAAGGTGGAGAAGGTTGAAGGCGGTTACGCAGCGGTGTGAGAGGGTGCGTGGAGGTAGAGGGTAGGCGTTATGCCTGATAAGGGGTGGGGCAGCGACGCCACAGTCCCAAATCCTCAACCAAGATCTGCTATGATTACTGAATGCGAAATGAGATAGACATCCGGTGTTTCTCACGCTAGAAGATCCTAGGGCAAGGGTGCAGGGCTCCAGGGATCCCTTGGGGGTCCAGCCTGTGTGGGCGGCATTCGGCCGTTGCGTTGTTGCTAATCTGACAACTGTTACCACTTCAATCCGCGGATTCACTATTCACATTCTCGGTCGGCTTTTCGGGGAGAAGCTCATCGAGAAAGGGGCGGCCGGGGAACAGGATGCGCTATCGATCTTCCTTCGCATGGAACAGGCAGGCGCGTACGCCAGGTACGTGGGGCACAAGGTGGACGACGACATCCGAGGAATCGAACGGGTCAAGCGTTTCGCCGAAGACGGAGGAGGGAAAGTTACCATCCAGGATGATGCAACTGGCATGATCCTGTCGGACCAGAAGACGTACGGTCTCTGGGGACTCTATTCCGTTGCCGCACGTGTTTCTGGGATCAGTGCCGACGGGCCGGTTGGCTTGTCGGAGCGCGCGCGAGAATTCGCCAACAAGAACTACTGGCCTCTCGTGGTACCTGTCGAGTCGAAGCTGATGAAGCTGATGGGGAACGGTGGCACGCTCCGGATCGCAAAAACGGACCCGGTGTTTTCTGTGTTGGCCAAGCTCCTTCCCGAGAGGCTGTCGGTTCGTGAGAGAGAGTTCTATGCCGAGACGCTGCGAGACGCTCTATACGTGAAGGACAATCCCGCGGCAAAGAGGCAGGCTTTCTTTGCGGAACTCCTGAAGAAGCACAGCCTCCCGAACGAGCCGACTGGGCGATCAGAAATCCTCGGATTGGCGAAGGCGGCTCGGAAGAAGGAGGAGGCTCTGGCGGTACGTCTCGAGAAGATAGCGCGTTTGGAGGCGTTCTTCGCTCCCGCGGAGGCATTGTTCGACCATTTGCAGAATCGTAAGAACCAGAAGCCATCCGATCTTGCCGTCTCGCTGGCGAAATACTGGGGACGGAAGGTGCCGCACCTGGACAGTCCTTCTTTTGATGATCTTGCAGCCGAGATTCGAGAAGTAGTAGGCGATGAGATGGCGGCGGAAATGAAGAGATGTGATGCTGCCTTGGGGAATGGAGACTATGAAGACGCTATAGTATCTCTGCTCGAATGGAACAAGATGATAATGGCTGCGCGCAACGCCGCGCCGTGGATACGGCTGGTCGCAGGTAAGCTCGATGTTCGTTTTCGATCCCAAGAGAAGACGTTTCCGGGCGCCGCCGAGTTGCCCGAGTTGTGGCGCAATAGCTACTTCATAGATGCGCTGAAGAGTATCGTGCTGAAGCTGGAAGAGGAGGGGTGATGGCAGCCAAGGCTCTTCCTCTCGAGGTGCTTTCGGAACAGCTGACGGACGCGATCGCGGGGCGGACCGTGCGGACCGCCGTGTTCACTACGTATAGTTTCGATCCAGGCTTCTTCGAGATGCATATTCTTCCGATTCTCTTCGACAAGCCCTTCCACCAGGCTCCGAAGGTGCGGATGGTGCAACTCGAGGATGCTGTTCGGAAGGTGGAGGATATTGCCGTCTACTACGACAGGACTGCGCTCTCGCAGGACGCGGTTCCGGCGCAACTGGACTTACGTCGGATCGATGTCAGGAGACGGACAGGCGCGTTTCATCCGAAGCTGATTATGCTGCTTGTCGAGAATGCCGGCGAGGGTGACGAGGAACATGAAGAAGGTGTTGGTGAGGTGCGAGGGCCTTTGAGTCTGATCGTCGCCACTCTATCGGCCAATCTGACGCGTTCCGGTTGGTGGGAGAGTGTCGAAACCGGGCATATCGAGATAGTCGAAGACAAGGACTATGACAGCGGACGGTGTTCCTTCCGGCGTGATCTCCTCACGATGATCAAGATGTTGCGGCGGTCGGTGCCGGATGACGAAGACCATTCGGCGCTCGACCGGATCCATCAGTTCCTTCTGAGGCGCGTCTCGACCGAAGCATTCACTCACAACAGCTCTAGCGGGGGACGCTTCTTCACCCGTCTCTTCTGCGGACAGAAGGCACTGCCGGACTGGCTGAATGAGATAAGGATAAATCGGTGGTCGTGGAATCTGGAGATCATATCTCCCTTCTTTGATCACAACCACTGTGAGACGCTGAAGAAGCTCGTCGAAGCTGTGGAGCCGGAGGCAACCCGGGTCTATCTGCCTACCACATCCGAGGGCACTGCGGATGTTTCCAATGAACTGTTCAAGAAGGTGAGTAATCTAGACGGTGTTGAATGGGCTACGCTTCCCGCACAGGTGCTTCGGCCGGGAGCGCGGCAATCTCTGGAAAAGGCATTGCCCAGGGGCGTTCATGCCAAGGTGTATCGGTTCTGGCGATACAAAGAGGCCGATGTCATTCTCGCGGGCTCGCCAAATCTCACGGCTGCAGGTCACAGCCACTACGATGCAGGCAACCTGGAGGCCGCATTCCTCGTGGATATTACTCACTTGGGATGCTCTAGTCGGTGGTGGCTGGATCCGCTTGAAAGAGATCCGGGGAATTTCACTGATGATCAGACGGATGAAACTGACGAATCCCAGAGGATTCCCGTGGACATCACCTTCCGGTACAACTGGGTGGAGGACAAGCTGGAATATCGAGCGGAAAGTGATCCGAAGGGAAAGCTGGATGTGTGCGAGCCTGGCGGGGCGCTCCTTTTCTCTCTGACACCCAAGCTCGTGCCTCGCTGGACGGATTGTGGGAAGGATCCTGCTTCCAAGGTGAAGGGGTTGCTTTCGTCGACGAGCTTTCTGGAGATCAAACAGGGCAAGAACCGTTGGCGGGTGCTGGTGAGAGAAGAAGGGATGGCGCGTCGGCCATCCATTGTTTCTACGCTCACCCCTGAAGAGATCCTGATGTACTGGTCGCTGCTCTCCCTGGCTCAGCAGGAATACTTCATCGCGGAGAAGTTGGCTAAGGACGGCAACCTGGAGGGGCTTCCCACGGGAAAGACGAATCGGTATATCACGAGCAACACGGTATTCGATAGGTTCGCCGGAGTGTATCACGCCTTCGAGCAGCTTCTCGGTCACGTAAATCGGGCTATTGTGGATGGAGAATACCGCGAGGCCGAGGCCAGGATGTTCGGTGCGAAGTACGATTCCCTGCCGGTGTTGCTGGAGAAGACAATTGACCGCCAAGGCGGCGATCCCGTGATGAACTATGTAACGTTTCTATGTGCGAAACAAGTTCTGGAAAGGGCCAAGAAGGTCCATTCGGATTTCTTCCGGGACCGGCGCAAAGACGCGAAGCATCTCGAGAAGATGCTGGGGCACTTTGGCGCCGTACGCGCGAAGCTTGACCTGAAAGACGAAGAAGCTGAGGCCTTTCTCGACTGGTACGAAAGGATGTTCCTGAAGGAAATACGGCTACCGGAGACAGCGACGTGAAGTCGATTTCGACAGAATTCGCCAAGGAGCTGATAGATTTCGCGCCCAACGAGAAGACGCGCGCTCTCGGATTCGGCGAGTCTCAGCTGAACGGTACCGTTGCCGCCTATAACATGCTGGCCCGGAACAAGATCGCGTACCTTGCGGACGAGGTGGGTATGGGCAAGACATACATTGCGCTCGGAGTTCTCGGCTTGATGCGACACATCAACCCCGAGACGAGGGTGATGATCATCGCTCCTCGAGAGAACATCCAACGCAAGTGGATCAAGGAGCTAATGAACTTCGTTCGCGTCAACTGGCTTGTCGAAGACAACCGTTTCAAGGCGCTCAGCGGCAAGCCTGTCTATACGCCGATGTACTGCGGGTCAGTGGCCGAGCTGGGGGCGTTCTCGAGCATCAATGACCAGAGGGATCCCTTCCTGCGCATGACCACCTTCAGCATAGCCGCCCGCCAGGCTAAAGGAAGGAAGACTCACAGGAGGCAGATTCTGCGATTGCTGCCGTGGATCAAGCGCGGCATGCTCGGCTCGAGAGACCACCTGACGTTTCGCGATGCCTATGGCCGTGCGCTCAACGCCCTGATGCCGGATGTCGATTTGCTGATAGTCGATGAGGCCCACAATCTGAAGCACGGGTTCGGGCCTAGTGTGAGCAACAGGAATCGGGTTCTCGGGTTCTCTCTCGGGCATTCCGAGGGAATGGGCACGGACTGTCCCTGGTATCATCCCAAGGCGAAAAGGGTCCTCCTTCTTTCAGCCACCCCCTTTGAATACGACTTTGGAGACATCCACCGGCAACTGGACGTTCTCGGATGCGGTGGTGCTCGGGTCACCTCTCCGGACGGTGGAGATGCCTTGCCGGTGGCGAAGCTATGTGATCCTGATGTCGGGGAGGAGGTGAAGAGGGACATAGCCAAGCGGATTCTCCTGCGGCGTGTGGCGTATCTGAAGATCGGTGACAAGAAATATAGCAAGAACATGTACCGTCGGGAATGGCGACAGGGAGGGTTGCGGGAGCACGATGTTCCCATGGAGATGAAAGACACCAAGCAGAGACTGACGGTCGGTCTTATCCAGAAGAAGGTTGCCGAAGTGCTGGGGGACAAGAAGTTCAACAATTGCTTCCAGATAGGGATGCTGTCGTCTTTCGAGAGCTTCATGGAGTCTATGAGCCGGAGCCGTTTCGGGAAGCGACGGCCGGTACCCAAGCCCGAGGAAACAGAGGAGCCAGAGGGAGAAGGGGGCGATCACGAACAGGTTTTCGAGGGTCGCCAGGAGGCGACGGTCGATGAACGACAGGGCATCGACACGCACTCGCTGGAGAAAGTCGTTGGCTCGTACCGCGAGGAGTTTGGAAAGAGCCTTCCACATCCGAAGCTCGATGTAACGGCAAACGCGTTGTCTTCGTCATTCGACACGGGAGAGAAGGCTCTCGTATTCGTCAGGAGGGTCGCGACAGCTGCAGAGTTGAAGGCCAA
>CAYMFW010000240.1:0-7018 GCA_964389785.1 uncultured Planctomycetota bacterium
CCTACCCGGTATTGACGTTTTCAGGGGCCTCCGTGACAAGAATATCACATTCAGGGCAGATTTTCTCTCGATTGAAATCCTTGCCAGCCCCCCGCCGCGGGGGTAGGATTACCAAACACGTCAACCTGGGGAAAGGAGCTCTCTATGAAGAAGTCGCCGATTACCGTCGGGGTGCTCGGCCTGGGACGCGCCGGATGGAGCATTCACATACTGGGGATCCGTGACCGGACCGATTTCAAGGTGGTCGCCGCCGTGGACCGGCTGGAGGAGCGCCGCGCGCAGGCGGAGAACGAACTGGGCTGCGAGACGTACAAGGACTTCAAGTCGATGCTGAAGGGCTGCGCCGAGCTGCCGGAACTGATCATCGTCGCCAACCAGACGCAGGACCACTGCCCCTCCTCCATCACCGCGATGAAGGCCGGGGCGCACGTGCTGGTGGAAAAGCCGTGCGGCATCGACGCGCGCGAGGTGAAGCGGATGATCGCGGCCTCGAAAAAGACGAAGAAGAAGCTCTTCATGCATCACAACTACCGGTTCAAGAACAGCTCCCAGTACCTGTTCCAGCATATGAAGAGAAGCCCGATCGGCCCGGTGTTCGAGATCCACGCGAACATGGTGGGCTACGCGCGGCGGATCGACTGGCAAACCCAGCGCCGGCTGGGCGGCGGGCTTCTGGGCAACCACGGCACGCACGTCGTCGACATCATACTCCAGATGCTGGGCGCGCCGGTGAAGGACGTGTTCTGCGACATGAAGCACGTGTGCGACGCCGGCGACTGCGAGGACCACTGCAAGGTGATGATCCGCGCGAAGAACGGGAAGGTGGCGGACCTGACGCTGAGCACCTCGATGGCCGTCGAACTGCCGCAGTGGATCCTCTGCGGCGCGTACGGAACGATGACGATCGACGACAAGCGGAACGCACGCCTGAAGTACTACAGCCCGAAGAAGGTGCCGAAGCTGAAGGTGGACCTTCAGGCGCCGCCCGAGAGGAAGTACGGCACCGGCGAGGTACTGCCCTGGGTGGAGAAAGACGAGAAGGCGAACGGCCGCGACATCGGCAACATCTACGACAACATCGTGTCCGTCCTGCGCAAGGGCGGGAAGATGTACGTCACCCCGGAGAGCGTGCTCGAGACGGTGAAGCTGCTGGACGCCTGCCGGAGACAGAACCCGAAGTTCGCGTGACGCGGCGCTGAGGTCCGAGATGTCTCTGCCGAATATCGTCTTCGTGATCTGCGACGACCTGGGCATACACGACCTGGGCTGTTACGGGCGGGAGGATCACAACACGCCGCACCTGGATTGCCTGGCCGGGGAGGGTGTGCGCTTCACGTCCGCCTACTGCTCCCAGCCGGTCTGCTCGGCGTCGCGGGCCGGGCTCCTGACCGGCCTCAACCCGCCGCGGCTGCATCTCACCACCTTTCTGCCGGGCCGCCCGGACTGCCCGCCGCAGCGAATGCTCCACCCGGAGATCATGATGCACATCCCGCTCGAGACGAAGACCTTTCCGCGCTTCTTCAAGGAGGCCGGCTACGTCACCGGGATGATCGGGAAGTGGCACGTCGGCGGCAAGGGGTACGGGCCGCGCGAGCACGGGTTCGACCACGTGTACGAGGTCCGGAGCGCGAATACCATCCCGTCCGAAACGGAGGGCGGCAAGGCGGAGTACAAGCTGACCCGGGCCACGCTGGAATTCATCGAGGCCAACCGGGATCGGCCGTTCGTCGCCTACCTGGGCCACCACACGCCGCACATCCCGTACACCGCCCGGCAGGACCGCATCGACCGGAACAGTGACGCGTTCGAGCCGGTGTACGCCGCCCTGATCGAGACGCTGGACGACACCATCGGCATACTGCTCGCCCGGCTCGAGGAGCTCGGCCTGGCGGACAATACCATCGTCGTCTTCACCTCGGACAACGGCGGCCTGCACGTGCCGGAGGGCGGGCACGAACGGGTGACCCACAACACCCCCTTTCGCGCGGGGAAGGGGTACGTGTACGAGGGCGGAAACCGCGTTCCGCTGATCGTCCGGTGGCCCGGGCACGTCGCGGCGGGCGGGACGATCGACGCGCCGGTGACGAACATCGACTGGATTCCCACCCTGCTGGAGCTGATCGGCCGGCAGGCGCCGCCGGGCCTGGATGGGGTGAGCTTCGCCGCCGGGCTGACGGGGGACGCGGTACCGGAGCGCCCGCTCTTCTGGCATTTCCCCCACTACACTAACCAGGGCGGCCGTCCGAGCGGCGCAATGCGCGATGGAAGCTGGCTGCTGATCGAGCTGTACGACGAGGAGAAGGCTGAGCTGTACGATCTTGCGGCGGACCCCGGCGAGCGGGACGACCTGGCGGCGCGGCATCCCGACCGGGTCGCCTCGATGCGGGCGGCCCTGGACGCGTGGCGAACGGAGAACGAAGTGCAGTATAACACGCCGAACCCTGACTGTTCCGAGGAGCGCTTCAGGGCGCTGTACGTGGACACCGACCCGAGCCGGTTCGACCCGGTCTCCGCCAACGACGACGCGTGGAGCCGGATCCAGCACTGGCAAACGCTGATGAAGGAGGCGGCCCGGGAGGGGAACCCGAAGTCCACGTGACGCGGGGCTGCGCCGTGACTGCGGTCACTTCCCTCCGATCGGCGCGCTCTCCTCGGCGTGATAATCAAGCTTCAGCACCACCAGCTTCTCAGACCAGTCGCCGTAGACCAGGTAGTTGTCGGTGGCGGAGATGAAGCGCACCAGCGTGATGCCGATGTCCTCGCCGCCCGGCTTGGCGCCGTTCCTGCCGCCCGGCGCGTCGTCGAAGTTGCCGTATTTCCCGACGTGCATGATGAGGTTGCCGCCGGTGTCCAGAATCCCTATCGAGCGCCGATAGGCCTCCGGGACGAGCGGGCGCTTGTACCAGTCGAGCCCCAGGTGCTGGCGGGGGCAGGAACAGCCGACCGCCACGATGGGTGACGCCCCGGCGTAGATCCACTCGGCGCCTTCCACCCAGCCCTGCGCGCCCTTGCCCATGTACTCGTCGGACATATAGTCCACTGCCAGCACCTCCGGCGGACGCTTCGGCAGCGGGTCCATCGGTATCAGCGCCTTGGGCATGACGAGCCTGCACTCCTCGCCGGGCTTCGCCTTGATGAGGGACCCGGTGAACGGGTGGGCCGTACGTTTCCCGCCGATGATGCCGGATCTGCCGTAGAGGAACGCCTTGCCGTCGTAGAGCTTCGGACGCGCGCTGACGAAGTAGATGGCCCGGTCCTCGTCGATATGAGTCCCGTTCATCAGGTCCCCCGCGATCACCGCGCATTCCTTCAGCAGCTCGCCGGTACGGTCGAACGTCCACGCGGTTCCACCCATCACGGGAATGCCGGGCCGGCGTTTGAGGGAGTAGACGGATTCCCCCTTCTTCTCCAGGTTCTGGATCCCCCTCATGTATTTGGCGTACGAGAACATGGGATGGCCGTCGTCCACGTATTGTGTCTTCTTCCGTTCGTTCATGGCGGCCGCCAGGAACCCGTAGCCCTCCTCTTCCATCTTGGGAACGTGGTAGATATTACACTGCTCGACCACGTCGCCCTGCATGTTCACGCCCAGCCCGTCCTGGAAGGTCTTCGCACCGGGCTGGTCCTTGGTGGAAATCATCCCGGTCCACCCGTACTTCTCGACACCGTAGTCGTACGGGAGCTCCGGATAGGTGAGCGTCCGGCCGTCCTCCGACTTCCTCGCCTGCTGGGGGTCCACCCGTCCGACGCCGGCGCGGTAGTTCCCGGGATTGAAATGGAGATGCATGTACCCGCGCTTGTCGAACGAGAAGTCGCTGTAGCTGGTGTGCACGGCGGGCGAGAACCGGCCGAGATATTTTCCTTTCTTCAGGTCGAAGACCAGGCTCCGGCGATAGTACACCTGTTCCCTCGTCGGATCGCATACCACGTTGTCGAAGCAGTCGCCCGCGAAACGTCCGGCGTAACTGTCTCCGTCATCTTCCCGGGCGGCTTTTTCGAGATCGACGAGCAGCTCCAGCTTCTTCCCCCGCTCCTCCAGGATGCGCCACCCCTGTCCGAGGGTGGTCTTGCCGTGGTGCTCGCCGAGGTCCCGGGTGACCCACAGGCGGGGCTTGGCGGACCACGAATCGAGAGCCATCAGCGCGGTGCCGATGCCGTCGGCGCGGAACTCCGCCTCGGGCTTGTCGAACGACGTGAACTTCGTGATCGTGTATACCGATTTCCCTCTGTCGGCCCGGGCGCTGTGCTGGACGTAGATGGCGCCGGTTTTGCGATGCACGCAGATCAAACGGGGACGATCCACCTTGAAGCCCTTCAGGAATTTCCCGTTCGCATCGAATATCTGCACCCGGTTGTTCGCGTAATCGGAGACGTAGACACGGCCCTTCGGGTCGCAGTCGATGCCGACCGGGTGGTTCAGGAGAACGTCGTCACGACCCGGCTTGTTGCGCTTGCCGATGAACTCCTCCATTTTTGTCGAGCCGTCGATCGCCAGCCGGTAGACCACGTGGTCGCCGAGCGCCACCGTGGCTATCATGTAGACCCACTTCCCGTCCGGGGACGACGCGAGCCACGGACCGCTTCCCTTGTCCCGCTTCCCGCGTCCTATCGCGATGCCTCCGAGGCCGACGATCTCCGAGGTGCCGTCCGTGTTGAGATAGTACATGTTGGCGCTGGGATGCGTCCCCAGGTGCACCAGCCGTTTTCCCGCAAGCGTCACCTGGCAGAACGGGGTCTGGCCGGTGGTGCCTCGCATCACGCCGCCTCCGCCGGCAACCGAGTCGTACATGTCGTTCCCGTGGCGGGTCCGCACGCCCTTTTCGTATTCGATGCAGCTCATGCCGGCGGATTTCTCCTCCGCCAGGCGCGCGGGAGGCGGGAACACGGTGTTGAGATACTCGCCGTCGTGCCCGAATTTCCTCACGCTTGCGTGGCTGAAGCCGCCGCCGGTGCTGGTGACGATATAGGCCCCGCTCTCGTCGATGGCCATGCCCCATACCCCGCCCGGCAGGTTTCGTCCGCTGGTTCCCCCCAGCCGCCGTTCGAATACCGGCTTCAGCCCGAGCTGGACCCGCGCCTTCAGCCTGTCGGGCTCCTTGGGGTAGACGCCGATATCGTCCTTGCCGTTCCAGTAGATGGTCTGCTTCAGCGAGTTCTTCTGGAACGGCTTCGGCGCGTTGCTGCCCAGCACGCCCGCGCCGAGATGCCGGACCACCGTGCCCGCCTCGTCCACAACCGCGGCGGCGACGTCACAATTCCCTTTGACCCCGAACGTGATCTCGTACCGGTCCTTGGCGACGAGCTTCACCTCGGGTTTTTCGGTGAACGCGAAGACGTTCTCGCGCTCGACGCAGGGGGCGGAGTACGGCTTGGGGAAATCGGCGGCGGCAGCCGCGGACGCGATAACACAGGTTGTGATGAATACGAGTATAGCCGCTCTCATGCCGGGTCCTCCTTACTTCTGCGCCAAATGGAAATGCTCGGAAATAGTGCGCTCCTGAACCAGTATATCCCCCTCACGCACGACCGCAACAGGCACAAACGTTGAAACGCATGGACTTTTGTTGAACCAGACCTGATGAGCTATATAATACATCCATGAAGAGTCCATCCCTGATACCGGCCGCGCTGTGGGCAGCGGTTGCCTGTATCACCCTGGCACTGCCGTGCGGAGCCGCCGCGCCGCCTGCCGAGGGCTTCCTGAAGGGACCGTACCTGCAGAACCCCACTCAGGCCGCGATCACCATCATGTGGGCGTCGGAAAGAAAGGCCGATGCGACGGTGATCTACGGCGTCGGCAAGGCGGACGTGAAGGCGGAGGGCGCGCCAACGGTGCAGAAGATAGACTTCCCCGGCACGCCGTACGTGGACAAGGGCAAGGTGGTGTATCCGCCCGCGCAGACCGAGTACGTCTACACGATGACGCTGACGAAGCTGAAGCCGGGGACCACGTACTGCTACACGGTGGAACTGGGCGGTGAGAAATCGGGCGGCACGTTCACCACCGTGCCGAAGAACACGAAGAAGTTCTCATTCATCGCGTACGGTGACAGCCGGAGCAACCCGACGGCCCACGGTGCGGTGGCCGGCAACTTCCGCAGGCACGATCCGGCGTTCATTCTGCACATGGGCGATTTGGTGGGTTCCGGGGCGTACCGCGAGTACGGGCGGGAATTCTTCGAGCCGCTGGACGATATCATCCGGTACGTGCCGATATGGCTGGCGCGAGGGAACCACGAGGGCAGCGCGGTGGCCTATAAACAGCTCTTCACGCTTCCCCGCGACGAGCTGACGTACTCGTTCGACTACGGGAACGCGCACTTCGCCTGCTTGGACTCCAACGATTTCTCCGGACAGGTGAAGATGCTCGAGTGGCTGGAGAAGGACCTGGCCGCCTCGAAGGCCCGATGGAAGATCGTCTACTACCACGAACCGACCTATGATTTCGGCTCACACCGATCGCGCTGGGGCCGGGAAGACTTCGCACCGGTGTTCCGGAAGCACGGCGTCGACATCTCGCTTTCCGGTCACAGTCACGTGTACGAGAGATTTCGTCCGATGTACACGCCGGGCGAGAACGACAATCACCCGATCACGTACTTCGTCACCGGCGGAGGCGGTGCCGGCCTGTACTCGGTGCAGGCAAGCAAGCTGCTGGCGTCGTCCAGCCGGGAGTTCCACTACGTGCTGTTCACTATCGAGGGGGACACGCTGACCGGCAGGACGATCACCGCGGCGGGCAAGACGATAGACACGTTCACCATATCCAAGCCGCGCGGCAAGCACGACAGGACCTACCTGGACAAGGCCTTCTCCGAGAAGGAGATGGAGGGGCAGTAGCATGATCAGAAAGAGAGGATTCACGCTCATCGAGCTGCTGGTGGTGATCGGCATCATCTCGATCCTTGCGTCCATTCTTCTGCCGACGCTGGGCCAGATCAGGGAGAAGGCATACGTCACGGTGTGCCAGAGCAACCTGCGCCAGCTGGGGATCGCGCACAACGTGTACAGCACGGAT
>CAYMFW010000241.1:0-6995 GCA_964389785.1 uncultured Planctomycetota bacterium
GGCTCAAATCGGTTGTCCACACCGCAGTCCGCTTCCTGGACAACGTCATCGAGGTCAACCGCTACCCGCTGCCGCAGATCGAGAAGATCGCCCGGGGCAACCGGAAGATCGGCCTCGGCGTCATGGGCTTCGCAGACCTGCTGATATCGCTCGGCATCCCGTACAACTCCGACAAGGCCGTCGCCACCGGCGAGAACGTCATGAAGTTCATCCAGGAGGAGGCCCGGCAGGCGTCCTCCAGGCTCGGCGAGGAGCGGGGCAGCTTCCCGAACTATAAGGACAGCATCTTCAACGTGCCTGAAGGCCCGCCGATGAGGAACGCCACCGTCACCACCATCGCCCCCACCGGAACCATCAGCATCATCTCCGGGTGCTCCAGCGGCGTCGAGCCGCTCTTCGCCGTCGCCTACACCCGCACCGTCATGGACGGTACCGAGCTCGTCGAATGCCACCCGGCCTTCCGGCGCATGGCGAAGGAGCAGGGCATCCTGTCCGACGACCTGCTCACGAAGATCACCCACGAAACCAGCCTTAAAGCGATACGCGAGATCCCGGAATCCATGAAGAAGCTCTTCGCCAACGCTCACGACATCGACGTCGAATGGCACGTCCGGATGCAGGGCGCCTTCCAGAAGCACACCGACAACGCGGTCTCCAAGACCATCAACTTCCGCCACGACGCCCCGCGCGAGGAGGTGGCCAAGGCGTACCGGCTCGCCTACAAGCTCGACTGCAAGGGCGTCACCGTCTACCGCGACGGCAGCAGGGAAGGACAGGTGCTCTCCGTAAAGAAGAAGGACAAGGCGCAGGCCGCGGCGCCCGCCCCCGGCGGGAAGCTCACCCCCAAGGCCCGGCCAAAGGAGCTCTCCGGGAAGACGTACAAGATGCCGACCGGCTGCGGCGGCCTGTACGTCACCATCAACGAGGACGAAGGCGGCGCCCCCTTCGAGGTCTTCGCCGAGATCGGGAAGGCCGGCGGCTGCGCCGGCTCCCAGTGCCAGGGCATCGGGCGGCTCGCGTCTCTGGCCCTGCGCTCCGGCATAGACGGCAAGGACATCATCAAGCAGCTCATCGGCATCTCGTGCCACTCCCCCATCGGCCTCGGCCACGCGAAGATCACGTCCTGTTCCGACGCCATGGCCAAGGCCCTCCGCAAGCACATGCGGCGGCACACGAAGGGCGAGAAGGCCACATACGACATCAAGGAGGTCCTCATCGTCGGCGCCTGCCCGGAGTGCGGCGGCCGCGTCGAGCACGAGGGAGGATGCATCGTCTGCCGCCTCTGCGGCTACAGCAAGTGCGGCTGAAAAGAGGACAAAAAGGGAAAAGGGGACATTCTACTTTTCGCGGGATGAGAAAGCAGGGGCAACTACCCTTTCCCGTCGTCCGCCCGCCGCCGCCCCCTTGCCTGCGAGCGCTCGCGTGAGTAGAATGCGCTTCTTGTCACTTGAGAAAGGCTCACGCACGAGTATAGAGAGGAGAATCTGATGGCCGACAAGAAGGCCGATCTGGCCGGGCCCGGAATAGGCAGCTACGACGACCTCGCCAACGAATTGCCCGAAGACTACGAGGCCCTTCTCTCTCCCATGGAACGCATGAGGGCCGTTCATGCGATCAAGAACTACGTCGAGGAGAACCTGGCCAAGGAGCTCAACCTGCAGATGGTACGGGTTCCCCTCATCGTCGACAAGGACAGCGGGGTGAACGACTACCTGGACAGGGACGGCTCCCGGACGCCGGTCGAGTTCCCGTGCGGGCTCGGCCTGGAGACCCCGATCACGGCCCAGGTAGTGCAGGCGGCCACGAAGTGGAAGCGCATAGCGCTCACCCAGTTCGGCTGCGCCGTGGGCGAGGGGATCAACACCGATATGAGAGCGGTGCGCAAGGACTATTTCCTGGACCACGACCACAGCTCGTACGTGGATCAATGGGACTGGGAGCGGACCATCACCGCGGAGGACCGTAATCTCGATTTCCTCAAGGACGTCGTGAAGAAGCTGTGGAAAGTCATCCGGGGGGCGGGGAAGATGGCGCAGAAGCAGTTTCCCACGCTCAAGACGGACAAGTATCCCGACTATCCGGAGGAGCTCACGTTCATTCACGCCGAGGACATGCTGAACATGTATCCGGACCTGCCGCGCAAACAGCGGGAGGCGCGGACGCTGCAGGAACACGCCCCGGGGCTCTTTATCATCGGCATCGGCTGGCCGCTGAAGGACGGCTACCCGCACGAAATGCGCGCGGCGGACTACGACGACTGGGCCACCGAGACGTTCGTCAAGGACGACGAGCAGTATCACGGCCTGAACGGCGATATCCTGATGTGGAATCCGGTCACCAGGCGGCGTCACGAGCTGAGCTCGATGGGCATACGGGTGACCAAGGAGAGCATGAAGATCCAGCTGAAGATGGCCGGCCAGCAGGATTTCCTGAAGCTGCCCTATCACCGGGCGATCCTCAACGACGAGATACCCCTCAGCATCGGGGGCGGCATCGGTCAGTCACGGACGTTCATGTACCTGCTGCGCACCGCCCATATCGGCGAGGTGGAGGTCTCCGTGTGGCCAAAGGTGCTCAAGGACATCTGCGCCGCGAAGAACATACACGTACTCGACTAGAACGAAAAAGGGGACATTCTACTTTTCGCTCGTCTCGGACCTTTAGAGGATCAGTTCCGTCTGTTCTCCCGCCTTCTTCGGCCTTCCCCGTGGCCGCAGTGACGACTCCAGACCGAGGCGAGCGGCGGTTTCGCGTACCCAGCGCAAGGAGCCCAACGGACGTCCCCGCTTCAGGCAATCACGGACCTCCTCAAGGGCGCTCCAGGCCTCCGGCTCATTCACCCAATCGAGCCACCCCGGTCCTCTCGGAACAGGACATTCGGCAAGCACGACAGCCCTCGCGGCATCACTCCCACCGAGACTGGACCATGGCCACTCCTCTGCCTTCTCCGCCAACTGGGCCCGCACAGGATTCCTCTCCACGTAGCGCAGGACGGTCAGCAAATGGCTGTCCTCCTGGATCGGAAAAGCCTTGAAACGCCCTTGCCAGATTCTCCCGTAGCTTTCGTGTCGCCGATGGTGTCGGCGCACGTGGGAAGTAAGGAGCCACTGCATCCAGACTCCCAGATCCTCATCCCCATGCGGCAAGAGGACCATGTGGAAATGATTCGGCATGAGGCAGAAAGCCAAGATGCGCATCGGCAGACGATCGCAGGCCTTGCCCGTCAACTGCAAAAACGCCCTGCAGTCATCGTCGTTGACAAACACTGCGAGTCCCGGATTCACGCGATTGATCACGTGATAACAGACTCCACCCACTGACGCTCGAGCTGTCCTTGGCATGTTCGGATTCTACCCAGGGACAGAAGGTGAGTAAATCTGGATGTGCGCTTCTCCCGAAAAGTAGAATGTCCCCTTTTTGTTAGAACGCGGCATTCCCCGGCACGCGGGGGCACAGGCAGACGTCGCGGATGTTCTCCATGCCGGTCACGTACATCAGGGTCCGCTCGAAGCCCAGGCCGAAACCGCCGTGGGGCACCGATCCGAACCGGCGCAGGTCCACGTACCAGCCGTATTCCTCGAGATCCATGCCGCACTCCTTCATCCGCCGGACGAGGACGTCCTCCCGGTGCTCGCGCTGCGAACCTCCGATCAGCTCGCCCACGCGCGGAACCAGCAGGTCGAAGCACGCCACCGTCTTCTCGTCGTCGTTACAGTACATATAGAACGGCTTGATGACCCGCGGGTAGTTGACGACGAACGTGGGACGCTTCGCGTGTTCCTCCGTTATGTAGCGTTCGTGCTCGGTCTGCAGGCCGTCTTCCCAGCGGACCGGATACTCGAACGTCCTGCCCGAATCCTCGAGCGCCTTTATCGCGTCCGTGTACTCTATCACCACGAAGTCCGCCTCGAGGATGGCCCGCAGCTTGTCGATCAGCCCCTTCTCTATCCGCTCGTCGAAGAACCGCAGGTCCCTCTCGCAGTGATCGAACACGTACCGAATGAGGTATTTTACGAAGTCCTCGGCGAGGGCGATGTCGTCCTCCAGATCGGAGAACGCGAATTCCGGTTCTATCATCCAGAACTCCGCCGCGTGGCGCGGCGTGTTGGAGTTCTCCGCCCGGAACGTCGGTCCGAACGTGTACACCTTCGAAAGCGACATCGCGAGGATCTCCGCTTCGAGCTGCCCGGAAACGGTCAGGCTGCACTTCTCGCTGAAGAAGTCCTTCGAATAATCGATGTCGCCCTCCGGCCCCCTGGGCGGGTCGTTCAGGTCCAGCGCGGTCACCTGAAACAGCTCCCCGGCCCCCTCGCAGTCGCTGGTGGTGAGGATGGGGGAATGGACGTACACGAATCCGCGTTCGTTGAAGAAGGAATGAACCGCGTACGACAGCGCCGACCGCATCCGGAACACCGCGCCGAACGTGTTCGTGCGGGGCCGCATGTGCGCCACCGTCCTGAGGAACTCGAACGACGTTCCCGCCTTCTGGACCGGCGAGGAGCCTTCGCACTCCCCGATGACCTCCACGCGGGAAGGCACCACTTCGATCCTCTGCCCCTTGGCGGGAGATTCCCGCACCTCTCCCTCCACGAGCACGCTCGCCCCCGTCAGCAGGCCGACGATCGCGTCGTAGTTATCGAGGGATTTCTCGAGCACCACCTGGACGGAGTCGAACACGGACCCGTCATTCACCTGCATGAACGCCACGTTCTTGCTGCTCCGTATCGACTTGATCCAGCCGCCCACCACGACGCGGTCGCCCGGCTGCGACGACTCCAGCACCGCAGCTATCTCGGTTCGTTCTGGATACGACACTTGGATACTCCCTGCGTATTCACCTGATGAAACCGCCACGCGCACCCGGACGGATTATACCACACTACGGCGGCCGTTCCGGAGCCGCGTGGTGTACCAGGACGATTGCATTCCTGGCGTGCCCGCAGCGCGTTCCTGAGCGGATTCTGGGTTCGACCGCGTCCGCCGTAAGGCGGATCTTTCCTTGCGCGGTCGAAGCCTGCCTCGGAGGCACCCGATCTCCTATGGGTGCCGAGAATGAGCGAAGGTGCGCCCTGCCGGCACGCTGCAATTTCGTTCGTGCACCCCGCGCAATTGACATCCAACGCATCATACGGTAGCATCACATCCTTATCGCACCTGGAGTAACGTCATGAGACTCAAGAGAACGCATAACTGCGGAGAGCTGCGCAAGGCGGATTGCGGCGGCGAGCCGGTCATAGCCGGCTGGGTGGACACCTACCGGGATCACGGCGGGGTGATATTCATCGATCTGCGCGACCGGTACGGGCTCACCCAGGTCGTCTTCAATCCGGAGGACAACGCGCAGCTGCACGACGAGGCGGACAGGCTGCGGTCGGAGGACGTCGTGACCGTCAAGGGAACGGTCAGGGAGCGTCCGGGCGGCATGGTCAATCCGAAGCTGCCGACCGGCGAGATCGAGATCAAGGCCGGAGACCTCGAGGTGCTCAGCAAGGCAAAGACCCCTCCGTTCGAGATATCCGGCGACGAGGAGATATCCGGGGAGATACGCCTGAAGTACCGCCCGCTCGACCTCCGCCGGCCCCAGGTGCAGAAGAACCTGTTCCTCCGCCACCGGGTGGTGAAGGCGATACGCGACTTCTTCGACGCCCAGGGCTTCACCGACGTCGAGACCCCCTTCCTCACCAAGAGCACCCCGGAGGGCGCCCGCGACTACCTGGTGCCGTCCCGCGTCTACCCCGGCAAGTTCTACGCGCTCCCGCAGAGCCCTCAGATGTTCAAACAGATACTCATGTGCGCCGGCTTCGACAAGTACGCGCAGATCGTCAAGTGCTTTCGCGACGAGGACCTCCGCGCGGAGCGGCAGCCGGAGTTCACCCAGCTCGACATGGAGATGTCCTTCGTGGACGAGGAGGACATACTCGGCGTGATGGAGGCGGTCGTCTCTTCCGTCTTCGAGAAGGTGATGGACACCCGCCTCGACGCCCCGTTCGCCCGCATGGAGCACGCCGACGCGATGCGCCGCTACGGCTGCGACAAGCCGGACGTCCGCTTCGGCATGGAGATATTCGACGTCAGCGGCGCCCTCGAGGAAACCGCATTCAAGGTGTTCGCCGGGCTGCTCGCGAGGGAAGGCGTGATCCGCGGCCTCCGCGTCGAGGGCGGCGTCGAGCGCTTCAGCCGCAGCGAGCTAGACGGCCTGGTGGAATTCGCGAAGGAACAGGGGGCCGGCGGGCTCGTCTGGATGAAGGTGAAGGAGGGCGGAATGGACTCACCCATCGCCAAGTTCCTCTCCGAAAAGGAGATAGCGAACATCACCTCCGCCGCCTCGGCCGAGCCGGGCGACCTGGTCCTCCTCGCGGCCGACCAGGACGACGTCGTCTGCCAGGTGCTGTGCGCGATACGCCTCAAGCTGGGAAGCGACCTGGACCTCATCCCGGAGAACGAGTACCGGTTCCTGTGGGTGGTGGACTTCCCCCTCATGGAATACAACAAGAAAGAGAAGCGCTACGACGCGGCGCATCATCCGTTCACGTCCCCCCGCGCGGACTTCCTGGACACCTTCGACAAGGAGCCGGGCAAGGCGCGCGCCCGCGCGTACGACCTGGTCCTCAACGGCATCGAGCTCGGAAGCGGCAGCGTCCGGATCCACGACCCGGAGGTCCAGCGCCGGGTGTTCCGCATGCTCGGCTTCAGCGACGAGGAGATGGACGACCGCTTCGGGTTCCTGCTGGACGCGCTCAGCTACGGCGCCCCGCCCCACGCCGGGTTCGCGCTCGGCCTCGACCGGTTCGTCATGATCCTAGCCGGCGTTGACACGATACGCGACGTCGTCGCCTTCCCGAAGACACAGAGAGCCATCTGCCCGATGACCGACGCGCCCTCGGAAGTGAGCCCCGCCCAGCTCAAGGAGCTCGGCCTGGGTCTCAAATGAGAGTACTCCACCTCTTCAGCAACTGGAAGCTCACCGGTCCCGCGGAACCCGCCGTCAACATCGC
>CAYMFW010000242.1:0-6988 GCA_964389785.1 uncultured Planctomycetota bacterium
TTATATCTCATCTCTACCGAAGTGTTTCCATGTGTTGTAGCGTTGTAGTACTAGGTTTGACCGGCTGCCCGCCGGAAGGCGGGCATTTCCCTGGCCGGTCGAAGCTTGCCTCGCCCTTCGGCAAGCTCAGGGCCCCCGAGCCCCGTCGAGGGGGAGGCGCCCAGTTCTGAAGAGGGCGCCGAGAATGAGTGAGGCACCACTGCCCCGGGCACCCCCCCCCTCAATCCGAGTTGCGGACGGGGCGGCCTTCTGATAGAATGCGCTTTTGCCGAAACCGCACACGGGAGGGGTTCAATGAGTCCGGAAGCCGAGGAAATCACTAGATTCAAGAAGCTTTTCTTGAGTAAGAATCCGTCGATCGAAGATGTCGTGTCGGCGCGTAACGTCTACTACGCATTCCCCAGGGTGCAAACCGAGTTCCAGAAGATACTTCGGACGCTGGAATCGGACAAGCTGCCCGGCGGCGGAAAACCGGAGGCGCAGAAGCGGCTCGGGATCGCACATTGGATCGAGGGCCGCCTCGACGAGGCGGTCGAGAAGCTGGAGAAGAATACGGACGCGGTGTCGCGTTACGTTACCTCCCAGTGTCTGATCGCGCGCGGCAAGCCGCAGGAAGCCCGGAATTCCCTCGAGAAGGTACAGACGACCAAGCAGACCGCCAGAACCGAAGCCGCGGTGGGCCGCACCTTTCGCATGGAGGGGAACCTGGAAGAGGCGCTCAAGTATCTGGAGAAGGCGGGGAAGAAGCACATGAACAGCGGCGAAATCCTCTACGAGCTCGGGCTCTGCCGCTTCGAAAACGGTGACTGCGAGGGGGCGTGCGAGTCTCTCGACGAGGCCCTCAAGGTGGATCCGGAGCATCGAAACGCGACGTTCAGCCTGGCATACCTGCTCTACCAGCGGGGAGGCGACGAGGAAGCGGTGCGGCTCTACGAGAAGTGCACGGCGATGAGACCGGTCCACATCGGGGCGGTCGCCAATCTCGCCTTCATCTACGAAGATATGGGCAGGTACGACGAGGCAGCGCGGTGGCTCCAGCGCCTGCACGAGGCGGAGCCGTCGGACGAGAAGATCGAGCTGCTCGCCAAGTTCGCGTCGTCCTGCACCAACATGTACTATGATGAAGAGCGCCAGCGACAGGCGGCCAGGAGAGAACGCCTGCTCGCCATGCCGATAACCGACTTCGAGCTATCGATACGAAGCCGGAAATGTCTGGAAGATATGGATATCAGCACCCTCGGCGATCTCGTCAACAAGACCGAAGCCGAGCTGCTCTCGTTCAACAACTTTGGTGAGACGTCCCTCGCGGAGGTCAAATCGATCCTCAAGCAGAAGGGGCTGACGCTGAAGGAAGAGACTCCTTCCGGCGAGACCACCGGTCTCTCGAGAAGCAGGATCTCCCAGAACGAAGCGCTCAACCTCACCCTGGAAGAGGCCGGGCTGTCCACACGCGTTCGGAAGTGTCTCGAATCGAACAAGAGCAAGTACCTCAAGGACGTCTGCGAGATGAGCGAGAACAGCCTTCTCGAGATGAAGGATTTCGGCAGGGCGTCCCTCAGGGAACTCAAGAGAAGACTCGGCTACTACGACCTGTCGCTCCGGGAGGAATAGATTGTTCGACAGGATCGCGGGAGAGATTGTCCACCGATCTCCCACCAGGATCGTGGTACAGACGGCAGGCATCGGCTACGAGATGGAGATTCCGGTATCCACCTACGAGAAGATCCCTCCTTCCGGTCCGGTCGAGCTGCTCACCCATCTGTACGTGCGCGAAGACCAGATGAAGATCTTCGGGTTCGGTACGCCGGAGGAGAGATCGCTGTTCCGGATGCTGCTCTCCGTCAGCGGCGTGGGCCCCTCCATCGCGCTCACGATACTCTCCGGCAGCAACGTGTCGAGTTTCGTTCACGCGGTCAGGAACGACGATATCGCGTTCCTCTCCTCCGTAAAGGGGATCGGGAAGAAGCGGGCGCAGAGGATACTGGTGGAGCTGAAGGACGCGGTCGAGACCATGGCGGTACCGGTGCCGGATCGGGTGGGTCCGCCCGGAATCGCGGGGGACGCCATCGAGGCGCTCATGTCCCTCGGCTACCGGAAGAACGAGGCGGAGAGGGCGGTGCAGGCCGCGGTGTCCCGGCTGCCCGAGGACGCCAACGTCGAGGAGATCATACGGGCCTCGCTCAGCGGAGTCTGACAATGACGAAAAGCGTAGTATCACCTCTTATGGAGGACAGGGACGTCGAGGTCGAAGCGAGCGTCCGCCCGAAGAGCTTCGCCGAGTTCGTCGGCAAGGAAGACATCAAAGAGCGGCTCCACATATACATCACCGCGGCGAAGGAGCGGGGCGAGCCGGTCGACCACATCCTGCTTTCCGGCTCACCGGGACTGGGCAAGACGACTCTGGCATACATTATCGCGCGCGAGATGGGAGGCGGGATACGCGCCACATCCGGCCCCGCCCTTTCCAAACCGGCGGACCTCGCCGGAGTCCTCACCAATCTGGAGCAGGGCGATGTGCTGTTCGTGGACGAGATACACCGGCTGACCCCCATCATCGAGGAGTACCTGTACCCGGCGATGGAGGATTTCCGCATCGATATCGTGATCGACCGCGGGTCGAACGCGAGAAGCATAAAGATCGATATCCCGAAGTTCACCCTCATAGGTGCCACCACCAGGGAGGGTCTCCTCACCCCCCCGCTGCTGGCCAGGTTCGGCGTGCTCGAAAAGCTCGACTTCTACGACCCGCCGGACCTCGAGAAGATAATCGCCAGGTCGGCCGGGATACTGGACATCGCGGTCGAGCAGGACGCGATCATACGCCTGGCGGAGCGGTCCCGGGGAACCCCGCGTATCGCCAACAGGCTTCTCCGAAGGGTGAGGGACGTCGCACAGGTGAAGGCGGACAACGTCGTGACCACGCACGTGGCAGACGAAGGACTGCGCATGCTCGGCGTCGACGAGCTCGGCCTGACCGACATAGACAGGAAGATTCTCCAGGCCCTCGTGAAGCAAGGCGGTAACGCCGTCGGACTCAAGACGCTCGCGATCGCCGTCGGCGAGGAAGAAGACACCGTCGAAGAGGTCTACGAGCCGTATCTGATACGGAAAGGCCTGCTCTCCAAGACCCCCAGGGGCAGGGTCGCCTCCCCGCTGGCCCACAAGCACCTCGGCATCAAAGACTCGCTGTTCTAGATGAACGCTCACCAGTCCCGAATGTCCGTATCCGGCGTGCGGAATGTTTCTTCGCTCATTCTCGGCGCCATGGATGCGGATATGGCGCCTCCGAGGGCGCGGCTCGACGGACCAAGGAAGGGCCTTCGGCCTGTCCGTCGACCCACGAACCCGCTCAGCAATATTCCGCACGCCGCATCATTCGCAATCCGTATTCTGTTTCTCTTCCTCCCGGGTGTCCTGCTCCTCGCCGGATGCGTGGAAGACCGCACGCTGGACGTGCCGTCGCACCGCTACCTGGACGGCCCGCCGACGGTCAGGGTGATGATCGCGGAAGAATCCGACAAGGTGTCGCTGACCATGCCGGAGGGCTGTTGGATCATTCGTGGAGGCAAGGTCCTCAAGTCCCAGAGCAGTCAGTCCGCCTTCGCAACGGCGAAAAAGAATCGGGTCTTCCTCGGAGGAAAGGACACCGGATTCAAGATCGTGACCATGGTATCCCCGGACGGCCCCGACATCCTCGTGAACGGAAAGGCGTACCCGGGCCAGATAGCCCTGGTCGCGGAGCGGCAGAAGATCTCCGCAGTGAACACGATCGACCTCGAGACCTACGTAGCCGGAGTGGTGGCCGGTGAAGTGCCGCTCAGCTGGGATCAGGATGCGCTCAACGCGCAGGCCGTCGCCGCGAGGAGCTACGCACTCTACGAGAAGAAAAAATGGGCCGGAGAGCGGTCTTTCGATCTCTACGGGGACGAGAAGTCGCAGATGTACATCGGTATCACGAAGGACCCCAAGGCGCTGCAAGCGGCATCCGACACCCGCGGCGTGGTGCTGCTTTCCCAGTGGAAGCTGTTCCCGACCTACTACCATGCCGCATGCGGCGGCCAGACCAGGAAGGCCTATCCCGATTTCGAGCCGCAGCGATTCACTCCTCTGGTGGGCGTCACCTGTCGGCATTGCAGCTTCAAGGACACGCGGTGGGACTTCTCGCTGACCGAGAAAGTGCTCGGTGCCCGCCTCGGCATCTCCGGCGCGATAAAGGCGATCAAGACCCGGGAAACGAGACGCGGGACGGTCGTCACCGTTGCCCACGCGGGCGGCTCGGTCGATTTCCCGGCCGACGAGTTCCGACGCCTCCTCGGGCGGGACAAGGTGCGCGGGTGGAGGTTCACCGTCCGCCGGTCTTCGGGCACGTGGACCTTCAGCGGGCAGGGACTCGGGCACGGCGTGGGCATGTGCCAGTGGGGTGCCTGCGGCATGGCGAACAAGGGTTACGCCTGGCAGAGCATCATCCGACACTACTATCCCGGAGCGGAAGCCGTCCAGGTGTACTATTGAGCCGGAAACCCCTCTCTGATATCATCTGAGGTCTCGGAGTGTTACGTTGCTTCGGTCGTGGAGGTGAAAAATGTGGTTCCTGGCAGCTCAGGGCGCCGGCGGCGGCGGGCAGGACTGGATACGGCTCCTGGCGTGGATGGTACCGGTCTTCGTCATCATGTACGTCATAATGATACGCCCGCAGAAGGTGAAGGACCGGCAGAGGAAGGAAATGCTCTCGAAACTCAAGAAGAACGACCATGTCGTGTCGATCGGCGGCATTCACGGCACGATCGTTACGGTCAAGGACAAGGATGTCATCCTGAAGGTCGATGAATCGAGCAATCTGAAGCTGAAGTTCGCGCGAAGCGCCATCGCGAAGGTTGTCGACGGCCAGAGCGGAACAGACGAAAACGAGGAGTAATCGTGCAGAAGCAGCTTGCGTGGAAGATTGTGGCAGTTCTGGCGGTCGTGGGCGGCCTGGGATGGGCCGCGCACGGCAAGGGAATAGACCTGGGCCTCGACCTGAGAGGCGGAGCGGAGATCCTGTACCGGGTGCATATGGACGAGAAGATCGTCGGCGCCCAGGACGTGATGCGCACCACCATCGAGGTGATGAGTCGGAGGATCAACCAGTTCGAGGTCAGCGAGCCCCGGATCGAGCGTTCCGGAGACACTCACGTGCTGCTCCAGCTTCCCGACAAGGGCGAGAAGGAAATCGACCGGATCAAGAAAGTCCTCGCCACCACCGGACAGCTGACGTTCCACCTGGTCGCCTCCGAAGAAACCATGAAGGAACACCGGGACAAGGAGAAGACGCCTCCCGGCTACCGGTGGATGAAGGTGCACGAGCAGGACCCGGAGAAGCAGCATCTGGGGGAGAAGCTCCTGCTCCATGAGAAGGCCGATTTCAGCGGCGACGCGATAACCGCGGTCGAGATAGTCCCGTGGCAATCGGGCATCGACTGGGCGGTCAAGATCACGCTGGACCGGACGTCCCGCACCCGCTTCGCCCGGCTGACCAGAGACCACAAGGGAGAGCGCCTGGCCATCGTGCTGGACGGCATCAAGAGCGGAAGGCTCTACTCCGCGCCGTCCATACGGGAAGAAATCAAGGGCGGGGTCCCGTACGTCACCGGCAACTTCGGTCACGAGGAAGCCGAGACGCTCGCGGGGATACTCCTCTCCGGCCGTCTTCCGGCTCCCATCAGCGTCGAGTACGAAAACGTGGTGGGTCCCTCCCTGGGACAGGACTCGATTCAGGATGGAATGCGGGCCATCGCGATCGGCATGGGGCTCGTCGTGGTGTTCATGGCGGTCTACTACCTGGCCGCCGGCCTGATCGCGGACCTGGCGGTCGCCTTCAACCTGGTGATACTGCTCGGGGTGCTGGCGTACCTCGACGCGACCCTCACCCTGCCCGGCCTGGCCGGCATCGTGCTGCTCGTCGGAATGTCGGTGGACGCCAACGTGCTGATCTTCGAGCGGATCAGGGAGGAGATCGACCAGGGCAAGCCGCTGTCGCTGGCGGTGAGAAACGGATACCAGCGGGTATTCGTCACGATTCTGGACGCGAACCTGACGACGATGTTCACCGCCGTCATACTCTTCTGGGCGGGCACCGGGCCGGTCCGCGGGTTCGCCGTCACGCTCGGCATCGGTCTGGCCGCGTCGATGTTCACGGCGCTGTTCGCCACCAGGGCGATCTTCGACGTCCTTATCGCGGCCAATATCATGAAGACGTTCAGGGTGTTCTCGCTCATACGGAAGACGACCTTCACGTTCTCGAAATACTGGAAGGTAGCCGCGGTCGTCTCCCTGGTATCAATCGTACTCGGGCTCACCACGTACATACAGCGAGGACGCGACATGTACGACATCGACTTCCTCGGCGGCGCGCTCATCCACATGCGGTTCGCGGACGTACAGGAGATAGACGCGATCCGCGAGGAGATAGGGGGACAGGGAAACCACTTCGAGGGGTGCCAGGTGCAGAGCGTGTGGTCTCCCCATGAGAAGATAATCGATTTCGAACGATCGAAGGAATTCGAGATACGGGTGGAGCTCCCCAAGGTGGTGCGTCCGGAAAACCGGGACGAACGCGAGAGAATACTCGAGAACATGAAGGAGCAGCTGAGAGAGATCTTCGCCGGTAAGCTCGCCAGGGAAGAGATTCAGTTCGAGTTCGACGGGGAGGTCGCCGCCTCCGAAGGGGGCGCGACCGCCAGGCTCAAGCTGACGAAGCCGATCGACCTCGCGGAGCTGCGCACGCCGATGGGCGCCGTCCTTCCCGCCGCCGAGATCACCGGCTACGGTACGGACAAGGACAGCGACGTCTGCAGTCTCGTGGAGGTAACGACCTCGTTGAAAGACCTGAAGCAGGTGAGAACACTCGTGGAGCGGGAGCTTTCCTCTGGCCCGTTCCCCCGCACCCGCCAGGTGAGCGCCGAGATGGCGCAGGTCATGATATGGAAGGCCATCAGGGCCATGGTGATAG
>CAYMFW010000243.1:0-6984 GCA_964389785.1 uncultured Planctomycetota bacterium
ATGGGCTCGTCGAGCAGCAGCGCCTTCGGTTCCTGCGCCAGCGCGCGGGCGAGGATCACCTTCTGCAGCTCCCCGCCGCTCAGCTCGGCGGCGGGACGCATCGCCAGGTGTTCCAGATGAACCAGCCGAAGGATCTCCTCGATCCTCTCCATGTCTTCGGGGCCGGTGCGGCCGCCGTCGCGGGCCTTCCTGCCGAGAAGGACGGCTTCGAATACGGTGCAGTGGGCGGTCCCCTGTCGCTGGGGCATGTAGCCGAAATGCCGGGCGATCTCCCGCCCGGTCATACCCGCCACCGCGGCCCCGTCGATCAGCACGGTGCCGGCGCGGGGGCTCAGCAGGCGGTTGATGTTCTTCAGCAGGGTGGTCTTCCCGGAGCCGTTTTCCCCCAGTATCGCCGCCAGGCATCCCGAGGGCAGCTCGAACGAGAGGCCGCGCAGAACGTCTTCGCCGCGGTAGGAGAAACGGAGGTCGCCTATCCGTATCGTCATGACCGTATGTCCCCGTGCTTTACCAGCAGGTACAGGAAGAGAGGGGCGCCGGCGAAGGAGGTGAGGATGCCGACGGGCAGGACGATGGGAGCCATCACGGTGCGCGCCAGCAGGTCCGCCACCAGCAGGAGCAGGCCGGCGGCCAGTGCGGCGTACGGGAACAGGAATCGGTGATCGGGACCGATGATCATCCTGACGACGTGCGGCGCGATGAGCCCGACGAATCCTATGATGCCCATGAAGGCGGTGGCGACGGACGCGGCCAGCGCGGCGAGTACCAGGGACGCGAGCCTCAGCGAGTAGACGCCCACCCCCAGGCTCTTCGCGGTATCGTCTCCCCAGACCATCGCGTTGAAGTGCCAGCCCTTCCAGGTGAAATAGGCGGCCGGCGGGGCGACCGCGGCGGCAATGAGGGCCAGCTCCGGCCACTGCGCCTTCCGGAGGTCGCCGAACGTCCAGAAGACGGCGGAGGCGACCTGGATATCGGAGGCGAAATACTGCAGGAACATGGTTGCCGATCCGAAGAAGGCGCTGATGGCGACGCCCGCCAGAATGAGGGCGGCGGGCGACAGGTCCCGCAGGGACGAGAGAAGCACGAGCGCGGTGACGGTGACGAGTGACCCCGCAAAGGCGCAGGCGACTATGAGGTGAGGCGACGAGGCCGCGGTGCGCTCCGTGCCCGTGACCACCGAGGTCCCCGCCCCCAGGACGATGATGGCGAACGCGGCGCCGAAGACGGCCCCCTGGGAGATGCCGAGGGTGAAGGGGGAGGCGAGCGGGTTCCTCAGCACGTTCTGCATCGCGGTGCCGGCGAGACCGAGGCACGCCCCGGCCAGGAGCGCCGCCAGCACCTGCGGCAGGCGTATGTTCAGGAAGACGTGCTGCGTCGCCGCGTCGGCCCGCCCGGCGACGACGGCGGCGATGTCGCGAAAGCCGAGAGGATACGCGCCGGTGCGCAGTGACACCGCCGCGGCGGCGGCGATGAGGGCCGCGAGCGCGCAGCCGACGAGAACCTTCCGCCTGACGTGACGCCCGTACTGTTCCTTCAGGTCCGGCATGCTGCTACCATTCCGCGGGTCCCCGTTCGGGAAAACGCAGGACCTGATAGGCCGGGGGCCCGGTGTCGGGCTGCGTTTCCAGGAACGTCTCCATGATCTCACCGGCTTTCGCGGTGATATCCACGTCTTCGAACCGGTCCGGATAGAGAGCCTTGCCGACGAAGTACGCGTTGAGCAGGGCCAGCTCGATGTTGGTGTTGTAGTAATTGTAAGGCAGAAGCGAGTACACCCGTCCGTTCCGTGACGCCTTCAGCAGGCGGTAGAAGTCCCTGTTTTTCTCGAAGTCCCGGTCCAGGATGAGCCGGCTCCCGGCGTCGACGAATATGAAGTCCGGGTTCCAGACCAGGATTTGTTCCCTGTCCACGAAGAAGTGTCCGGTCTTCCCCAGCCCGTCCGCCACGTTGCGCGCACCCGCCATCCGGGCGGGGGGATACCCTCCCTCCGTGCTGGTGATGCCGTGGGACCCTTTGTACGAGATGCCCCCGAAGTAGGCGGAGGGCCGGCTCTCTTCATCCGCGTCCGCGATCCTCTGTCTCAGATCCTCTTCGAGCGACGTCACGTATCCGTTGAGCGCGGCGGCGCGATCGCTCACGCCGAGGACCTCTCCGAGGAGCGACAGGGACCGCCGGGCCTCCTCCCGCCAGACCCCCAGCTCCCCGTACGACAGGCAGATCGCCGGCACGCCGGTCTTCGCCTGTACGTTGTCGAGCTGGGCCGGGTCGATGCTGACGGCGACGATGAGATCGGGCCGGCACATCATTATCCTCTCCGGGTCCGGGAGCGTCCCGGGCCCTCCGGTGCCCACGACCGGAAGGGCGAGGAATTCCCCGTCGAGGGTGCTCGCGTAGGGCCGCACGTACGGCTCACCCGCCATGCGCCTCTCGAAGTCCTCGATGCCGGCGATCCGGTCCGCGGCGCCGAGATACACCACGAACCTGAGCGCGCCGGGGCCGAGCGCGACGAGGCGGTTCACCGCGTCGGGGACGGTCACCTCCCGTCCCGCGAGGTCCGTCACCTTCCGCCCCGCGGCAGCGTTCGGACGCGCGCAGGAGGAACAGGTCAGCGCGGCCGCGGCCAGGACGGCCGCGATCGCGGCGATGCGGTATCCCGTTCCTTTCACAGTCATGCAACCCTCCAGACCATGGTGCCGGTGCGGCCCTCGGTGCGTCTGACGACCTGCCCGTCCTCGGCGTGCCGCTGGAGGCACTCGGTTACGCGGGTCTTCAGACCCTCGCCGGTATCATCCGCGAGGCCCGAGAAGAAATCAACAAAAAACGCGGCCGCGGCGTCCACCGGCTGGCGGCGCTCCCAGGCGACCTCGCGGAATTCGAGCGCGGGGTCGAGTCCCATCGCCTTCAACAGATTGAACGCCAGCGTGATGTCCCATCCCCGGGCCGGCAGGGGCCCGCCGCGCAGATCCCGCCAGAGGGCCGCGAGCAGGGGGTCTTCCCTCCGTCCCGCCCAGCCGCGAAACACGCACCCGAGCCGGCTTGCCCGGTGGAGCTTCAGAAAGGCATCGGGCGCGGCGATCGCCGGCGTCATGAAGGCGCACGCCAGGTCGAACGAGGATTCCCAGCCGCGCTCCGCCAGGTCGATATCGTTCCAGTCCGCCCGCACCGGTTCGACCAGGTCCGCCGCCTCCGGCGGCAGGGACGCGCGCAGGCGGTCGAGCATGGCGATCGAGAAATCCAGCGCGGTCACGCGCGCGCCGCGCCCGGCGAACGCGATGACCGCCCGTCCGGTGCCGCACCCGACGTCGAGCACCCGCGCGCCCTTCCGGAGGAGCCCCCGGCTCGACAGGCCGGCGATCGTCTCCTTCAGCTCGCGCCGCTTCCTGTCGTCCCGGTCGTCGTCCCGATCGTACCCGCCGGCCATCCGATCCCAGATGCGCGGAGACGCGTAGCCGCCGGACGGCATGCCGTCCGCGAGGGACGAGTTCCATCGTTCGATCCAGTATTCCGGGGGCCGCTGTTCGTCTCCCATCAGAACGACGCCGTGACCGAAGCGGTGACGGTCCTGCCCGGAAGGGGATAGCCGAACTCCTCGACGATGTCCTCATCCAGCAGGTTCTCGCCGGCGATCCTCATCCGCACGTCGAATCCCTTCCGGTTCCGGCAGAGCGGCCAGGACATTCGGAGCGTCAGATTCAGGTAGTCGTCCGTCTCCGCCAGGAAGCTTCCGCCGGGAGCGGCGAGGTTGCCGCGGACGGTCTCCCTGTCGCCGGTATACCGGGCCCGGAGCTCCGCCTCGAACCCGGCCTCATGCAGGTAGGACACCCCGAGGGTGCCCTTGTCGTCGGGCAGCTCGGTCAGCTCGTCGGTGAGCGCGGCGCTTCCGTCGAGGATATCCCCGTGCTTCTCGCTGTTCTGGCGGGTGAAGTTGCCCCACACGCGCAGGCGCGGCGTCACCCGGTAGACGATCTCAAGCTCCAGCCCGGTGAGCTCGACCCAGTCGATGTTGTACACGACGCGGCTCGGCATGTAGCCGAATATCGTCCGCAGGTAATCGTCCACGCGGTAACGATAGCCGCGCACCGCAACGACGAAATCCCCGTTCAGGCGGCGCTCGATTTCCACCTCGTACTGCGTCGCCTTCTCGGAGGTGAGGCCGTCCCGTGCCGGCGGCTGGAAGCCGGCGTACCACCAGTAGTACTCCGGATTCGTCGGGAAACGGTACGCCCGGCCGAATCGGGTGGTGAGGGTGGTGCCCTCGGCCGGTTCCACGGTGAAGGAGAGTTTCGGAGAGGCGTTGTCCTCGTCGACCGTTGGCGCGCCGTCCTCGGGGCCGTCCGCGCGGTAGCTGTCGAGACGGACCCCGGCCTGGATCCGCGCCCGCTCGCCGATCCGCCACAGGTCCTGGAGATAGACCCCGTGAAGCTGGGTGATGGGATCGCTCTTGGAAGGGCTGTCCGTCGGGGGCTGGAAGAAGTAGGCGGGGTCGGCGGTCCGCACGGTCATCTTTCCGTAGCCGAGATAGTTTCCTTCGAGCCCGTACTCGATCGTGTGGACCGTGTTCCCGCCGGCGGAGTTCCTGAAATCGAGTCTCCACCCCCAGTTGTTCTTCTCCGGTTCCGAGTCGCGGCGCAGGACCAGATTGCTGCGGTCGTCGATCGCGTAGAAGCGTTCCTCCCGGTCCTGATCCATCAGGTACGCCCGCAGGGAGAAATCGAACGTCTCGGAGTTCCGGGAGAGGTCGAGCCCGAGATTGAGCCGTTCGTCCTTCCAGCCGCTTCCGTCGCCCCAGTCCAGGGCGCCGGTCGTGTGTTCCCGAAACACGGCGAACGGGCCGCCGAGCTGGGCGTCCAGCGAATCGGGCTTATGGGAGTCGTAATCCCACGCGTCCGGCATGTTGTACACGATCATGCCGGACTCGTTTTCCGTGTGGCGGGCCGACAGGCGCAGTTTCACGTCGCCGGCAAGCGCGAACCCGATACGGCCGGAAACGGTGGTGCGCTCCATCGAGGCGTTCCGCAGGTACCCGTCGGTTTCGCAGCGTCCCGCGGCCAGGCTGTAGGATACCCTTCCCGAGGCGCCGGCGTGGCTCACCCGCACGTCGGTGGTCTCCAGGCTCCCTCCCCCCACGGAGATCTCGGTGCGCCGCTCCGCGATCCCCTCGCCGGCGATGATGTCGACGACGCCTCCGAGGGTGTTGCCGTACTTGGCCGGCGTGATGCCCCGTATCACCTCGATCCTGTCGACGCCTTCCAGGCCGAGCGACGCCCAATCCACGTAGTATCCCCCGTAGACGCCGGCGCCGTGAAGGCTCCGGCCGTTGAGAAGCACGAGGGATCTGGACTCGTCGAAACCCCGTATCCGGAGCCGCTGGCCGTCGCTTCCCGCGAGCGATCTCCGGCTCAGGTCTATGCCGGTGAGTGTATCGAGGAGCCCCTCGACGGTACTGGAAGGTCCTTCGCCCTTCAGGGCGCGAAGTTCGATGGTCCGTGCGTCATGCGGGCGCATCTGTTCGGCGGTCACCACGATGTCGTCCAGCGTGATGGACCGGGTTTCCCGCAGGGCGTCCGGGACCTCCGGTTCCTCCGGAGCATTCGCCGGGGCGCCGTCTCCGCCGTGACATGTTCTCGATAGTGCCAGCAGCGCGGTCACGCACAGGAACAGGATTCGGTTCGACACGACATTTTCCTTTCGCATGTTCTGGGAATCCGCATCGTGGTCGGCCGGGAAAAAGCGGCCGTGCGCGGAGACCTCAAGAGCCTCGTGTTACGATACGAAAAATTATAATACTGCCCGTGCGGGGTGTCAAGGGGAGAGGGCGTGAGGACGGGCGTTGTGTTCGGCAATCCTCGTCTGCTAGAATGAGCCGCAGAAGGTGTGTGGAGAGGTGAACGTGTTCGAAGTGATAGCCGGATACCTGCGGGCCAGGGAAGCATAGATGACCGAACGCATGATGATGCTGGCGATGCAGCTCGGCCTGATACTCTTCCTGGCCAGGCTGGGACACATGCTCTTCGAGCGCCTGCGCCTGCCGGGGGTGCTCGGCGAGGTGGTCGCCGGCATAGTGATAGGTCCGTACGTGATCGGCTCTATCTCCTTCTACGGATTTCCCGGCGGGCTCTTTCCTCCGGGGGACGGCTTCCCGGTCTCTCCCGAGTTGTACGGGCTGTGCGCGGTGGCGGCGGTGCTGCTGCTGTTCGTGGTGGGGCTGGAGACCGATCTCCGGCTTCTGAGGCATTATTCCCTGGCGGGCGCCCTGGTCGGCGTCGGGGGAGTGGTGATCTCCTTTCTGGCGGGTGCCCTCGTCACGAAGGCGTTTTCAGGCATGGTGTTCGGGAAGGTCCTCGGCGTTCTCGCCCCGGAGTGCCTTCTGCTCGGGGTGATCGCCACTGCGACCTCCGTCGGCATCACGGCCCGGATACTCTCCGAGAAGCGAAAGACGGACACTCCCGAGGGGGTCACGATCGTGGCCGGCGCGGTCATCGACGACGTGCTCGGGATCATTCTCCTCGCGGTGGTGCTGGGAGTCATCACCGCGTCCCGCGGCACCGGAACCGTGGACTGGACTCGCATAGGAATAATCGCCGGAAAGGCGGTCGGGATCTGGCTGGTGGCGACCGCCATCGGTCTCGCGGCTTCGCGGAAGCTCAGCTTCCTGCTCAAACTGTTCCGCGACCGGTCCTCCATCGCGCTCATGGCCCTGGGGCTGGCGCTGATACTCGCGAGCCTGTTCGAGCACGTCGGCCTGGCGATGATCGTCGGCGCCTACGTCGTGGGGCTGTCGCTGTCGCCGACCGACATCACGCACGTGATACGGGAAAGGCTCGATCCCATTTTCAAGTTCCTGGTGCCGGTCTTCTTCTGCGTCATGGGCATGCTGATAGACGTGAGGACGCTTTTCACCGGGAAGGTCCTCGTGTTCGGGGCGGTGTACACCGCGGTGGCGATGCTGGCCCGGAGATAGAGCCAACCCTGACCATTTGGGAG
>CAYMFW010000244.1:0-6876 GCA_964389785.1 uncultured Planctomycetota bacterium
GACGGGATGCTCCGGTGCCTCTGGTACGTGGGCGACCGGACGAAGGAGGGCTTCGAGATCCCCCACAAGAAGAAGGCCGGACAGCTGCACGAGCTGTCCGTCCCGGCATCGGTCGTCAAGCCGAACGGCACGCTGGATGTCGGGTTCGTCTGCATGGATGACACGCCCGTCATATTCGACGATGAGAAGGGCCTGGAGGTGCTGTACCGCTCCGGCTCGTTCGAGCTCAATTTTATCAAGTGCATCGCGTTCATGGTCATGAAGGTCGGGTTCCTCGCGGCGGTAGGCCTCGCGGCCGCCACCTTCCTGACGTTCCCGGTCGCGTCCCTGGTGGTCCTCTTCGTGTTCCTGGTGGCGTCCGTATCCGGTCAGGCCTCGGTGGTAATGAAGGAGTCGGGGTGGACCCAGGAGGAAGGTCTGCCGGCACGGGCGTTTACCGCGGTGGTGTCCGGAATCTGGAACGCGCTGGCGTTCATATTCCCGGGCTTCACCCACTACGCGGGAATCGACCGGGTGGCGAGCGGGGAGCTGATCACGCTGTGGGAGCTGTTTCAGGCCTTCGGCGCGTTCGAGCTCTTCCGAGGAATCATCATCATCGCGATCGGCGCGGTGATTCTCCACCGGAGCGAGCTGGCGGAAATCGAGGAACAGCTGTGAAGTTGGTCTGGAAGATAGTCACCATCGCGGTCGCGGTCGCTTTCTTTGCGGGCGCCGCCGTGGTCCAGCCGGTCATCAACTTCATCCGGACGGCGGAGGAGCTCACCTTCGAGCCCCCCACCGAGGGCGTTCCCCCCATCCTGGTCTTCACCACCACCGCGATGGGCGCGTTCCGCGGACTCGTGGTGGACGTACTCTGGCTCCGGCTGTCCAAGCTGATGGAGGAGAGCAAGTACTATGAGATGATGCAGCTGGCCGACTGGATATGCAAGCTGGAACCGCGCTTTCCACCCGTCTGGGCGTGGCAGGCGTGGAACATGGCCTATAACATATCGGTGGACCTGCCGACGGCGCCCGAGCGCTGGCGTTGGGTGATGGCGGGGATATCGCTCCTGCGCGACCAGGGGCTGCATTACAACCCCAACTCCGCGCTCATCTACAAGGAGCTGTCGTGGACGTTCTTCCACAAGGTGGGCCAGGAGTCCGACGACCACCACTGGTACTACAAGAAGATGATGCTGAAGGAGATGGAGGCGATACTGGGCGAGGGGCCGGACGCCCCGAACCTTCCGCTCATCGCGGAGTCGCCCGAGAAGCTGAGAGAGCTGGTGAAGGACCTCGAGGTGAGGGAGCTGGTGAACGAGCTGAGGGCGGCGGGAATGACATCCGACCGGCACAGCAGGATGCCCGACGAGGCCAGGAGGATTATCGAGAAGCACATCCGCAGCGAGGCGGGGTCAAAGGTGCACGCCTTCTTCAGCGCCAGAACACTTCGGGACGAATGGAAGATGGACCCGAGGTTCATGCAGAAGCTGATGGAGGAATGGGGACCGATCGACTGGCGGCTTCCGGTGGCGCACTCGCTCTACTGGGCGACGCGGGGCAGGATGCTCGCGACGGAAGCGGACGACACGATACATTACGACCGGCTCATCTACTTCTCGATCCAGGACATGGTGCGGAAGGGCACCATCAAGATCGTGAAGCCGCGGGACGGCTCCGGCGACGGGCTCTACCTCACCTCGCCCGACTACCGGTTCCTGGAAGCGATGGAGCGCGCGTTCATCACGTACATGATGCACTACGAAGGCACCCCCTACGGCAGCACCATCCGCGACGCCTACCAGGTGTTCCTCGAGCGCTCGATATGGACGTGTTACTTCCGGGGCGAGATGAAGAAGGCCGCGCAGTTCTACCGCAAGCGGTACCCGGACCAGCCGATCAGCCGGAAGCTGCTGCACGAGCACGTCGAGAAGGAGATACGAAACACGATACGGGACACCACCCACCACGCGGTGATACGGATGCTGGAGCTGATGGTGGCAAACATGTGGTGGCATTACGCCTCGATGGACGACGATAACGCGGTCCACCTGCTCAAGCAATCGGAACAGATATACGAAATATACAAGAGCGAGAGGGTCAAGAGCGACAAACCGGAACGGCTGGCGCTGGCGACTTTCACGGAGCTCAAGAACGATGTATTAAACAGGATTGTCTCCGGCAACTTCCCGGGGCTTCCATTTCCACGCATTTTAGTGGAAAATCTAGAGGAACGGGTCCGCCGGGAGAAAAGAGAAGGAGCTGATAATGCAGCAGATCGTCCATGACGTCCAGTACAACTTCGTGCGTCTGATCGGTGAGGGCGGAATGGGCGCGGTCTACGAGGCGATCCTCGGCGGAGCGGAGGGTTTCCAGAAGCGAACCGCGATAAAGACCATTCTCCAGAGCGCCTCCGAAGACCAGGAATTCGTCGAGATGTTCATCGGCGAGGCCAAGCTGGTAGCCGACCTGGTGCACGAAAACATCGTGCAGATATACCAGCTCGGCAAGACCGCCGACGGCTACTTCATCGCGATGGAATTCATCAACGGGATGAACCTGGAGGAATTCGTCGAGAAGCACCGCGAGCTCGGGATGCGCGTGCCCGCCGAGTGGTCCGCGTTCATCATAAGCAGGGTCGCCCGCGGGCTCGAATACGCGCACAGCAAGTGCGGGCTGGACGGCGGCCTGCTCGGCGTGGTGCATCGCGACGTCAACCCGAAGAACGTGATGATGAGGATAGACGGCGTGGTCAAGCTGGGTGACTTCGGCATCGCGAAGGCGGCTCACTTCATGGCGAGCAAGGAAGGCGAGATGCTGATGGGCAAATGGATGTACATGTCGCCCGAGCAGGCTTCCTTCCTGGAGACGGACGCGCGGTCGGACATATTCTCACTCGGCATCGTGCTTCATGAATTGCTGACGATGAAGCCGCTGTTCGGCGACGACGACCTGTACATCGTCAGGGAGAAGCTGCTGAACGGCGAGATCCCCTCGCCGCGCGAGGCGAATCCGGACGTGCCGGACGACCTGGAGAAGATCGTCATGAAGATGCTGGACCGTGACCTGGACAAGCGGTATCAGGACGCCCAGACGCTGAGCTACGACCTGGAGTATCACCTGTACCACAAGGGCTACGGGCCGACGAACCAGACCTTCGGAAGGTATCTCTCCAAGCTCTTCCCGGAAATCAAGACGGAACATACGCTTGCCGGCAGCCAGAGCCAGTCGGCCCCGCCCGCGTACGACCCGAACGAAGAGACCGCGGAGCTGCCTCCCCCGTCATGATTGTGGCCATAGACGGCGAGGTCGGCTCCGGCAAGACGACGGTCTCGAGCCTGGTCGCCGAGAGGCTGGACATGCCCCTGCTCGAGAGCGGAAGCATCTATCGCGCGCTCGCCTGGAAGGCGCTGCGTGAGCGCACGGATATCGTGGAGGACGCGCTGGCCGCGCTCGCGAAGAAGACCGACATACGTATCCGATATACCCCCGGCGGCAACACCGTGTCGGTGGACGGCACGGACGTGACCGGCGAGCTGAGAAGCCCGGAAATCGACCGCGCCTCGTCGTCGGTGTCGCAGTTCCAGCACGTGAGAGACGAGATGATGCAGCTGCAGAAGAAGGCCGCGGAACAGGGGGACCTGGTGGCGGAGGGCCGCGACATGGGCACCGTGGTGTTCCCGGATGCCGAGTTCAAGTTCTTTCTCACCGCATCGATCGAGGTCAGGACGGAGCGGCGCCGCCTCCAGCTGGAGGCGAAGGGCGTCGTCCTCACCGCCGATGAGGTGCGCAGACAGATCGAGGACCGTGACATGAACGACACCCGGCGGATCCACTCGCCGCTGATGCCCGCGAAGGACGCGATACGAATCGAAACCAGCGCCATGGACGCGGAGGCGACCGCCGCTCTCATACTCGAGAAGATAGAGGCGGACAGGTAGATGCTGCACCGTATCTGGTACGCCACGCTCCTGCTCATTTCGCGGGCGCTCTTTATAGCGCTGTTTCGCATCAGGGTGTACGGCAGGGAGCACATACCGGCGGGCGGCGCGCTGCTGGCATCCAACCACCAGAGCTACCTGGATCCGGTCGCCATAGGCCTCGGCCTGCACCGTGAGGTCAGCTTCATGGCGAGAGACGATCTTTTCGACCGTCCCCTCTTCGGTTCCCTCATCCGATCCCTCAACGCCTTTCCGGTTCGTAAGAAGAGCGCTGACCGCAACGCCATCCGCGAGGCGGTCCGCCGGATTTCCGAGGGGGGCCTCGTCCTCGTCTTCCCTGAGGGCACCCGAAACGACTCCGGAAACCTGATGCAACTGCAAGGTGGATTGGCGGTTGTGGCAAAGAAAGCCATGTGTCCGATCGTGCCGGTGGCCGTCCACGGCGCCCGTGACGCTTGGCCCAAGAGGTTTCTGATATTTCATTTCTGGCCCGTCAAGGTGGCCTTCGGACCCCCCATAGACCCTTCCGGCAGCATCGAAGAAATTACGCAGAAAACCGAAACAGGTATTGGACATCTGATAGAAAAGCTGGCATAATCTGGGTTTGCCGGTACGCGGCCCGCCGGGCCGCGGCACAAAATGTCAGCAAGGGAAGGGTTTTGGTAAACAAAGTAGACGAGATCGCACCTGTTTCTGCAGAGGAACTTCAACGCGAGGTAGAATCCGCTTTTGAAGGCATCGACAAGGATGATCTGGAATCCTTGTACTACGCGAACGTGGTAAGCGCCGACGACGGAACGATCGTGGAAGGGACCATCGTTGATGTCGTTGGTGACACTGTAATTGTGGACCTCGGATGCAAGTCCGAGGGTGTAGTACCCCTGTATGAATTCGACGACCCCGCCGAGGCAACGGTAGGGAAGGTAATCGACCTGCTCATCGAGGAGGCGGAGACCCGGTCGGGCGTGGCCATCGTCTCCAAGGAGAAGGCCAGCCGCATCAAGGGCTGGGAAAAGGTCGTGTCCGAACATATGGAGGGCGATACCGTTGTCGGCCGGGCCACCCGCAAGATACGCGGAGGGCTGCTGGTGGATATCGGGGTTCCGGTGTTCCTGCCCGCTTCACAGGTAAGCATCCGCCGTGTCAACGACATCGGCGACTTCATCGGCCAGGACATCGAGGCCAAGATACTCAAGATCGACAAGGCGCGCCGGAATATCGTCATCTCCAGGCGGGTGCTGGTCGAGGAACAGCGGGAGGAACAGAAGAAGGCACTGCTCGCCGAGATCGAAGAGGGCCAGCTCAGGAAGGGCGTGGTCAAGAATATCACCGATTTCGGCGCCTTTGTGGACCTGGGCGGCATCGACGGCCTCCTGCATGTCACCGACATGAGCTGGGGCCGAATAAGCCACCCGTCCGAGATGGTGGCTATCGATCAGGAGGTCGAGGTCGTCGTCCTGAAGGTGGACATAGAGAAGGAAAAGATCGCGCTCGGTCTCAAGCAGAAGACCGCCAGCCCGTGGGAGAAGGTGGAAGACAAGTACTCGGTCGGATCGCGCGTCAAGGGACGCGTGGTCAACGTGGTGCCCTACGGAGCCTTCGTCCAGCTCGAGGAAGGCGTCGAGGGACTGGTGCACGTCTCCGAGATGTCCTGGACGAGACGCATCAATCACCCGTCCGAGGTGGTGGCAATCGGGGACACCGTGGAGGTGGTCGTTCTCGGCATCAACAAGGACAAGCAGGAGATCTCGCTCGGCATGAAGCAGACCGAGACGAATCCCTGGGAGCTCGTCGAGCAGAAGTATCCTCCCGGCACCGTTATCAAGGGCCGGGTCTGCAACATGACCAACTACGGCGCTTTTATCGAGATAGAGGAAGGCATCGACGGACTCCTGCACGTATCCGATATGTCCTGGACCCGCAAGGTCAATCATCCTTCCGAGGTCGTCAAGAAGGGCGACAAGCTCGAGGTGGTCGTGCTCTCGGTGGACCAGGAGAAGAAGCGTGTCGCGCTCGGCCTGAAACAGCTTCAGGAAGACCCGTGGCAGACGACGATACCCGACAGGTACACGCCCGGCGATATCGTTACCGGCAAGGTGACCAAGGTCACCACATTCGGCGCGTTCGTCGAGGTGGAGGAGGCCCTGGAGGGCCTGGTGCATATCTCCGAGCTCTCGGAAAACCGGGTCGGACAGACCGAGGACGTGGTGAAGGTGGGTGATCAGGTCGAAGTGATGGTCATCAACGTCGACCCCAGGGAGAGACGGCTCGGTCTCAGCCTGAAGGGCGCCGGCGGAGAGGTGGTAACGCCCGCCGCGCCGCCTGTCGAGGCCGAAGCGCCTGCGGAGCCTTCTGCGGGAGAACCCGCCGCCGAGGCGCCGGCGGAGGAAGCCCCAGCCGCGGAAGACCCCGCCGAGGAGTCCCCTCAGGCTGAGGAAGCAGCACCCTCTGAGGAGCCGGCTCCCCAAGCGGGCGACGAAGAGGACGGCGTCACCGAGACTGCGGGAGAAAAAGCCGACCTGTAATGCCGCTTTACGTGGTCGCGACTCCGATAGGTAACGCGGACGATATATCCCTCAGAGCCCTGGATGTCCTGAAGTCCGTTGATGTCATCGCCGCCGAGGACACCCGCAAGACGTCGCGATTCCTCTCCGGCCACGGCATCAAGAACCGGACGGTGAGCCATCACGAACACAACGAGCGCAGCAGCGCCGAAGGCATCATCAGCCTGCTCAAGGAGGGAAAATCCGTCGCCGTCGTCACCAACGCAGGAACCCCCCTTATTTCCGATCCCGGGTACGTCGTCGTCACGAGGGCGATAGAGGAGGGTATCGACGTCGTTCCGATACCGGGAGCGTCCGCGATCACCACCGCCCTCTCCGCCTCGGGTATGCCCGTCCACGAGCACCACTTCTTCGGCTTCGCCCCGAAGAAACAGAATGCGCTCGAGAACAAA
>CAYMFW010000245.1:0-304 GCA_964389785.1 uncultured Planctomycetota bacterium
CGCGGACGTTTTCTTGATGGCCTGGGCATCGTCAATAATAACCAGCCGCCAGTCCATATCGACCAGCCACTTCTGCCGCAGAAGCATTCCGTAGGTGGTCAGAACCACGTCGGTTTTCGCGAGCGCCCGGGCGCGATTCTTCCCGGCGGCGGCGGGAGATGCCGTGTCCGTTTCCGACGGATGGATGAAGCGGCACTCCAGCGCCGGCGCGAAACGACGTATCTCCGCCTTCCAGTTCGCCAGAAGCGACGCGGGAAGCACGAGCAGCGACGGCTTGACGGACGGCGCCTACTCCTTCATGGCG
>CAYMFW010000245.1:314-6870 GCA_964389785.1 uncultured Planctomycetota bacterium
ACGAAAGATGCCGTGAGCGTTGGAGCGAAGCGCTTCATCTCAGCCTTCCAGTTCGCCAGGAGCGATGCCGGGAGCACCAGCAGCGACGTGTTGCCGGACGGTTTCTTCTTCTCCTTCAGGGTCAGCCGGAGCGACAGCACCTGAATGGTCTTGCCCAATCCCATGTCGTCGGCAAGACAGGCACCGAGTCCAAGGTTTGACAGGAACCAGAGCCAGTTGTGCCCGGTTTCCTGGTAATGACGAAGCGTGCCGCGAAAATCAGAACTGAACCCGCCGGAAGAAAGCCTGCCGGGATCGCGCAGGCCGGCAAGCACGTCGGAGAGCCACGTCCCCGCGCCGACACGGGACCACTCCCGGTCCCCGTTCCCGGCCGCGTCGCCGGCCTCCAGGTTCGCGGGCGCCCCCGCAAGGAGCCGCATACCCTCGATAAAAGAGATTCCCCCCTTTGCCGCGTCGGCCTCCACCCGTTTCCAATGGTCGAGGGCCTCGGACAGCTTTTCCCGGTCGACCTCGATCCATCGGCCCTTCACGTATGCCAGGCCGTCCTCCGACGCCATGATCCGGCGCCATTCTTCCTCGCTCAGAGTCTCGTCCCCGAGGGCGAGGTCGACCCTGAAATCCAGCATCGCGTCCGCATTGAAACGGTTCTGCTTCTCGTCGCCGATGGTCACGGCCACGCGCGGGCGCGGGCGTGCGCGCCACCAATCCGGAAGCCGCACCAGGAGACCGCTCTCCTCCAGGAGGGGAACGCTCTTGAGCAATCGGTACGCCTCGCCCGGCGTCCACGCCAGGGGATGAAACACGTCGCCCGAATCGACCAGCTCCCTGACGAACCCGATCTTCTCCGACGCTCTCTGCACCGGGGAAAGCAGTTTGACCAGCGCCTTCTTGTTCCGTTCGCCCGCGTATTCCCGAAGGGCCTTGCCCAGGGGCTGGTACTGCACCCGCCCCCCTCTGGAAAGGCGCGGCGCGTAGGTGGCCAGGAACGCGAAGGGCAGCTCGGGATCGCGCTTGTTCTCCGCGAGGTGGAAGCAGACGCGCCCGACCTGGTGCCAGATGGCGGCGTGCTTCTTCAGCCATCCGCCCGGACTGTCCGGCGAGGCCGCGATTTCACCGCGCGTCCATGCGTCCAGATCGGCCCACAGACCGCGAAAGACGTCCGCGCTCAGGTATTCCCCGCCCTCCATGAGCGGCGCGGAGAGCAGCATCGCCGCCAGTTCGGCTTCAGGCGGCGGCTCAATCGGATCGAGCCGGTTCCCGGCGGATTCGGGCGTGCGGCAGAGTTCCGTCAGGTAGCGGCAGGCGAAATCCCGCCAGAAGCACAACGAGGGCGATGGAGGCGCGTCCGGCCTCGTGGCGGCCAGCGAGAAAAGACCGGCGGATTGTGATATGGAAAAAGCGGCCCCGGCCCTCTTCATCCATGCGTCCGGCGCTTCCCCGCCGTCACCCCCGCCTTCCCTGAAGAGAAGGCTGCCGCCCGGCGTCAGCGTGAGATCACCGATCACGTGCCTTCCATCCGTCATTCGACTGTACCCTTTCCCAGCACCTTGGTACTCCGCCCCACACGGAGCAGTGTTCTATCCGCCTTTTCAATCGCGGATTCGAAGCTCTTCTCGAGGAGCCGCCGGCGCGCCGCCGAGCGTACGCGCCGTATCATATTCCCGGCTCTTCTCACGCTGAATCTTCGCGGCAGGGCAAGCTCGGGAAGCGCCCGGAAGAGCTTCGACCTGGCGGGACTCAGATAGAGGAAGTCCAGCAGGGCCTTCTCCGGCACGGCCATCTTCACCTCGGATCCCCTGACGGATTCACAGCCGAAGAAGAAGGTCGCGTTTACATGATGAATCGAGAAATGTCCGGGATCCGTTTCGTACGTCCTTGTCCTCGCAAGCGACACCACGTACGTAACCGCCGGTATCTGAGCGATCATGCCGTGGTAGTACAGGGCGCTCTGCAGGGACACATAGCTCGGGAAAGGCGCCGTAAGGTACCCCGGAAGCACCAGGGGATCGAGTCCTTCCGAAAATGCCCATAGACCGCGCTTGAGGTGCACAAGATGTCCGGACTCGACAAGACGGGCCAGGAGCTTGCTGGCGTGTGACTTTTCGACATCCAGATACGCCATCACGTCCGCCGTCCCGAATGCGGCCGCCTTAATGTTCTTCAACCGGACAAGCACGTCCGCCAGTCTCATGACTTCCCCCCCAGTGCTTCTATTACCTTCAGCACCATCTCGTCCCAGACGGCCGCCGAATCATACTGCGCCCGGTAATCCGGGTGCAGATAAAACAACACTGTGCTCTTGAAGACATCGAACGTCATCCCGAGTGCATTGCTCTCCGCCTGCCCCACCCTGCTCCGAAGTCTCTCATCCGAGATTGTCGGATCCACTCCCGAATTCAGAAGAAGGTTCAGATCGAAGATGTCTCGCGCCTGCGTCGTGCTTCTGGTAATGAGGGCATCCACCTTCTGCTCGAAGGCGGTGTGCGCTTCGTAGTGGCTCGCCATGATAGGCGAGACCCGATAATCCGCAATCAGTTGCGGGTCAATCGCCTCGAAGACACACCCCTCCCGCCCGCCTCTTCTCGAAAACTCGATTTTGGTATGCAGAGGAACGTCGGACGCCGCAACATCCAGGGACAGCTTCCATCGTTGAGTCGTCTCCGTCTGCTTGGGCGCGGACCATCTCCCGATCCTCATATTCCGCACCTCGAGGATCTGCCCGAACGGCTTCGAGCGTAGAATCCCCTCGACCACATCCTGGAGCTTGTCCCTGGGAACCGACAGGATGTCCAGATCGATATCCTCCGAGTACCTGATGCTCCTCAGATAGAAACGAAGGTTGCATCCTTCCTTCAGCACATAGTCCCGCTTATCCAGCTTGCGGCCAAGCTGGTCCAGAAAGAGCAGATGGAACAGTTCCACGTTCTGTATTGCCGTATACGCGACCATTTGCGCACCCTCAAAGACACCCTAATACAATACCGGTAGTTGACAGATATGTCAACTACCGGTATTAATAATTTTCCGGCCCGCTTTTTCCGGGAATGACCGAAAACGGGGACAGGTACCCGAAATCTCCGAGCGAAGCGAGGAGAAGCGATACCTGTCCCCGGAATTTACTTGCTGGCCCGCATCGCCTTGAAGCTGGTGGTGAAACCTCCGCGCTCCTCCTCCACGAGCACGGGCGGAAGCTCGCGATCCTCCACGGCGTTCACCTTGAATATCTTCGTCAGCTCCTCGCTCAATCCGAGTTCCTCGATCGTCGTCGGGGCCTTCACCGCCGCCTGCAGATACATCGTCTTCCCCGGAAACGTCGCCTTCCTCTCGCTGACCACCCAGATCTCCCCGGACGTGTCCTTGAAGAGATAGACACTGCCGGCAAAGGGAAGGTTGTAGGCGGAACCCACCTTTCCGTAGAGGCGCACATGTCTCGCCGCATAGTCACCGGGATGCGCGAGCACTTCACCTATGCGGTCGAACGAACCCCACCACACGAGAAACGCGAACAGCAGAGCGGCTGCCGCGCCCACAACAATCTTCGTCCTCACCTCAGGATTCACGACGCGCACTCCTGTACGAAGGTACTATCATCTTCATCGTGTTGATCACTTCCGCGCGCACGGCCGCGTTCGAAATCAGCTCGAGCAGAACGGCCACCTGCTCGACGACGTTCCCTCCCGCTTTCTCCGGCTCGACGATGCGGATGTGCTCGAACGCGGTCTCGATAAGACTCTCGTCCTCGCCGACGAGCCGCTCGCGAAGCTCCTCCCCCTCCCTCAGGCCGACGTACTCGACCTTCATGTCCCTGTCCGGTTGGAGCCCGTAGAGAGAGATGAGATCGCGCGCCAGGAGATCGATCTTCACCTGCTCTCCCATCCTCAGAACGTACGTCTTCCCGGACTCCCCCATCGCGGCCGTCTGCAGGATAAGCCGGGCCGCGTCCCGAATCAGCACGAAGAATCTCTTCATCTCCGGATGCGTCACCGTCACCGGCCCGCCCCGCTCTATCTGGCTGAGGAAGAGCGGAACGACGCTTCCCTCGCTCCCCAGCACGTTACCGAAGCGCACGGCACAGAAGCGTGTCTCGCCCTTCCGCCCGAAATGCTGTACCACCATCTCGGCGATTCTCTTACTGCATCCCATCACGCTCGTGGGATTCACCGCGTTGTTCGTCGAGATCAACACGAACTTCTCCACCTTGAACGGCTCACACTGCTCGGCGAGGATCTTGGTGCCGATCACGTTGTTCTTCACCGCCTCACCGGGATCCAGCTCCATGAGCGATGCATGCTTGTGCGCCGCGGCGTGAAAGACCACCTGCGGACGGTACCGCCCGAAGAGCGCGGACATCTTTTCCGAATCCCGGACGCTCCCCACTATCGCGCAGATGTTGGCACCCCGCCCCGCCAGCTCTCTCTCCAGGAAGCAGAGATGATTCTCGTTGTGGTCGAGCATGATGAGTCGGCTCGGCTTGAAATCCAGAATCTGCCTGCACAGCTCCGAGCCGATCGAGCCGGCGGCGCCGGTCACGAGCACCTTCTTCTCCTCGATCAGACCGGACACACTCGGCGTGTCGAGCCGCACCTCCTCCCCCGCCAGCAGGTCCTCCAGACGGATCCGTCTCAGGTCCGCGCAGCCCGCTTCACCCACGCCTTTCTCTTTCACGAAGGGCAGGGTCTTGATCGGCAGATGCACCGTCTCGCACTTCGCGATGATCTCCCGTCGTCTCTCACCGGACACCGACGGCATAGCGAAGATAATCTCTTCGATGCCCCCCTCGCGCACGATTCGAGAGATGTCGTCCGTGGTTCCCGCGACGGGGACCCCGTGGAGCTTCATCTTCTGCTTCAGCGGGTCATCATCGACAAAAGCGACGGGCAGATTGGCCGCCTGGTCCGCCCGGAAGATCTCCCGCACCAGATGCTCCGCCGCGTCACCCGCGCCCAGGATGAGAGTGGGCTTCCCCTGTTTCCTGCGCCTCTTCCTCAGGGAGAAGAAGGCGCGAGGCGCAAAGCGGTAGCCGGTCATCAGAACGAGCGAGCTCAAGAACTCGGAGACCACTACCGAACGCGCCAGCGTATCGAGACGCAGCGCCCACACCGTCAGCGCGAACCCGACGGACCCCAGGGCCACCGCGCGCAGAGCGCTGTAGGCCTCGTGCAGGCTCGCGTATCGAAACGGCCATCGGTACAGGCCCAAGAAGTAGTTGATCGTCAGCCGAAGCACGATCAACGCCGGAAGGACCCGCCGGAAATTGACGAACTCGAGAGAGGTCAGAGGATAGTCGTGCTTTATCAGAAACGCCAGATAGAGAGACAGGGCGAGAATCGCCGCGTCCGCCGCCAGGAGCCCGAGGACTCTCCGTATAGTGTTCATGGCGCGCAAGATAGCACAGCGGAGTCGAGCGCGCAAGGTCGATTCAGCCGGCGTCCCGAAACTGTTATAGTATGGGAATGAGCATTGTGAAAATACTCGCCCTGGAGCCCTACTATGGCGGCAGTCATCGCGCCTTCCTCGACGGCTGGATGGCCCGCAGCCGCCACGAGTGGACCCTCATGACCCTCTCAGCCGCCAAGTGGAAATGGCGCATGCGAAACTCCGCCATCATCTTCCGCGACCGCGTCCGCGAGGCCATCCGGGGACAGGTACCGGAAGTCCCGAGCGAAGCGAGGGAAGCGGTACCTGTCCCCAGACGAAAGGATCGCATCCTGTCCCCGGAACCTGAATCTCCGCCCTGGGACCTGTTATTCTGCTCCGACATGCTCAACCTCGCCGAATTCATCGGCCTCGCCCCCGAACCCATCCGGCACATGCCCAAGCTCATCTACTTCCACGAAAACCAGCTCACCTACCCCAAGCCAAACGAGGACGAGCGCGACTACCACTTCGTCTTCTCCAACATGACCTCCGCGCTCGCCGCCGACAGGGTATGGTTCAACTCGAAATTTCACATGGAAGAATTCCTGGACGCGCTCCACGCCTTCCTCAAGCGAATGCCCGACAACCAGAAGCTCGACAACGTAGACCGCATCCGCGCCAAGTCCGAAGTCCACTATCCGCCCATCGGCAAACTGGGGACTGGGTACTTTTTGCGCAGCAAAAAGTTGCCAGTCCCCACTTTGCCATTGCATATCTTATGGGCCGCCCGCTGGGAATTCGACAAAGCCCCCGAGATATTCTTCGAAGCCCTCCGGATTCTGATGAAAAAAAACGTCCCCTTCCGCGTATCAGTAATAGGCGGAGGCGACGCCAGAGACATACTCCCCGTCTTCGACGAGGCAAAAAAGAAGCTGGGAGATCGGGTCGTAAGGTGGGGATATCAGAAGGAAAAGGAGGATTACGAGGCGGCGCTTGCCGAATCCGACGTCATAGTCTCAACCGCCAACCACGAATTCTTCGGCATCAGCGTGGTCGAGGCCGTCGCCGCGGGCGCGTTTCCTCTCGTCCCAAACAGATTGGCCTACCCGGAAGTCCTGGAAGAAAAAAGGGGACAGACCTCAGGTCTGTCTCCCTTTTTTCACAACGGCACAGCAAAAGAACTCGCCGCCCGCCTGCA
>CAYMFW010000246.1:0-6815 GCA_964389785.1 uncultured Planctomycetota bacterium
CATTCTCCGCCGGGGTACGTTTCCTCCCACCACGTCTACCAGCGTTTCCGGTCGGTGCCGTAGATATTTCCCGTCTCAGTCCCCGAGGCAGATACCGAGCGAGCGGGCGGTCAGTATCGTGTCGCAGTCCAGGGAGACCCCCTTCATCTTCGACACCGCCTCCTCGAGCGGGACTTCTTTCACGGTCGGCGGGTCCAGCGCGACCATCACCCCCGTCTTCCCCGCCTCGAACGCCCGGATCGCGGCCGCGCCGAAGCGAAGCGCGATAAGCCGATCGAACGTCGTGGGCGATCCCCCGCGCTGAAGGTGCCCGAGCACGAGCGAGCGCGTGTCTTTTTCCGTTCGTTTCGAGATCTCTGCCGCGACTATCTCGGCGGCGCCCTCCAGCTTTACCTCCCGGCCGATCTCGGTGGATTCAGCGGTGGATATGTCCCCCCCAACCGGCTTGGCGCCCTCGGCCACCACCACTATCGCGAAGTGACGCCCCGCCGCCTCTCGCGCGCGGATCTTGTCGCATACTTTCTCGATGTCGTAGGGGATTTCGGGGATCAGGATGACGTCCGCCGTTCCGGACACGCCCGCGTTGAGCGCGATCCAGCCGGCGTACCGCCCCATCACCTCCACCACCATCACCCGCCGGTGCGATTCCGCCGTGGAGTGAAGCTTGTCGATCGCGTCCGTCGCGGTGGCGACCGCGGTGTCGAAACCGAACGTGATAACGGTTGACGCAAGGTCGTTGTCTATCGTCTTCGGCACGCCGACGACCGGTATGCCCTTCTCGGAGAGCTGGTGCGCGATACGAAGCGACCCGTCGCCGCCGATAGCCACCATCGCGTCGAATCCGTGCTTCCTGAAGCCGGCCACGACTTCGTCGGAGCGGTCCTCCAGAACGGTCTCACCGTTCCTCTCGACCGGATACTCGAACGGATTCCCCTTGTTAGTGGTGCCCAGGATGGTGCCGCCCAGATGGGTTATCCCCCGTATCCGCTCCCGGGTGAGAGGGATGATCCCCTCCTCCGAAGGCATGTCGAGCAGGCCGGCGTAGCTCTCCCGTATCCCGTAGACCTCCCAGCCCAGCCGGAGCGCGGAGAGGGTCGCGGCGCGTATCACCGCGTTCAGCCCCGGCGCGTCGCCCCCGCCGGTGTTTATCGCGATCTTTCGCATGTCTGCCATGGCTAGAACCAGGACGGCACGTTGAAATTCATGCCGATACTGTTCGCGGCAGGGATGATCTCGCGGTAGTAGCTGTTCACGCTGTGGTCGTCCCACGTCCGCGCGTCGCTGCCCGCGTCGATGATGACGGTGCCGTCGCTGTCCGTGGTCGCGCCGTCCACCGCGCCCAGCACCGCTTCCGTGGCCGTGAAGCGCGGCCGGTAGTAGAACCCTGCCAGCGCGAAGTCATCCATGTCTTCGATGTCGTCGAAGGTGTAGGCGTCCACGACGTAGAACGGATTCAGTGCGTTCACCCCCGCAAGGGTGCCGTCCTCTCCTCCCCGATCCGAGCTGAATATGATGAACCGGCCATCGTACGACCAGGTCGGAAGCGAATCCTCGCAGGTATTGCTGGTGACCTGATAGCTCACATTGTTCGTGTCGGGATCGAAGTTGTATATCACCATCATGAGCTCCGTATCCGTCCCGCCGTCCGGGATCGCGTCGAAGAGGATCCACCTTCCATCGGGCGAGTACTGAGGCGCGTCAGGCAATGCGTACGTGGCCACGTCGAAGAACACCGTCCTTCCGGTGCCGTCGGGGGCGATCTTCTCGAGCCGGTCCTCGGCGACGGCGTCCGACGCCGCGAACATGGAATGGGAGAAGATGATCTCCTCGCCGCCCGGATGCCACGACGGAAACAAATTGCCGTCGATCATTCCATCATATGAAGGGAACACGTCCGCGTCGTTCGTGATCTGCGTCAGTCCTGTGCCGTCCGCGTTTATCACGAAGAGGTTCAGCGGCCCGCCGAAGGTGGGATCGCTGCTGCTGGCAAGACTGACGTACCGCCCGGAAAACACCACCTGGGTCTCGTCCGGCGACATGGAGAGCGTCAGGCAGAACAGCGTCGCCGGCGTCAGGAGCACCGGGTCGGCCGCGGACCCCAGCGTCTTCACGTACACGCCGAGCACGCTGTAATTGCCCGCGTTCGTCGAGCCGTTCTTTCCGATGAAGACCATCTTCCTGCCGCCGGGAACGATGTGCGGCAGGATGCCGTCCGACTCCAGCAGGTCCCAGCGCTCCGTACCGAGGTCCGACATCGCCAGATCGAATTCTGCGTTGCTGTTGTAGCGGGTGAACGTGAAGTGCGGATTGAGCGGCGCCTGCGGATCGCTCACGATGTCGGCGAGCATCCTCATGCCTCCCTGTCCCCCGCCGTAGGCCCGGATGTAGGCCGCGCCGAGGTCCGTGGTGACAAGCCAGCTGTACTGATTCAGCCGGTCCAGCGTGATCGCGCGGACCGCGTCGGTGATGCGGTCGGCATCTCTGTTGGTGTTCCGGTCCGACAGGAAGTCGTTCATGTTGTCTACCGCGGTGTTCGCGTCGGTCAGGAGCGCGTCGAGCGTCCTGGTCAGGTTCGCCGCGGTGAAGTCGTTCGGAACGTTCTCCGTGGCGACGATCATGTTCATGGCGACCTCAGTATCGACCGACACCTGCTGGGTCAGGTCGCCGGTCACCGTCGGGGTGATCGCCCCGACCGCCTGCCCGTTGGCGTAATCCACGACGAACACGAACGCCTCCCCTGGCTCCACCTCGAACGTAAAGGGCGCCGCATTGTCGGTGTCGACCTCGGTCCACGCGGTGTCGTACATGGTAACCACGCTGACCGCCCCCTCGTCCACCGAGAGGTCGAGGTCCTGCGGTGTCACCGTTATCGTGGCGAGCGGGGAGTACGCGGTCGTCGGCACCAGGTCTCCCAGGACCAGCGGCGTGCCGGCCTCGACCGTCAGCGTGCCTTCGTAGAACGTGGTTCCGTCCTTCGCCATGGTTATGTCGTGCTCACCGGGAAGCACGTCGGCCGTGAACGTGCCGTCGGACGCGGTGATCACAACCACCGGATCGCTCGCGATCGTCACCGTCGCACCCGGCACCGGATATCCCCAGCTGTTGAGCGCGGTGCCGGTCACCTCCACCGTCGACGCGCCGCCTCCGCCGCCCCCGCCTCCGCAGGCGAGCGCGAACGCCACCACCACGATAAGACTTACTGCTACCGTATAATCGCAGCGCCTCATGCCGATCCTCCCGATGATAGAGCCCGTTACCGTACTGGGTCCGCCGACAGGTGATTATCAGCGTGTGAAATTCGTCTGTCAACCGGAAATGTGAGTCACTTTTTTCGCTATCGCTCGACGAGAAGCCGAAGCCGGTCGTACTCCTTCTTGCCCTCCGGGTCGCCCTTCTTCCGGGCGGTGTCGAAGTACTCGAGGGCCTTCTTCCTGTCCTTGGACATGCCGGCGCCATGTTCGTACATGCGACCCATCATGATCATCGAGTGGGTGTCGCTGGGCTTAGCGGAACCGTATATCCTCACCAGCCGCTCGACGATGGCACGCACGCTCTTCAGTTCCAGCGCCCTGCGCGCGGCGGTGACGACGGTCAGGTTGGAATTCCCCAGCGTCTTCACGAGCACCCGGACCGCGTCCTCCGCCGCAGCCGGGTTGTACAGCGCGATGTGCTCCAGCTCCGCGACCGCCTGGGTCCTCACCTCACCGTTGTCGTCGTTCAGCGCGATCTCTATCACGTCGAGCACCCGAGGATCGTACAGCTTGCCCAGATGCATCGTCAGGCGCACACGCACCTCGGCGTGACGCTCCTTCCTCAGCCGGTTCTCGACCGGGTCCAACGCGTACACGCCGAAGATCGCGAGGCGGTCTCCCCTCTTCCACTTCTCGGAAACTATTAGCTCAACAAGCTTTGCGGGAGCCTTCTCCGTGTAGTAGAGCGCCAGCGCCGCCGCCGCCATGTCCACCTTCTTCGCGTCCTTCCCGTCTTTGCACACCTTCAGCAGGTCTTCCATGGAAAGCTGGGCCTGCTCGTCCATCCACTTCTTCCAGAACGTCCCGCTCTCGTACTTCCGCCCGCTTATCTGGCCCAGATAGTAGCTCGCCGCGTCGCGAACCGCCACGTCTTCGGAGTCCAGCCCGACGCGGATCGCCGATGACGCCCGGGACCCGATCTCCTGCACGCCCACCCAGGCCTTCACGCAGCGGGTATCCAGCTTCGGCTTCAGCTCCTTGAGATGCTTGTAGACCTGCTCCTGAAAGATTCTGTCCGGATCGCGGAGACCGTCCGCCCCGAACAAGGGGGAAACGCCCGGAAGCATCGGCAGGATCGCCAGGAGAATCAGCGCTGACCGGATCGGCTTCTGCATACGGAACACCCTCGTCGGCGACGGTCTAATTCGGATATTGTCGCTTAGAAGAGGACCGTAGTCAACGATTCACGGCGGACAACCCTTGCACAAACAGCCTCCAGACACTAGAATCAGTTCTTCCAGGCCGGACGGTGTCAGGCCCTGATTGGCGAATTTTTCCTGGGGAATGGAAGATACGAATGGCACAGAGACCCTCTCTGCTTGACGCGATTGCGGGCAAGAAGATCCCCTGCTGCGTGGAGGGATGCGCCAACACGTGGACGTGGGAGGGGCGCGACCAGCTCGAATGGCTCCGCCAGGGTAAGCAGGGCGAGCCGGAGCGCATGTGTGCCGCGTGCTACGCCGGCCAGCACGAGATAGCCGACATGGAGGTGCCCTGCAGCACCGCGGGATGCGCCAATACCTGGACATGGAAGGCCAAGGCCCGCCAGAAGGCGCTCGACGGCGGCCGGACGGAGCCGCCCAGAAACGGGACCTGCAAGAAATGCCAGAAGAAGGCCAGGGGGCTGGAAGACCTGGCGGTGAAGTGCAAGATACGGGGATGCGAGAACACCTGGGTCTGGCCCGGCCCGGAGCGCACCAGGGCGGACGACGGCAGCGGCAACCCCACCCCCCCCGCCAAGATGTGCGAGTCCTGCTACTCGAAACTGCGAAACTACACGGACAAGGAACTCCCGTGCCGTGTCCGGGGCTGCACGAATATGTGGAAGTGGAACCGTTTCGCCCAGCTGGAAATGGACCTGCAGGGGAAAAAGGACCCGCCGCGGCCGATGTGCAGGGAATGCAGAGATATTCTCGCCGGGCTGGCGGACCAGGAGCTTCCGTGCCGGGTGAGGGGATGCGAAAACAAGTGGATATGGCGGCGCTTCTCCCAGCTGGAGTGGAAGCGCGAGGGGAAGGACGGGACCCCGATGCGCATGTGCGACCCCTGCAACAGCAGATACCGGGACGCGTCGGATATCCGTCTTCGCTGTCGCGTCGCGGGCTGCAAGAACACGTGGCTCTGGACCAGGGTGATGCAGATAGAGGCGGCCGCCAAGGGGCACACCAAGCCGCCTCACCGGATGTGCGAGGAATGCTCCAGGGAGATCAGCCAGTACGAAGACCGGGAGATGCCCTGCAAACACAAAGGCTGTGACGGCACCTGGACGTGGAGCGCCGAGGCGCAGCTGGCGTTCAAGCGGAGCGCCAAGCCCAGAGAAAAGGCCGAAAAGATGTGCAGGAAATGCGCCCAGTTCATGAGGAAGAACGACCCCAAGGTACTGAAGTGCAAGCGGTGCGGCGAAGACATGATCTGGCCCCGCCTGCACCAGCTGCACGTGAAGCTCGGCACCTGGTCCAAGCCCGCCTACTGCCCCGACTGCCTCAAGCTGGAGCTCAACACCTACGGCTCCGTCTCATAGTTCCTGCTGATTCGGGGACAACTAACTAACTAGCATGATAACCGACACCCAGTTCGACGCGTACCGCACATGGTTCGAAGGCTACGTCGCCCGCTTCAAGGAATCCGCCCCGGACGACCTTGCCAAGATCGAGCTGAAGGAGCATCATACCCGGCGGGTACTGGACGAGGTCAGGGCGCTGTGCGAGAGCGAGAGCATTCCCGAAGGAAACGCCCGGCTGGCCGAAACGGCCGCCCTGTTCCATGACGTAGGACGGCTGGAGCAGTACGTGAAGCACCGCGGCGTCGTAGACATGCACTCGGAGGACCACGGCCGGCTCGGAATAAACGTCCTGAAGAGAGAGAACGTGCTGGCGGACCTCGACGAGGAAACGCGCGACCTGATATTCCGGGTCATCTCCTACCACAACCAGGCGAAGCCGCCCGCGGACGAGACGGAACAGTGCCTGCTCCTGACGAAGCTGCTGCGCGACGCAGACAAGCTGGACATACTCGGCCTGATGATCCGCCACTACGAGAACCCGGAGGACGACGTGGAGGAGCTCATCACCCTCGGCCTGCCGGATACCCCGGAGGTATCACCCGAGGTGCTTGCGGACCTCGACGCGGGCAGCATCGTCCTGGCAGAGCACCTCAAAACATTCTCCGACTTCAGGCTGCTCCTGATGGGATGGGTCCACGACCTCCACTTCACGCGGACCTTCGAGCAATTCGCGGAGAGGCGCTACCTGGAAAGGATCGCGGCGCACATGCCGGACACGCCGGAGATCAGAACCGCCTGCGAAAAGCTGAGAGAGCATATCCGAAGGAGAATCGGGGACGCGTAACCCGGTCATCCGCCCCGCTTCATCTGCCTGGCCCTTCTCGCAAGCTGGATGAACTCCCGTCGATGGCCGGTGTGGTCCCGGCCGATTCCTTCTCCTGCCAGCTCGATGACCGAAGCGAGGGAGGCGTCTCCCCGGTATGGAGAGTTCTTGAGTATCATCCCGAACGAGGCGACGCTTGCCGCGAACTTGAAGTCGGCGGACGCCCGGGAGTATCTCT
>CAYMFW010000247.1:0-565 GCA_964389785.1 uncultured Planctomycetota bacterium
GCTACTGACGGCGTTCAAACCCCTGAAACTGAGGGCGAGCTGACCCCTGTTTCCAGCGGAAATCGTAAAGGCCGATCCCGACGTCTCCAAAGGCGGAAAACCTCAGATAAGCCTGGTTTTGAGGATCGTAGAGAACGAAGAGTACGAAGGGCGCACGTTGAGAGACTGGATAGTTGCTGTCCACACTACCCAGTGGAAGACGGACGAGCTGCTCACTGCCGCCGGCGTGGAGAAAGACGGGGATGAGTTCGAGTCGAACGATCTTCTGGGGAGGAGAGTGGACATATTGGTTTCGGTGGTACCGAAGAAGAGTGACCCTGAGACGCACTGGAACAGGGTCGAAGCGTACCTGCCCTGCGAGTGACTCGCTCGGTTGATGGAGCAGGCAAAATAGGGAGGAAATGCAGATGCGGGAATTAGTGAGGATTGATGATTACATTCCGGACGTTAATGGGAAGGACAAATATGATTTGCTGAAAGAGTGCGCCAGTCTGGCTGTTCAACAGAGTATATCTTCCGACCATGCGTCCATGATAGGAGAATGGCTGAGGAACAGATCATCCGA
>CAYMFW010000247.1:575-6808 GCA_964389785.1 uncultured Planctomycetota bacterium
TGGCGGCCAGTGTGGAGACCAAGGTAGATGTCCTGGACGGCTCCGTATTCTCCCTGAGGAGGCGCGGAATATACGCCCGAACGACATTCAGGATTCTATAGAAAGGAAAGGTACATGAAACGAATCAGTAAGACCAAAGACCCGGGAGGAACCGTGAGCGCTGTGGGAGTTGGCACCTTCGCTGCTGCCGCTGCTGTCCTCCTCGGGTGTCCTCCGGCGGCGCTCTTGGCAGTGCCGGCGGCGCTTATAACCAAGGCGGTCTGCAGCGCGGCTGCCGCAGAGGAGATCGACAAGATTTCGCTGACGCAATGCGACGAGATCGCCAAGACGTGGAAACGAAATCGTCTCCCCGGGGAGAAGTCAGTCATCGTGGCAAGCACGCGGTCGACCGACAACCTTCTTGCCTTCCCCAAGACAAGGATCCACCGTTACAAGCTGACGTGGAGGGAGCGATGGTTCAACAAATAGAAGAGAATACGGAAAGGCAGACCATGGGCTGGACGTGCCCAGTCTGCCACGCGGGCAATCGCCACCCGGACATTGAGCGCTGATGGAGGATATTGCGTGCCGCCGACCGACAGGGAAATCAGAGAGCTCACGCTCGCAGTAGAGCAGAGCAACGATCTCCTGGCCCGCCTTGTGGAGATCCAGGAGGCCCTTTATGCCCAGGAAGAGCGGTACGAGAAGCCCGTCTATTCGGTTCGAGAAACCGCTCAGCTGGCCAACGTGAGCCCTCACACGGTCCGCAGGTATATCAGGGAGGGCCGCATCAACGCCGTGAAGAGGGGACGCACTCAGCAAGCTCAGTACGTGGTACCCAAAGAAGAGGTCATGAAGCTGGTGAACGACCGGGGACGAAGAGCCGGCATAGGGTGACATGAACGAAACATCGGTCGGCTCGACGCGGAAAAGTGTCCGAATTCTGTCCGAATCTGCTACATGTTTTCTGCGGCGACTAGGATTGAAGGTGCAACTTCTGATACGGCCGAAGGTTGCAATGCGGGGCGAGTTGCGTCAGTTTAGGTCCTGAATGTAGCTGGAGAGATATGGTCGAGATCAAGGGTAGTGTGGCTGATCTGATTCACTTGCTCGAGAAGCATGCAGGTGAGACGGTCATTGCACATCTCGAGTTTGAGGAGACAACACATTCCTTATGCGGTCAGCATCAGGGCCCGGGCCATATTCTGACCATCGATGAGGTCGCAGAACGGCTTGGGTTCGGCGATCGGAAATGCCCTCGCGAAGCAGTGAAGTATCTCCACCGCATGCGCCGGCTTCGAGGCGTCTTGGTCTCCGGCCGACTGCGTTGGCGAGCGGGGGATGTGGACGATTATCTGCGGCGGTGCGGAAAAGCATGAGAATTGAAGCGTGATCCCTTGACAAGTGCCGTCTGGGGGGTAGTATTACAGTGGATGTGTTGAGAGGCTGTCCTATGATGTGGAGACTAGCCGGACTCGCGGGCTGTCAGACCTTTGGTCTCTCAGCACATCCACCGTGGGTCCGGTTTTTTTGCCGAAAGGGGGTGATAGACATTGGCAAGCTGGATCACTCAAAGAGTTGATAGGCAGGGGCGCGTGGTGTACGTCTTGCGGAGTAAGACGGTAGCTCCAAACGGCAAGGAGATTGTCACGCAACGCTCCCTGGGGCATGACAAGAAGTATGCCTCGGAGCGCGGTAAGCAGATGAAGCAGGCGGAGGTCTTGGGGGGCGTTGGTATCAACGTCAGTAAGAAGATGTCCGACCTGAAGGAAGATATTCCTCTCTGGCTCACCGGGAGTTCGAAGTCCCATGTCCGGATTGTTCGAAGGGCATGGGACGAGTTCTCGGAAGTCGTGGGGGAGCACTTTCGGTTGCTGGATCTGCGCCCGACTCACATTGACTTATACGTGCGGTCCCTTCTCGAGAGAGGACTGTCGCCGTTCAGTGTGAATAAGGCGGTACGATCCCTTCGGATTGTCCTGCGCCGCGCTCTGAGGGAGGGTTACCTGACGAATTGTCCAGTCATAAAGGAGTCCTTCGTCAAGGCCGAACTTCCGGCCAGGGCGGAGGTTTCGTTCGATGACATGGGCAAGTTTCTTGCGGCATGTGAGGATGACGCGGAGCAACACCTGTTCTTCCGGATCCTCATGGTCTCGGGAATGCGGTCGGGTGAACTAAGCAAGAGGACCTGGCAGGATATCGACCTCAGCGAAGTCGGTGCCATTTCAGTTCACGGTACCAAGACGAAGCAGAGGCGAGTTGTTCCGCTCGACGAGGCGAGCCGGGAACTGTTGACGCGGCTCTGGTACGAGAGGGGAGCCGACGGAGGCCATGTGTTCTCTACGCAAAGGGTGGAGACCTGGACATGCCGCTGCAGAACCATCTGCGACAGGGCAGGAATCGGGTCCTTCACGCCGCAGTGCCTCAGGCAGAGCGTGAGGCCGCGTTGGCGGGAGCTGCGCAAGGCCGTATCGTCCAAAGATGCGGCAAAGCTCGACTACATGGTCGGGGAGGTCCTCCTGGGCCACGCCCTTGTCGGCGTGGGCGAACGGCACTATGATAGGGTAGACCTGGATGAGCTCAAGGCGGCTGTGGAGGTATACGGCGCCCGGATCGAAAAGGCCTACCAGAAAGCGAGGCGACGTGACACATACGTGACACAGAGGTCTTCGAGGGGTGATTCGGGGTCGGTGCGACGTAACGTAAGTAGTGCGTCCGGAAACAATTCCGGAAAAGAAGGGCGTGTGGCGGAACGGCAGACGCAAGGGACTTAAAATCCCTTGGGGGTGTAACCCCCGTGAGGGTTCGAATCCCTCCTCGCCCACCAGGAAGAAGGAGGCAAGACCCGCAAGGTTACGCACTTGCGGGTCTCTTGCTCTTCCTGGCAGGTCTGCCTGTTTGGCTGGATTTGGAGGGGGGGGTCACGTAGGGGTCACGTAACTGGATTTCTTCTGACTGACATGCGTCTTCGAGAGCTTCATCTAGGGCCTCATTGTAGTCGCGAAGGAGTTCGACATCGATCGGGTTGTAATGTCTCGCCCCGATTCCTTTGGGCTTGTGGCCCAGACCTTTATCACCCACGTCGAAACGCCTACCCAATTCCTGTCCCCGAGGAAGATAACTGGAACGAATATCCTTCGGAGTATAGTGGTCGAGACCGGCGCGAGCACAAATAAGACCACACCGTCTTGACCATCTGCACGACGGATGTTTGATCACAGGCGGAAACATTGGGCCATTTATCGGATTGCCCAAGGTCCTGCGATATTCCATCAATAACTCGAGACTGTGTTCCCCGAGGAACGTGATTCGAGCCCTTCCTGTCTTTGTCCCGGTTATGAGCAGCCGATGACTCTCAAGGGTCAGATCCTCCCACTGACGAACTGCAAGTTCGCCCACGCGCAAGCCTGTTACAGCAAGTACGCGGAAGAACACGCGGTCTACCGGAGCCTCACAGGCATTGAAGAATTTCCCGAATTCGGCAAAACTCAGGTCCTTTGGCGCAGGCTCTTGAAGGCTCATGAAATCGACCATACTGACCGGATTACGTGCTAGATATCCGCGTTTGACGGCACGGCCAAACACGGCCCGCAAGTTCCGGAGATGCTTGTTGACTGTTACCGGAGAGACGCGGGACATGAGCGCGAGTTTGAACTGGTCTACATGAGCGGGGGTCACATCGGCCAGGTATTCAGGCGGAGATACGCTCTTTATGAACCTCTCGAAGGTCTGCTGCACGCTCTTCATGTGAACGTCGCTCCTTCCAGCGAAGAGTGTGGATATCTCCTTCGCCAGTCCCTTTGTCTTCTTGGTAACCATGGCGCCAACGCCCCAAAAAGATGCCTTCTCGGCTCTCTGAATCTCTTGCTCGACCTCTCGTGCGCGCTTGGCATTGCGACCGAGACTGCGCTCGGTGATCTTCTCCGTTCCATCAGGGCCTACGGTCTTGGTACGCAGAACGTAGATGTACCGTCCCTTCTTCTTCTTGCGAGTTACCCAGGAAGTCACCATGATTCTATCCTCCGTTCTAATAGTCTGTCATTTCGATACGAATTCCCCTTTTCAATCAGCATCCTTGGTAAGATTGCAGGAGGGCTTTTGTCAGGAAGGCGTGGAGAGCGATTCAAAGGGGTTCATGCACCTCCGGCACTTCTGGCACGCATGCAGTCGAGGCGCTCCCCTGGTGGCAGGGCAGTCCTTCGGGTGGGAAGGAACACCGGGAATCGTGTGGCCCAGATGATGTTCTGGAAAGACCACCAAGATTCTCGAGTCCTTTGGTACAGGGTCCTTCGGCCTTCTCGGACCGAAAGCCAGAGAGCCACAGTAGTCTTCGAGTTCTCCCTTTGGGCTCGTGGCATCGAACGTGACGATGAGAGAGAGGTTTTCCCTCTTGCGGTTCAATGCCTCAGCCACTTCACGGTTGCGGGTGAATCCCCAGAAGATTGTCCTTGAGCAGGACTCCGTCAGCTTCAGGATTGCGGGAATATGGATCGGCCGCAGGTCTCCGGAGCCGTTAAGTCTCACGTTCTGGAGGTCCCTGCATTCGAAAACAAGGCCTTCTATTCTGCCTTCCCTGAGCATGGCATCGATGACCAGGGCCTTGCGGATGCTGTTCGGCCAGGCAAGAGGGCCTACGCACGCGTAGCATGCATCCGAACATCTCTTGGTCGGCCTGCAATTGATGAGGGGCAGGTTGATGGAGTGGGATGTCTTGTGGTTCTTGCTGAGCAGCAACATCGGTTTGGGCAGAGCACCTGCGGCGACGTGACGCTCTGCCAAGATTCTCTGGACAAAGTTCATGGCGGTCTCCTTTCATTCGAAGAGGTAACGGGTACGGTGGGTGGGAATGATTGGGGGTTCGGCTGGCTTCAGCTCAGAAGCCGGCTGTGATGCCGTGCTTCTGGAATGTCTTCCGCTATCTCAGGATTCTTCTCTTCTTCTTTGCGGTCATGAACTAGCGGTTGTGCATTTTCCTTCCTCCTCTTCCTCCATGAATTCCACTCTGTCCGGAGATACCCGGCAGAGGTTCCCGACGCTGCTCTCGACTTCGATGAGGCCGAAGTACTTGCCCTTCTCGATGGTTCTCACGAAGTAGCCTGCTCTCTGCTTGTCGTCCTTGTCCCAGTACCAAACCTTCTGCTTCATGGTTCCGAACCTCCTTTCCGGACATCGTTCCGTCCGTATGAATAGTCTGCTGTTCAGGGTCGTTTTGCGGGATTGGTCAGAGAATGCCTGCTTCAGCCATGCTGAAGAAGCTGTTGTCTCCGATTATGATATGGTCTATGAACTTCACCTGCAGGGCATCGCAGACCTGCTTGAGTGCGCTGGTGAAGATCTTGTCATCTCTGCTCGGTGTGGTGTTTCCCGACGGATGGTTGTGGACGCAGGCAATGCCGGCTGCTCCCTGGCCAACAGCTATGTGGAGGATCCCATATATGCTGGGCGTGGCCTGGGCTGGCGAGCCGTCTGATACCTGTCGCACGCACAGGACGTTGTTCCTGCCGTCCAGGCACAGCAGCATGAACACTTCCCTTGGAAGATCACGAAGCCTGTTCATGAACATCTCAGCCAGGTCTTCTGGTGACCTGACTGCTTGTCCTTTCTGGAGTTCGCCTGAGGCCAGCCTGCTTGCCAGCTCGAACAGAGCCTTTATGACAGCTGCCTTGACCAGGCCGACCTTCGGGATGCTGGTAAGCTCCGCAATAGTCGCTCTTCCCGCATGCCTTAGGGAGTCGTACTTCTCGAGAAGGTTCCTGGCGATTGCGTTGCCAAGAAACGCTGAGAGCAGGTCCTGATTGCTCAAGGTACGCTCTCCATACATCACGATCTTGTCTGATATCTTCATTGCTCTTTATCCTTTCCTGTCTGACCGGGTCGGCTGTCGCCGGGCCGGGGTCGCGGCGTCTTTTTCTTGCGACGCCACGACCTTTCCCACTCAAGACGCCTCTTGTAGAACTCCAAAGGCGCGTCGTTCTTGGCTGTCTTGATCTCTTCGTTCTTGATCTTCTTGGCTACAGCTTTCTCAAGAATCGGTTTCAGTGTCATCTGGGTCCTCCTCTTCGGCTTCACAGTCGAAATGGCCTTCAGCCATACGGGAGAAACTTTCGAAATCCAGACCAGCGCTTGCACAGAAGTGACGAAGGTCGGTGAGGAAATCGATGATGTCTGACTCATAGTCAGGCTCATCAGCGCATCCTGGGCTGCAGGAGTAATTGCGCACTGTCTCCTCTGCGTGGTGGATTCGCCTTTCGTTG
>CAYMFW010000248.1:0-2309 GCA_964389785.1 uncultured Planctomycetota bacterium
ATATTCATTATCCTCGATCCTTCTTCCAAGTCCAGGAAACACGTGGAGAGGGTAGAGGCGGTCACCCACTCCATCGGGATAAACTATAAGAACCTTTATCTTGTCGGTAACTACGCATTTACCGAACAGGCGGAGAGTTATCTGTCTGGCGGCGAAAGACAATATCTGGGAAGGATCGAACGGGACCAAAACGTGGAGACCTGCAACTTGAACGGCACATCGCTTCTGGAACTGCCGAAAGATTCGCCGGCGTGCTCTTCGGTAAGAAAGGTGCTTACCGGCGCCGGGTTTTCTATAGACTATAGGTAGGGCAGCTCGCTTCGGAAACAGCACGGCCCTTCGCGCCCCTGCTCTATGTGGGGCTCGGTTTTTATCTGCTGGCCACCGTTTTGTTCATAGCGGTATTGATACCATGGACGCTCCGACCCGGGTAGCCCGGGCCGCACTTCGATCTTTTCTTGACTATTGTTTGTCTACTAGAATAGAATTAAAGGACATGAACAAAGTGATATGAGGTCTTGTTTTGGTTCGTGAGCTGAGCGCAAAACTCGAGGACTACCTTGGAGTGGTGCTGAGATTCCAGCGCGAGAAGCGTTTCGCGCGCGTCAGTGACATCTCTTCCTCTCTCAACGTAGCCAAGTCCGCGGTGACTGCGGCATTGCAGGTCTTGTCCGAGAAGGATCTACTCAATTACAAGCCATACGAGCCGGTAACCCTTACACCGGAGGGAGAGAAGCAGGCGGAAGAAATACTGGTGCGCCATAAGATCATACTGGAATTCCTCCAGGATGTTCTGACCATCAAGCCCGAGCGTGCGGCTGCGATCGCCTGCGAGATCGAACATGCAATAGACAATCCAGCCTTGGAGAAATTCGTGTGTTTCCTTGCTTTTGTCGGAACTCGTTCCACGAGAGGCAAGACGTGGCTGCAGGAGTTCGAGCAGTTTCTCAAGGAAGGTGTGGGGGGAAAGACATGCAGGGAGTGTATCAGGAAGTACATAAAGGACACGCGAGACGATCTGCCGGGAGGACACGGGAGCAGGTCCCGGGCAGGGGATAGGAAATAATGCTGGAGTGGATAGAAAACCACGCGCATCTTGAGGAGTTCGGCTCCACGCACAGGGACTTTTTCGTTCTGATGTTCTGGGGAAGCTTTTCGGACGCGGCAGAGCGGGGGCTGTCCGAACTGAAGAAATTCGCGGAGGAATATGAAGATATCCCGGTCTGTGCCCTGGACGTTCAGAAGGCCAAGGGAGTACATAAGGAATTCCATGTTGAAAGCGTTCCCACGGTCCTTGTCATGAAGGATGGAAAGGAGATGGCGAGATTTCTCGGTGTGGAAAGTGCGGCGTTTTACGCGACGCAACTCGGCGGCGCGGCCCCCAGTCACATGGGACGAACAAAAAGCAAGAGGCCGCCCAGGGTTACGGTGTATACAAGCCCCGGGTGCCCGCCGTGCGGCCAGGTGAAAAGCTATCTGCGAGAGAATAATATTCCCTTTCGCGCAGTTGATATTTCCCGCGACGAACGCGCGGCCAGGGATATAGTAAGACGAAGTGGACAACAGGCGGTCCCGCAGATCGATATCAACGGCCGCATAGTGGTAGGGTATGACCGGGCGAGAATAGCGAATCTGCTGGGAATCAGGCAGAAAGGAGAAAGGACGGCACAATGAAGGTACGCCCGATGAACGGACGTGTTGTTGTCAAGAGACTGGAAGCTGAGGAGAAAACGACGGGTGGAGTTATTCTCCCGGACACAGCCAGGGAGAAGCCCGTTGAGGGGGAGATCATCGCAGTGGCCGAGGACGCCACGGAAGAAGTCGCTGTCGGCGACCGGGTGATCTACAGCCGGCACGGCGGCACGGATGTCGAGGAGGACGGAGAACAATACCTGATCCTGGATTCTGCGGATATTCTGGTCAAATATGTGCAGGCGGACAAGATCCCTGAGTAAGCCGTTCCACGGCATTCTTTTCCCGCGCTGTAGTTCTGCAGAAGGTATCATCTCATGAGTAGTGAAAGTGAGGAGATACAGAAGGAGCTCGAATCGCTTCAGGCCAGGCTCCGGGAGAGAGAAGCAGCCCTCCCCGCCCACTCCGTTCGGCCGGACCAAATTCTTGCCCTGGAAGAACTGGAAGCCGCCATAAGCAAAAAAAAGCAGGAACTGGAACAGGAGCACCATGCCCAGTAGCCAAAACAGAGAGGTGCGGAAATTGGCGTTCTTGATCGCATTGGCGACGAGATCCAGGCGCCCGTTAAACACATTATACACAGGGATCTGCGCTATTGTTTGCAGCATGATGCCCGT
>CAYMFW010000248.1:2319-6786 GCA_964389785.1 uncultured Planctomycetota bacterium
CGCGCTTACCCTTGAAGCAAACCCATCTTTGATCACAACTCGCTTCAACTGTAAACCACTTCGACCTCTTCGGTCGGCATCGTGTCACCTGTTACGGTAACCACAGGAGGGCAGGTCTCAACCTGGTGCGGCTTTGGAGATACACGAAGAGGATCGCCGGCAGATTGGCGCAACGCCGGGCTTTCCTTCAATCACTCTTGCATCATAATCCCGCATACGGGCCGCACGCGGGGTCCTTTCGTCTCGGCTCGCAAAGCGTGACGGCGGCGGTTACGCAGGCGGCCGCGACGAGCACGATTCCCGCCAGAACCAGCACTCTGTATCCGAATCTGTCCGCCACCAGCCCTCCGAATAGCGGCATGAAATAGAGAGGAAAGAGCAGTGTTCCCTCGATGGCGTTGAGAAGGGGCCGGGTATCTGCGTTTCCGAGCTCCAGGATATAACCGCTGAATCCCACGACCGTGGCGCTCATGGAACCTCCTACCAAAGCAAATGCCGTGGTCAGCGCGGCGGCGGATTGCGAAACGGCAATCGCTGTAAGGCCGGCCGCGGACATTCCCAATCCCGAAAAGATCACGAGCCGCGTGCCGAATTTGTTTCCCAGGGGCATCCAGCCAAGATTTCCCAGGACGGCGCCGCACTTGTGAGCCACAATGAAAATGCCCACCCAGCGCAGGGAAATTCCGATCTCCTTCGTGGCGTACAAGGTAAGGAAAGGCAGTACCAGAGGCAGGCCGCCCGAAAGGAGACGAACGATGATCAGCCGTTTGAGTATCGGATACACGCGCCACACATCACTGAGCTCGGAACGAAGAGAGGGGGGGGGAGTGGACAGCGGCACAACCTCCCGGTCGGGCACGCGCAGGCCGGACATGGCGGTGTAGGCGGCCGCCAGGCTTGCGAAGGACAGGGCGAAAAGGATCCCATAGTTCCGCGGCCAGATGAGGTTCTCATTTCCGAGGACCGCTTTTACTATGGCTCCGGCCATAACGGCGAGAAGACCTCCGGTGAGCAAGCGTTGTCCGAAGAACGTGCTTCTTCGCTCAGGCGAAATTGTCTCACTGATAACCTGTCGAAAAGGAAGAACTGCCACGCCCCCTCCAAGTGAGTAGACGGTAACCAGGCCCGCGAAGACGATGAGTACCCATATAGTACCGCGGGAACATGTGATCGCGATCAGCGCTATGATTCCCCAGACGCCGCAGCGGGTCCAGATGCCCGCCAGCATGAAGGGCCGGGCGGAACGCGGCCGGCGCCGCATAATACGCGCCACTTTCAGCTGAGGTACCACGGTGAAGGCCGTTACCAGACTGACTATAAACCCTATGAGCGTTCGCGATTCCGTGAATCCGGCAAGAAACAGGGGAACCACGGCATGCGGGTCCGCAAACGCCGTTGCCATCTGGAAGAAGGCGCCGTGTATGATTCCGCAACGCATGTTGCGTTGCTCCAACTCTGGGGCGGCATCGTGCGCCGTATCCACATGTACCATGGGTATGAAAAATCCTTGAAAAAAACCTTGACGTTCTGATACCCGAACAATAGTCTATAGGTAGAACATTGTCAAGATGCAATAACATTGGAAGGGGTCAACATCCTTGACGCTGGCGAATAGCCTGGGCGGAGAGAAAAGCGTTCGAAACAATGCCGAACGGTAGCAGTGAACCTGAAATCGTGAGCTGAGACCATGGAGAAACGAAGACCGGGTAGGACCGAAATGAAGGTCAGCCGAGCAGGTTTCGGCGGTATGACGATCCCCGCTGTGGTTTACCAACCCACACAGATAATAATCTTTACCGATAACGGGGCGGCGGCCCTGTGCTATTTCCCTTTAAACGATCGCTGTATTGCAGAGGCCCTGCCGGACGATCGTGGAGTTGATTAAGGCATCGGTATGACGCAAACGGCAAATATTATGCTTTAGACACGGAAATAAAGAGAGGAGATTGGCATGTTGAAAAGAATCGTGAAGCATTTCGGTCCGGAATGGGGAGCGGCGGTGATGGGTACAGCTGCACTTTCCATTACCATGCAGCTCGCTTCGGAAACAGCACGGCCCTTCGCGCCCCTGCTCTATGTGGGGCTCGGTTTTTATCTGCTGGCCACTGTCTTGTTCATAGCGGTATTGATACCATGGACGCTCCGATTCTTCTGGTACCCTGAAGAAATAAAGAAGGATCTTCTTCATCCGGTCAGGGGTAATTTCTTCCCCACCATACCCATCAGCTTCATACTGGCGGGCACCGGAACGAATAAACTGGGCCCGCTGCTGTTTGGCCCTGCGATTGCTTATCGTGCGGCGATTGTGTTCTTCTTCATAGGAGCCGCCGGCATCTTTATCTTTGGCTACCTGTTGGTGCGAAGCCAGTTTCTGAACAGAGAGCTTCGTCTGGAACACGCCAATTTTGCCTGGTTCATACCCCCGGTGTCACACCTGATCATTCCGGTGCTGGGCGTGTGTTCCATGGATGTGCACTGGGCTGAAACCAGCCTGGCTCCGTGGCTCTACGTCGTCTCAGCGGTGGCTCTGGGGACGGGCATCTTCAACTTCATCTTCGTGGGAGCCGCGGTATGGCACCGTTACGTATACGCCACTATCCCAGCGGGCCGGCTGGCGGCCACCACGATGGTCGCCATCGCCCCGACAGCGATCCTGGTGGTATTCCTGATGAAATTTGCAGAGGCGGTGGAAGCGGCTCACGGCATGCTTTTCGGACTGCGGTTTGCCGCACTTTTCCCCGTCATAAAAGTTTTCGCAAGCATCCTGTGGGGGTTTTCTGCGTGGTGGCTGGTGGTCGCCATTATCATGTTTTGTTACTACGTTTCCAGAAGCGATCATCATGTTGCTTTCGCCTGGTGGGCGTACACATTTCCCTTCGAGGCCTTTATTGTGGCCACAGGACTTCTCGCGAAGGCCGTCGCGCCGCATATCCTGCACCCCCTGCTGATAGGGTTGAATATGGCGGCAGCGGCAGTGTGGATTATCGTCGTATTCGGAACTCTCAAGTGGCTGCGCAGCGGCGCCTTCTTCGAGGCGAAGCAACCGGGAAGAAGGTCCCTTGGGCCCGGCCTGACGGTAATCGGTACGGCGTTCGTTCTGATTCCTTTCATCCTCGGCACATTCCTGTTTACCACGGCGCCGGCCAGATATGTTACATACCCACCCGGTTCTTCGGGCGCGGGAGAGCGTGCAGAAGCCCTTACGGAGAACGGGTTGGAACTTCAGTGGGACTTTTTCCCCGCCTGGCGTTACGCGCCGCTTCTCCTAGGCAGTCGAGACTACCTCGTGTTCGTTTTTCACTACACGAACCATCTGGATTTGCCCGTGCACATCACGCCCAGCTATACCCTTTCCTGTTCGCCGACTGCCAGGTACCCGGCAAATGAGGAAATCGCCGCTTACATCGAAGACGCAGTTGAGGACGAACTCGGCGTGGCGGATGAGACTCCGATGGCCTTCGAAGTGCCGCCGCACGGCACAAAGCACTACATCGTAACGTTTGAAAAGCCGGATGTACTGACAGCGTTCGATGTAGACGTAGATGTTTTCCAGAGCCGCAGTTGGCGTCTCCATTACGAAAAAAGTGAAGACGCGTGGCTGAATCCTTCGAACGAGATAGTCGTGAAGTACGGAGGAAGGGGGTGAGTGATGGAAGGGAATCTCGAGAATGCTAGTTACTGTGGCCTCCGGGAAGGGCGGTACGGGAAAAGCAGGTTTTGCGGTGAATCCGGCGTATGTTCTCGCCGAGCGGGAGCAGAACCGCCCGGAGACAGAGAGAAAACATGTCCGCCTTCTGGACTGTGATGTGGAGGGACCGACCGCCTGTTCGTGCGTCCAGACTTCACCGTGGAAAAGCAGGACACCATAACTGCTCTCCGGGCTATGGCAGGATCTGAACGGATGAGAACGTGTTAAGGGAGGTCATATGCGTATGAGACGAGGAAACCGAGGTGGGGCAAGAGGCGGAGGAAGAGGTGTGCGCTGGTTTCCACAGGGATATGCCCGGAACGCGGTACCCGATGAGGTCGGAGTTCCGTCGTCTGGGGGAGCAGTTGATGAACTGGAAGTGCTGAAGCTTCAGGAGCAAGATCTGGAGAGCCGTCTGCAGGAGCTGAAAGAGCAGATCGGACGGGCGGAGCGGGGCATCGGTCGAGAGAGACGTGTTGCTTCTGTGGATTCCTCCATGTGTACCAGGTGTGGGAGGTGTGTGCAGATATGTCCTGCCGAAGCCGTCATGATCAGGGGTACTGCAGTGGGGGACGCAGACAAGTGCGTCGGCTGCGGCCGCTGCGTGCAGATATGTCCCAAAGGGGCTATTACACTGAAGGACCGGAAGGAAAGTGTTTGATCTTGGCGTGGTATGAAGCAAAAGGAGGAGTTGATAATGGCAGCACAGGTCGACAGGGAGAAATGCACAGGATGTGGGCTTTGCGTGGATGCGTGTCCGGTGGGAGCGATAACTCTGG
>CAYMFW010000249.1:0-6782 GCA_964389785.1 uncultured Planctomycetota bacterium
GCCTCATCCGCAAACACCTCCCTACAGTCTGCGACAATCTTGGACTCGGGATACAGTCTCGCCATGCCTTTTCTGATGTTCTCGTCCACATCACATATGGCGTAAAGCTTCGCGCCGGACACCTGATTGAAGTTCCGGACAAGGTTCTTGCCCCAGTTGCCGGCGCCGACCACCGCTATGTTGATCATGGTAACTCCTTATTCTCTGAGATGGGGACAGATTTGAAATCTGTCCCTGCTGTCATGCGATGCCAACGACACCCTTGGTTGTCGCGAGCTTCTTCCCGCATTCCTTGCAGACACCGCTCTTCGTGAATACATCCAACTCGATCTTCACACCGCACTCGCACATCCAGCCGCGTATTTTGGCCGGGCTGCCGTACACGAGCGCATGGGCGGGCACGTCCCTGGTTACGACGGATCCCGCGCCGACGAAGGCGTAGCGACCCACCGTATGCCCGCAGACTATCGTGGCGTTGGCCCCTATGGTGGCGCCCTTCTTGATGAGCGTATCCTTGTACTCGTGCTTACGTGATACATGACTGCGGGGGTTGAACACGTTGGTGAGAACACAGGACGGCCCGAGGAACACGTCATCCTCGCAGACGACGCCCTCGTAGAGAGACACGTTGTTCTGGATCTTGCAGTTCCTGCCGAGCTTCACACCGGGCATGATGACGACGTTCTGGCCTATGTTGCAGTCTTCGCCTATCTCGGCGCCCTTCATGATGTGGCAGAAGTGCCAGACTTTGGTGCCTTTGCCGATCTTCGCGCCTTCGTCCACGTAGGCGGATTCGTGGATGAGGACGCCGGGGATTATGTCGGATTTCAGTTCGGGGTTATTCATCCAGCCTCCAATATACATGAAAAAAGGGAGACAGACATGATGTCAGTCCCCTTTTTTCCATTCCTTGTACCATTCGATGAATCGGGAGATGCCTTCTTCTATGTTCGTCTTGGGATCGAAGCCCAGGACCTTTCGGGAGTAGTCTATGTCCGCGTAGGTCTCGGGCACGTCGCCGGGCTGTATCGGCATCATGTTCTTCTCGGCCTTCCTGCCCAGCGCGTTCTCTATGCATTCGATGAAGTAGAGAAGCTCGACGGTGTTGGAGTTGCCCAGGTTGAATATCTCGTAGTCGGACGCCCTGTCGATGGACGCGAGCACGCCGGCGACGATGTCGTCTATGTAGGTGAAGTCCCTCTTCATCTTCCCGTGGTTGTAGACGTCTATGGGCTTGCCGGCGAGGATCGCCCGCGTGAACTTGAAGAGGGCCATGTCCGGCCTTCCCCACGGCCCGTAGACGGTGAAGAATCTCAGGCCGGTGCAGGGGAGGTCGTACAGATGGTGGTAGACGTGCGCGGTCAGCTCGTTGGCCTTCTTGGTGGCGGCGTAGAGCGACACCGGATTGTCCACCCGGTCCTCGACGCAGAACGGCTTCTTCTTGTTGCCGCCGTAGACGGACGAGGAGGACGCGTACACGAAGTTCTTTACCTTGTGGTCCTTGGAAAGCTCTATGATGTTCAGGAAGCCGACGCAGTTGGCCTGCTCGTAGACGAAGGGATGCTCCAGGGAGTACCGGACACCGGCCTGGGCCGCGAGGTGGCAGACGCGGTCTATCGGATGCGCTTCGAACACATTCTTCATCGCGTCGAGGTCGGCGAGGTCTGCCCGGTAGAACGTGAAGCGGTCGTTCTTCTCGAGAATGGCCAGGCGGGCCTCCTTGAGCCGGACGTCGTAGTAGTCGTTCACGTTGTCGTAGCCGATTACGGTGTCGCCGCGCGCCATCAGGGCGTTGGCGACGTGGAAGCCGATGAAGCCGGCGGAGCCGGTTACCAGGATATTCATGCGGGCTCCAGCATGTCGGCGTCGATGTCGACGGCGACGGCCTTCTTTATCATTCGTACGTTGATGACGAAGCGGTAGCCGCGCTTGTCCTTTACGATCTCCCCCTCAAGCCCCTTCATGGGACCCTCCTTGACCCGGACCCAGGTGCCGACCTTCGCGAAACGATACGGCTCCAGGGGCACGGCGATCTCCAGCGCTTTCTTCAGCCGGTGTACGTCCCCCTCGAATTCCTTCTGATCGGGGACCTCGAGAACCTTTACCAGATGCCTGGTTCTGAAGGCCTGGTCCCGTTCCTTCACACTGCACCTGAGAAACGCGTACCCCGGGAAGAGGGGAAGGTCGGCCACCCACGTTCTGCCGCGCTTCCTCTTCCTCTGCTCCTGGATGGGAAGGAACACGGGGATGTCGCCGTCGACGCAGTTGTCGGCGAATTTCTTCTCGTGCCGCGGTTTCGTGTGCGCAACCCACCAGACTCGCTTGGGATCCTTTGTCGTGAAGCATTTGTCGGGGTCATAGGGGAGAATCATCGGAGCAGCCAGTGCCAGACCGGTTCGATGGTGATCGTACCGGCATCCCCTTTTTCCTCACCGAAATAGTTGTGTGTGAGAATCCTTGCCTCGGACAGACCAAACGTCTTCATGGCGCTCAGCACCGATCTTCTCTCTCTTTCCATGGTCTCCGGAGCCGTGGGATCGTAACAGACGCCGATCAGCTCCAGCGCCTTCCCGCCATCGCCCACCACAAAGTCGACCTCATGGTCTTTTCTGTCTGCCCAGTAATACACCGACGGCCCCTTGCGAATCAGGCCGTTGAATACGGCGTTCTCGAGCATCTTCCCCGCATCAAGATCCTTCTTGAACGAAATCGCGTTGTAGAGGCCGGTATCGACGAGATACACCTTCCTCGGGTACTGCATCTGGTCCTTCACCGTCGCTGAAAAGATCGGCACTTCCGAAAGGAGGAAAGCGGACTTCATATACGAAAGGTAATCGGCCAGAACATTCTTGCTGAGAGAACAGCCCATTGACGCCAGTGTGTTTCTCGCCTTGCCCAGGCTGAAGCGGCTCCCCATGGTCTGTACCGTCAGCTTCATAAAGTTTTCAAACCCCCTTATGTCCCGGATCTCGTTCCTCTCGATTATGTCCCGATAGAATATGGCCCTGTAGTACTCCCGCAGTATCTCTATCTTCTTCTCGCTCAATACCACTTGCGGGAAGGAACCTGTCTTCAGGTACGATTCGAAAAATCTCACGAGCCGGTTCTTGGCCTTCGAATACCGCAAATCACCTTCAGGAACGTCAACATCCTGAAATCTCAGGAATTCGCGGAACGAAAGCGGACGGATTTCATAGGTGAGGGTCCTGCCCCGCAGAGCCGAAGCTATTTCGGAGGAAAGGAGGCTGGAGCTCGACCCAGTCACCACGATCCGGACATTCGCCTCGGTGTCATGATATCTCCTGACGGTTTTCTCCCAATTGGGTACGTTCTGGACTTCGTCCAGAAACAGATATTCAGGCATGTCTTCTCGAGCCGGAAATGTCTGCCGCTGAACATCCAGCAAACCGCCCAGTTCCCGCCCGGTCATCGGAAGCAGCCTGTCGTCTTCGTAGTTCACATAGACGATATTGGTCTTCGGGACCCCGGAATGGAGCAATCGATCCACCACCTGGTACTGCATGTACGTCTTGCCGCTTCGTCTGACGCCGCAGAAGGTGATAACCATGTTGTCCGTGAACAGGTCATCGGATATATCCCGGGGGAGGTACGCGGGGATTTCCCTCTCCTGCCACTCGGTGAGTACTTCTTTCAGTTTTTCCATATCGGAGTATATACGCTACACTTTATAACCCAAATCGTTGTTTATAATACACGATAACCAACGGGATGACAACTGCGGTTTTTGTCTTCTTTGCAGCCTTCGGCCCCCTCAATGTCGGCGGAGTCGTGCCGCAAAGTTAATCGGCCCTGGGGGTTACGGGCCATATTCTCAGTTCCACCATGCGCGCAAGCCGATGTCGGCCGTCGGCCGCGGTATCGTACGTCGGGGCGTTCACTCAGGGGAAGCGCGGTTCCGCGAGCCCTCCCAGCTCGCCTTACGAACCGCCCGCCCCTTCCCGACGCCGGTCAGGAAGCGGGGTAGGCCTTACCCGGCTCCCACATGGTCCAGGACCGTTTCAACCACGTATCTCTGCATATCTTCCGTAAGCTCCGGATATACCGGAAGCGAGAGTACTTCGTTGGATGCCTTCTCCGATTCGGGCATATCTCCCTCCGCGTAGCCCAGGTCCTTGAAGCAGTTCTGCATATGGAGCGAGAGGGGGTAGTAGATCGCGTTCCCGACGCCGTTCTCCTTCAGGTGGGCCTGAAGACCGTCCCGGTCGGGCACGCGGACGGTGTACTGGTTGTATATATGGTTCGTGTCATCCGTCTTGAAGGGGGTCGCCACCTTCGTGCCGCCGAATGCGTCGTTGTAGAAGGCGGCGTGCTTCGCCCGTGTGCCGTTCCAGTCGTCGAGATGGGGCAGCTTGGCGAGGATGACGGCGGCCTGGAGGGTGTCCAGGCGGCTGTTCATGCCGACGATGTCGTGGAAGTATTTCTTGCGGCCGCCGTGGGTGCGGAGGACGCGGACCAGGTCCTCGAGCTTCTCGTCGTTGGTGGTGACCACACCGCCGTCGCCGAACCCGCCGAGGTTTTTGCTGGGGAAGAAGCTGAAACAGCCGAGGTTCCCTATGGTACCGGCGCGCTTTCCCTTGTACTCGGAACCTATGGCCTGGGCGGCGTCCTCGACCACGGGGATGTCGTATTTGCCGGTGACCTCGAGGATGGCGTCCATATCGGCGCACTGGCCAAACAGGTGAACGGGCATTATAGCGCAGATTTCATCGCCGGCGGGGGATACCAGGGCCCCGTTGGAGGACGTGCACTTGCTGTCGAGGAGGTCCTTCAGAAGATCCGGGCTGATATTGTACGTCTGCGGGTCGATGTCGACGAAGACCGGCTTCGCGCCGAGGCGCCAGATGGAGCCCGCCGTGGCGAAGAACGTAAAGGGCGTGGTGACGACCGCCTTGCCGGGTCCGGCGCCGAGCGCCATGAGGGCGAGGAGTAATGCGTCGCTTCCCGAAGCGCAGCCGACGGCGTACTTCGCGCCGCAGTACCCGGCGATCTTTTCCTCCAGTTCCTTCACCTGGGGCCCCAGGATGAAGTACTGGGAGTCGACACAGTCCACGAGGGCCTTGTCGATCTCGTTCTTGATGGTTGCGTATTGGGCCTTGAGATCCAGTAAGGGTACGTTCATTGGGTTACCTCCAATGTAGGGGGACAGGATACGCTTCGCTTTATCCTGTCCCCGATTATTCTCACAATGCGTTCGGCGGCATGGCCGTCCCAGAGTTTCGGGACTTCAGAATCGCCCTTCCTTCCGTAGAATATCGCGGTTGCCGCCTCTCTAATGCGCACCGGGTCGCTTCCCACAAGCACGTTCGTTCCCTTTTCCAGCGTCACCGGGCGCTCCGTGTTGGATCGCATGGTGATGCAGGGCTTCTTGAGAACGGTGGTCTCCTCCTGCATGCCGCCGGAGTCCGTCATCACGAATTTCGAATCCCTCACCAGGCGCATGAAATCAACGTATCCCAGGAGATCGATGATCGTCAGCCCATCGTCACTGAATCCGAATTCCTCCATTCGTTTCTTCGTGCGGGGGTGGCGGGCGAAGACCACGTTCACGCTGACGGCTATCTCCCTGAGAGCGTCCAGGATGCCTCCCAGCACCTCCGGATCGTCCACGTTGCTCGGGCGATGCAGGGTGACGACCGCGTAGCTGCCCGGCTCAAGGTCCAGCCGGCCGGTGATGTCCGAAGCGCTTATCGCTCCCATGCGGTCGTAGAGCGTGTCTATCATCACGTCGCCGACGAGATGCACCTTTTCCGCGGCGATCCCTTCCTTCTCCAGGTTCACGTTGGCGATCTCGTCGGTTGTAAACAGCAGGTCGGACAGCACATCCGTCACGACCCGATTGATCTCCTCGGGCATCTCCCGGTCGAACGACCGAAGGCCGGCCTCGACGTGGGCCACCGGGATGCGCAGCTTCGAGGCTGATATGGCGGCGGCCATCGTCGAATTAACGTCACCGACGACGAGCACCAGGTCCGGCTTCTGCTCGATGAAGACCTTCTCGATTTTTTCCATCACCGCCGCGGTCTGCTCCCCATGACTCCCGGAGCCGACTTCAAGATTGACGTCCGGTGTCGGGATGTTCAGCTCCTTGAAGAATACCTCCGACATCCTGTCGTCGTAGTGCTGGCCGGTGTGGACGAGATACGGCTCGAACAGCTTCCCGCTGGCATCGTTGTACGCGTTCATCGCCCGCATGATGGGCGCGATCTTCATGAAGTTCGGCCGTGCGCCGGCGACGAGTATTGCCTTCATGGTCTCATCTCCGCTATGGCCTGACTCACGTGCAGCACCGTGGCCCCCCCCACCGATTCGGACGCCGTGCCGTTCAGGCCGTTCTCCGTGTCGCAGACGAGCTGGACCCAGCCCTTCTGCCCGTCGCCCCGGACCCACTCGGTGTTCATTTCGGAAGCGAGGTCGCGAAGGGCAAGCTCCGCGATGTCGGCGAGCTCGCCTTCCCCCCTGATGGAGAACCCCCTGGCTCCCTTCTCCACCTCCTCCAGCACGATCCCCTTTATCTTCTGCTTGAGCCCTTTCACGGACGACACCGTTCTCACCAGGTAGTCGTAGGACCGCTTGCTGTACTGGGCGATGCCGCTGGGCGTAAGCACGTACTTGATGTTCCGGCGGTTCAGACGCTTCATCTTCACCAGGCCCTGGCGAGCGAGCCGCTTGAGGATGATGTTGGTCATTCCCAGGGATATGCCCGTTTCCGAGGCGAGCTGGCGCTGTGTGACGTCAGGCTGCCTGGCTATCTGGACGATGAT
>CAYMFW010000250.1:0-6781 GCA_964389785.1 uncultured Planctomycetota bacterium
CTGGTTCGACCGGCGGTCCGCCACCCGGCGGACCTTTCGTGGGCCGGTCGACGCTTGCCTCGGAGGCGCCCAGTTCCGCACCGGGCGCCAAGAAGGAGCGAATGGGACGCCTCCCCGCCGCCGCTTTCTGCTATACTGTCCCCTTGAATCTCGAGGAGGACGCGTGTTCATAGCCATCGACGGACCGGAGGGCTGCGGCAAGTCCACCCAGGCGGACCTGGCCGCGAAAGCGCTCGCCAAGAAAGGCGTCGAAACCGTCGTCGCCAGGGAGCCGGGAGGCACCCCGCTGGGCGAGGGCATCCGGCAGGCCCTTCTGCACGCGGAGCACCCGGTGTGCCCGCGCGCTGAAACGCTGCTCTTCATGGCGAGCCGCGCCCAGCTGGTGGACCAGGTGATTCGCCCGGCCCTCGCGGCGGGCAAAACGGTCATCTGCAAGCGCTACCTGTCCTCCACGCTCGCCTACCAGGGATACGCCGGGGGGGAGAATATCGACACGATAGAACACGCGGGCCGGTACGCGACGCGCGGCCTCACACCCGACCTGACCGTCATCATAGACGTAGACGCGGCCGTCGGCCTCGCACGGGTGGAATCGCCCGACAACATCGAAAAGCGCGGCGAGGAATACCACGAGAAGGTCCGCCGGGGCTTCCTCAAGCTCGCCGAGGAACGTCCCGATACCTACGTGGTGGTAGACGGAAACAGGCCCGTCCAGGAGGTCCACGAGAACATAATGAAGGCGATAGGGGCACTGCAGTCATGACCGGCACGAGCCTCGGAATGATATTGGGACAGGACAGGGCGGTGTCGGTGCTCGAGCGCCAGCTCGAATCCGGCCGGCTTGCCCACTCCTACCTGTTCGTCGGCCCGGAGGGCACCGGCAAGACCACCGCCGCGCGCGCTTTCGCCAGGGCTCTGCTCTGCCCAGACCGGGGCTGCGGCGCGTGCCCGGCTTGCGCGCGGATCGACACGGACACCCACCCCGATCTCTACTTCATCGAACGGGAAACGGACACGGCGGAGATCAAGGTCGACCAGGTGCGGGAGCTGCAGTCCGCCATTTCCCTCAAGGCGTTCGAGGCCGGGCGCAAGGTGGCGATCATCGACGAGGCGGAGCGGCTGAACCCGGAGGCGTCCAACGCCTTCCTCAAGACGCTCGAGGAGCCGTCCCCGAACACGGTACTGATACTGGTCGCGATCGACCGTTCTTCACTCCTGGAGACCATCGTCTCCCGCTGCCGCACGGTGCGGTTCCTCCCCCTGCCGGATGCCGCGGTGACACAGATACTCACGGCCGGCGGGATGGACCCCGGGACCGCCGGGGCCGCCGGGCTGCTGGCGGCGGGCAACGTGAAGCGCGCGCTCACCCTGGCCGACGCGGACGCGGCCGGCGAACGAAAGTGGCTCGTGGACCACATCCCGTCGCTGAGGAACGGCAACCCGATGGCGCTCGCGGAAGAGCTCCTGGGCCGGTGCCCGAGCGCGATGGCCCGGAAGAGGGATTCGGTCATCACCTATCTCGGCTTCCTCGCCTTTCTGATGCGGGACGTGCGCGTCGCCCAGACCGGCGCGGCCCCCGCCCATTGGTACACCGCCGATTCCCTCGCCGTCGTAAAGGCGCTCGCGGAGCGGATCACGCGGCGGGGAGCGGACGCGATACTCGGATCCATCGAACAGTGCAGGCGGGAGATCGCCGCCAACGCGAGGCCGGACCTGTGCCTTGCACAGCTTTTTGTCACCATTTCGGAGGCCCTGTCATGAGCAAAACCGCAGTCACGGTCCGGTACGGCGCCACCCACGAGGTGGGCCACTTCACCGGGCCCGTTCATAATCTGAAGCCGTGGGACGATTGCGTGGTGAAGACCAGCCGGGGCACCGAGCTCGGCCGCGTCCTTCGCACGTCCGAGATCGAGGACGACGAGGTGTCCGGCACCCTCATCCGCAAGGCCACCTTCGACGACCTGCAGAAGTCGAGGGAGCTGGAGAACATCCACCAGGAGCAGGAACTGAAGTTCTGCAACGAGGAGATCGAGCGGCTCAACGTGCCGATGAAGCTCATCGCGGTGGAGCACCTGCTGGGCGACGAGAAGATCATATTCTACTTCACGGCCGAGGGCAGGGTGGACTTCCGAGAGCTGGTGAAGAGCCTGGCCAAGCAGTACAAGACGCGGATCGAGATGAAGCAGATCGGGGTGCGCGACGAAGCCCGCCTGCTGGCGGATTTCGAGCACTGCGGACGCGAGATATGCTGCAGAAGCTTCATGAAGGAGTTCCAGCCGGTGACGATGAAGATGGCCAAGTCGCAGAAGACGACGCTGGACCCCACGAAGATATCCGGCCGCTGCGGCCGCCTGAAGTGCTGCCTCAACTTCGAGGCGGCGGTGTATGAGGAGATGGAGGCAAAGCTCCCGAAGAAAGGGGCGATGGTCGTCACCAGCAAGGGGCGCGGCGAGGTGCTGGACATGGACGTGCTGCAGCAGCAGGTGACCGTAGAAACCGACGGAGGCCAGACGATAAGGATACATGCCGACGAAATACTCTCCGTGGAGGAGGATTCTTGACGGACACGTACTACCTCACCACCGCGATTGACTACGGCAACGCCGCCCCGCACATCGGCCACGCGTACGAGAAGATCTGCACCGACTGCGCGGCCCGGTGGCAGCGGATGCAGGGCAAGGATGTCTTCTTCCTGACCGGGACGGACGAGAACGCCCAGAAGGTGTACAAGGCCGCCATCGAGCAGGGAAAGGACCCGAAGGAGTTCGTCGACGGCACCTCTCAGCGGTTCCGCGAGCTGTGCGACGCGCTGGACATTACGAACGACCGCTTCATCCGCACCAGCGAGCCCGACCACGTGGCGGCCGCCCAGCACGCGTTCCAGAAGATCTGGGACCGCGGGGACATCTACAAGGGCCACTACGAAGGGTACTACTGCACCGGCTGCGAGGCGTTCTTCGCCAAGAAGGACCTGGACGAGAACGGCTGCTGCCCCACCCACCGGGTGAAGTGCGATCTTCTCAAGGAGGAGAACTACTTCTTCAAGATGAGCGCGTACCAGGAACGGCTGCTGGAGCACTTCGAGAAGCACCCGGATTTCCTGGTGCCGAAGCACCGCACCAACGAGGTGCTCAACCGGGTGAAGGAGGGCCTGCAGGACCTCAGCGTGTCCCGCCCCACCATGAACTGGGGCATCCCGGTCCCCACCGACCGGAGCCACGTCATCTACGTGTGGATCGACGCGCTCGTGAACTACCTGTCCGGCATCGGCTTCCCGGAGGAAGTGTACACCCGGTACTGGCCGGCGAACGCGCACGTCATCGGCAAGGACATCATGTGGTTTCACGCGGTCATCTGGCCGTGCCTGCTGATGGCGATGGAGGTCGCGCTGCCGAAGCACATCTACGTGCACGGGTTCTGGCACTCCGGCGGCGACAAGATGTCGAAGACGACGGGAAACGTGGTGGACCCGTTCGAGCTGATCGACCGGTACGGCCAGGATTCGCTCCGGTTCTTCCTCCTCCGTGAGACCCCCTTCGGGCAGGACGGCAACTTCACGATGGACGCCCTCCTCGGCCGCAGGAACACCGAACTGGCAAACGACCTGGGCAACCTTCTGCACCGCACGCTCGCCATGCTGCGCAAGTACCGCGACGGCGTCGTGCCCTCCCCCGCCGCGGCCGGGCCGGAAGACGACGAGCTCCGCGCCGTCGCCGCATCCGTGCCGGGGCCGCTCTCCGAAGCGATGGAGCGGTTCGACTTCAGCGTCGGCCTCACTGAAGTCTGGAAGCTGATACGCCGCGCGAACAAGTACGTGGAGGAGACCGAGCCGTGGGCGCTGGCCAAGACCGAAAATAGTGAAAGACTCGACACCGTCATGTATAATCTGTGCGAATCTGCGCGGCTGGTTTCCGTGCTGGTGGAGCCGTTCATTCCGGCCTCTGCCGCTCGCATCCGGGAACAGCTGGGAGTCGGTCCGCGCGAGGGGATGTTCCGGGACGAGTCGGCGTGGGGCCTGCTGCGAGCCGGCACGAAGACCGCCCCCGGAGAGCCGCTCTATCCGAGGGTTGAAGAATGAATATACCGGACGGACTCAGGGAAATAGTACGGCACGACGACAGATTCTCGCCGGAGGCGTACATGTTCGTCAGCGAGGCCGTCTCCTACACCCAGGAGATACTCGGCCGGAAGGGACACATCAGCGGACAGGAGCTGGTGGAGGGCGTCCGCCGGTACGCGCTGGAGGAATTCGGCTACATGGCGCGCGTCGTCCTGGAGTCCTGGGGCGTCCGTCGCACCGAGGACATGGGCGACATCGTGTTCAACCTGGTGAACCACGGCCTGCTTGGAAAGACGGACCAGGACCGGCGCGAGGACTTCGCGGCGGGCTACGACTTCCGCAAGGCGTTCGACGATAGCTTCACCATCGACCTCACCGGCGAGGACCAGCCGCAGTCCTGATGCCCTATCCGAAGGTCGATTACCACATCCACTCCGGTCTCTCCATTTGCGCGCGGGACTCCATGACGCTGCCGGCCATCGTCACGGCCGCCGAGAAGCGCGGGTTCCACTCCATTGCGATAACCGACCACGTGGACGTGCCCGAAGAGACCGCGCGCTGCGAGCGCATCCGCGAGGAGCTCGACAGGCTGAAACCGAGCATACGGGTGCTCGTCGGCTGCGAGGTCGAGGCGTTCAGCGATGATCTGCCGGTCACCGAGGAGTTCGCCTCCACCGTCGACCTGGTGCTGATCGCGCCCAACCACTTCCACTCCTTCCCGGCCGAGCACATGCCGGCGGACACGCCGGAGGACAATGCCCGGGCCTTCCTCAAGACGTTCGACAGGGCGGCATCGTACCCCTGGGTGCACACCGTGGCGCATCCGCTCATCCTGTTTGAGACCCGCTCCGGCTTCGACGACCTGCTGCCCGTCATCTGCGAGGATCTGCGCGCCGTCATCACCCGGGCAGCGAAGCATTCCATCGCCTTCGAGATAAGCCCGCGCGCCCTCCGGGCCGGCACCCCCAACGCAGTCGCCTCATTCTACAGGATATGCGCCGAGTGCGGCGCGAAGATATCCATCGGCACGGACGCCCACTCCCTCCCCAAGGTCTGCCACCTCGCCCACGTCTATCCCGTCCTCGACCGCGCCGGCCTCACGGACTCCGACATCCTCGTAATAGAGTGACAGGTTTCAATTACAGGGGCAGCTTCATTTCAAGGGGTCAGAAGACTTGAAATCTTTCTGAACGCCACTGGAATGTCGTCTCGCTCATTCTCGGCGCCCATCAATGGAATGTCGGCGTTGCAACGCCTCTCGACATCCGGTACGATTGCCCACCGATGAAGATCGACATGCACGTGCACACGAAGTTCTCCCGCGACTCCAACATGGAGCCGAAGAGGATCCTGCAGATCGCCCGAAGCCGTGGACTGGGCGGTGTGGCGATAGTCGACCACAACACGCTCCGGGGCGGCCTCGAGGCGGCGCAGTGCGCCCCGAGCGACATTCTCGTCATCCCCGGAATGGAGGTCTCCACCGAATTCGGCCACCTGGTCGGTCTGTTTCTTACCGCTCCGATCGAGTCCCGGCAGGCAGTGAAAGCGATAGAGGAGATCCACGCGCAGGGCGGCCTGGCCGTGATCCCCCACCCGCTGGGGACCTTCTCCAAATGGCCCGGAGAGCTCATTCCCGCTTTCGACGCGGCCGAGGGATTCAACGCCAGGCGCAGTACCGGGAAGAAGCCGTCCCCGGAACATGGCGAGGACGCGCTGAAGGTATTCATCGAGAAGAACGGACTCGCCGCCCTGGGCTCGAGCGACGCGCACTTCTACAGCGAGATCGGCCGGGGAGTCACGGACGTGGAAGGGTCTTCGGCCGAGGAAGTGAGGCAGGCGATCCTTTCCCGGCAGACGGAGGTCGACGGCAGGCACACGCTCTGGATCTACCGGTTCATGAGTTTCTGTTTGAGGCTTGTCACTTCAGCCTGAACTTTATAGAGATCGTTCCGTCCCCGTCGTCCGCGTCCGAGTCGACGCGCCACCCTCTGATATACCGGGACGGTTTCAGTCCTACGCGCGCTGACCCGTCCGACTGAACGCTCTCGACGTCCCCGATCACACTGCTCGGATTCACCGTCATCCGCACCTTGCCGTCGGTCTCGCCGCTGCTGGTGACGGCCCAATCCGGGTAATCCAGCGTGGGCGGCTTGATCGTGATCCTCTTCTTCTCGATCTCTTCCTGCTCGGCGAACCGCTGCTGAACGACGAGCCCGATCGGCTTCTTGATCTCCTCGACCGGACTCGGAATGCTCAGTCGTATGTGCTCCGGGACCCTGGTGTAGTTTCTCACCATGTCCACCTTCTCGGCGAGGACGGGAAGGGAGACCTCCTTCTCCGACATCGAGACGACGCTCTCTTCCGCGTACGCCCTGTCGGGAAGGTTGATGAGGGGAGCGGATCTCATCTCGCCCGCCCTGGGCACCTCCCCGTTGGTGAACGTATCCGGGCCGGACCGGCCGACGTAGGTGAACTCCACGAACGGCGTCACCGTTCCCAGGTCCAGAACCACCACGACCGAGAAAACTAACAGGGCCGCGAGGTGGACCCAGAACGATACGAACAGCGTTATCTTGAAAGCGCGGTCGTCCCGTTTCATGCATCTATTATACAGGGCAGGCCCCGAACAATTAACATTGTGATCGGAGCGCCCGGCGGACAGCTGCCGAGCGGGTTCTAGTACTACAACGCTACAACACATGGAAACACTTCGGTAGAGAT
>CAYMFW010000251.1:0-6703 GCA_964389785.1 uncultured Planctomycetota bacterium
GACGGGAGAGGAGATAATCGAGCCCGCGTATCGCGTCCCAGGCCAGCCATGTGCCGAAGAAGTCGCCGACGAGCGCCATCTGGTTGCCCATCAGGTTGTGCGCGTGACAGAGCTGAGGAGACGGTGTGCCGTCCTTCGGATAGAACTGCCGCCGCTCCCCCTGCTGGATCGGGTCCACCATGAAGACCACGAAGCCCTTGCGCGCCAGGCCCTGCGCGAACGACTGGTACGTGTCCCACGCCTTGCCCTCGATGGCGTGCCCGCACAGGCCGAGCACCGCGGGCGCCTTTCCGGCGAGCGACTTCGGGACGTACAGATTCCCGGTCACCAGGAACTCGGGGCGGCTGTGATAGACGACCTTTTCCAGGATGTACCCGGGGTACGCGTCCTTCCCGGTTACCTCGGCGCGAAGCGGCGTCCGTGTCGGTAACGGGCCGAACGCCTTCCGCACGGCGGCCCGGGCGCGACGGACGTACGTCAGCGCGTCCGCCTTCGTCTTCAGCGCGGCGATGCGCTCCCGGCGCCTCGCCATTATCTCCCGCACCCGCTCCACGTACGCCTCGTGCACCATGTGTCCGTAACGGTAGTCCAGCATGGACATGGCAGTCTCCCTAAATCCGCGTGAGTGACGGGGTATGATACCCCCGGTCCTGCCCCGGGTGAAGCCTTCTCCGGCGTTGCAGGGAGGCCTTGCCTTCGGCCGCCTTGACTGATAGGATGTCAAGCCGCTGGCTACGGCGCGGCGGGAAGGCGCCTGTGACGGGAATCCCGGCAAGAAATCGAGGTAGCTGCTTGTTGTCTATCGATTGCGGACGGCGCACGGAGAGGGAAGGAGGTGATGCATCGGCCGACCCGCGGTGTTCCACGAAGATTTGCTGAATAATCGTGTTTGATTAGCAGGGGGAAAGAATGAGGAAGACGACGGTATTTTTGTCGTTGATCGCAGTGGGACTGATCGTTGTTGCAGGCTGCAACGATACGAGTGTCGACAGCGGCTCGAAGTCGGTCAGCCCGAAAGGAACGGTGCAGGGCTTCGTCATTGACGCGGTCACCAACGCGCCGGTTGCCAACGTGACGGTCAAGCTGTTTGCGGCCGGGGTCCAGACGACCAGGACGGACGCGAACGGCTACTGGTATTTCGTGGGCGTGCCGGCGAACGAGGAGGCGGCCAGCCTGGTATATACGCTGGCCGCGCCCGACGCGGACGGCAACGGGACCGCCGATTACCTGCCGATGCGCGGTACCGCGCTGCTCGACGAGGACGTCGGTGAGACGAGTCTCAACGAGGACGGGCTCGCGCAGAACAATTCGCTGACGACGGTCTTCGACTACGCAGTGAAGCCGGTGACCCTCACCGGGTTCGTCACGGACCTCGCCACCGGCGAGGGCATAAACGGGGCCACCGTGGTGCTGGATCTGTCCGGCACGTTCAACACGGTGAACGCGGTCGGCGACGCGAACAGCAACGCATCTATCGACGTTGCCGCTCAGTACACCGCGACGACGGCCGATCACGCCACGAGCGGCGCCGCGGGCGCCTATACGCTGACCGTTCCGGCGGCCACCATTCCGGCCGCGGCGCTCGGCGCGTACGCGGACGGCTACGAGTACGGCGCGGTCGGGGACAACAGCAGTCTGAACCTGCACTACGTCAGCACGGCGGTCGTGGACTTCCAGCTGAATCCGATCGACAACAACGTCGGACTGGTGCTGGCGCAGGCGGACCTGGGAGCGGGCGGACAGGATCTCGCGATCCTGCTCGACGCCTCCGGCGCGAACCCCGGCGGCCCGGTTCCGGTACTGGATCTCAACGGCGCGACCCAGTTGGTGTTCACGCTGATATTCGATCAGCCGATCGACTCGACGCAGTTCTTCGGCGATACGATTCAGCTCCAGGATAACGGCGCGAACGTGGTGTACGCCAACCTGTCGCCCGCGTGGGGCAACGTGTACAGCGTGACGCTCACCGCGGACGCGGACCTGCAGAAGCTGAATCTGGGCGCCGTCTACACCCTGGTGACCAACCGGGCCATCACGGAGGACGGCGGAGGGACCGTTATCGCGGCCGCCACCAACCTGGCGAGCTTCCAGGTGTACGACAGCACCGCGACGGCCGTCAACCCGACGCCGGCGCTGGCGCTGGACGGCGCGCTGGACACCACGCTGGCGGCGCACAACGGTGTGTACACCTACGACGCCGGCCAGCAGCTCGCGGCGCCGGTGACCACGGCGCAGAACTACAACCCGGTGTCGCCCAGGAATCCGAAGAACATCATCGCCATCGGTGCGGTGGAGGCGTTCACCAATGCGGTGGACATCTCCTGGACGGGCACGCCGCCGTACGACGACCTGACCGTGGCGACGGCGCTCACCGTGTACGCGCGTGAGTCCACCGCGGCCGGGGCCGAGGTGGTTCACTGGACGGACGTAACGCCCGGCGGCGGCAACACGCTGGTGGGAGGCGACGGCCTGGTGATGGTCAACAACCTGAACCTGGCGTGGCTGGGCAACCTGCGCTACGGCAACGTGATCGACATCGCCGTCACGCTGATGGATGCTCAGGGCGTCGAGACCGCCATCGACGAGACCAAGCTTCTGACGCTGAGCGATGCGCAGAACCCCGAGGTGCAGGCCATCAACAACACCGACTACGACACGGTGAACATCACGTTCAGCGAGTCGATGGACACCAACGCGACGACGACGGTGGCGGCCTCCAACACCGCCATCATGTCGGTGAGCCCGGCGTGGGTTGACGACGGAGCGGGCAACGTGTCGTTGCTCCTCGACATCACCAGCGCGGTCTCCGCGACGGTGGCCCAGGCCGGCACTGACACGATCACGGCCGGCGGGCTGATCACCTTCGACACCGCGGGTGAGGCGGACCTGTTCTGGGTCGGCCAGAGACTGCTCCTGACCTACGCCAACGGTCTCCAGGAGGAGCTGGTCGTTGCCCAGGTCGACACCGACGGTGCAGCGCCGACCGTGCAACTCAACGCCGGTCCCGCGGGCGACATCAACGGCAACGTCGTGATATCAATCTCTCCGGACACCGATATCCGTGCCGGCTCGGGCTGGATCGGGTTCGTCGGCGCTGCCGCGACGACCACGCTTCCCTTGGGCGGCACGATAGCGGTCGGTGATACGATCCTGGTCAGGGACACCGCGGTGGTGAATCCCTCGGTCGACATCACGGCCACCGTCGTCGACGTGGACACGGTTGCCGGAACGGTGACGCTGGACCAGGCGTACGATTTCACCGGGTACGACGCGTACCTGTTCGAGGGTGACGTCTTCACGGTGACGGCACAGGACGAGGCGGGCAATGCCCTCCACGCCGATGCCGACGAGATCGTCACCGGAGGCACGATCGAGTAGCACCGCTTAACGACCTGTAACGGATCGGGCCGTCTCCCTCACGGGAGGCGGCCCGTTCTTTCTATCGGGGGACCTCGCGGAACTCGTTCGCGTTCTGGTCGAAGGCGCCCTCGAACATCGGGGTCGTTCTACATCCCAGATTATCCGGGCTCTGCCGCAACCAGCCGTACGGGCGGTGCTTCTGACCCCACCCGGATTCCCAGGAGTAGACGACCCACTGGCCGCCCGGATTGTCTCCATTCGTGCTGTTGACGCTCTGGTACGGCTCCTTCCATACGGAGGCGTCGATGTGACCGTCCAGGTGGAGGATGTTGAATTGGAACTTTCCTTCACGGGTCCACGTTGCGCCGAAGTGGCCGGTGAAGTAAAACCCTCCATAGCCGTTATTGACGGGGAGGCACGTGGCGACCCAGGCGGCGGGATGCGACGACGTTATCATCGGCCTGTTGTTCGTGCCCGGTCGGCAATTGGGTCCCTCCGCCCACATCGGGCTGGCGTCCCCGCCGAATCCCTGGAGGATATGGCCGTCCCAGGAACGGTCGTTGAGATACTTGTTGCAGTTGATCGACCCGACGAAGAAGCTGTAGCCGAAGAGGCCGATCCTTCGCGAGAGATGGTCCCGCTCCTTTTCCGTCCCGGCCTTGCAGATCACGCCGTCCAGCATCGTGTCGCCGCCCGAGGTCCAGCCGCCCCAGTTCCTCACCTTCGTGATCGGGTCCCAGAGTATTTCTATGGGGAGGTACACGCCGGGCAGGCGCGGCCGGTCCACGTAGTCCCTCACGCTCGCCAGGTTCCAGTCCTTGCCCCATCGCCCGCCTCCCCATTTTCCGGGGGCGTAGAGGCGGGTGAGGAACTCGCAGCTTCCCTGGCCACCCCACGTCCATTCCCGGTGGAGGCGGACGCCGATCTTGCGTCCGGAGTAGTTGTCCGAGGTCCCGGTGCAGGGGTCGTACATCAAATGGAGGCTTCCTCTGTTGTTGGCACCGTATATCAGGAAGCTGGTGTGAATCTGTCTCAGGCTGCTCTTGCAGGACGTGAAGTAGGCGTACTCTCTCGCGCGGGAGAGCCCGGGCAGGATCATCGCCGCCAGGAGGGCGACTATGGCAATGACCACCAGGAGTTCCACCAGCGAGAAGCCGCGCCTGTTCACGATACCTCCTTCAGAAGACTCATGTCTCGGCACCGAGGAATTGTTTCATAAGAGTGCCCCGGGTGCAAGGGGTGATATACCACTGGCGATTTTCCGTTGTCGACATCCCTCTCCGGGGAGTATACTCAGGTATGGTCAGGGAATCTCACAGGGGCGGTTTCAGCCTGATCGAGCTGCTGGTGGTGGTGGCGATCGTCACGCTTCTGGCGGCGATGATCCTGCCGGGCCTCGCGCGCGCCAGGGAGTACGCCTACTTCACGTCCTGCAAGAACAGTCTCAGGCAGTGCGGGATCGGAGTCCTGATATACGCGAGCGACAACAGGGGCAGATTTCCCGAGGTCGGAAAGCGATGCACCGGCGCCAATGACTCGAGCGGAGGCTGGCGCCGCATAGGGTCGTGGCCCGTCATCGAGTACGACTCGCACAAGGGGAAGAGGTTTCTCGAGCTGGTCTACGACGACTGGTTCGAGATGACCGGCTGGGGACCGAAGGGGATGTCGTGGGAGAACGCCATCGATGGGTGGTATACCGGCAGGCCGCGGCAGCCGGGGAAGTACCTGCCGGTGGACGTCATGTGGGATCCCATAGTGATCGTGAGAGACTGGTGCTACAACTGGCACGACGTGCACTACGACGCGTACGCGGGAAACGACAGGGGGCGGGACATGGCCAGCCGCGGAGTCGGGCGCGCCTTCGGCTATGTTTTCTTCATGGCGACCGCCGGCTGTGCCGCGAACAACCCGGACCACATATCCGTAAAATGGGGGGGCAACGCGAGCAATATAGGGGCCCAGGCTCCTTTCCGCTGGGCCACCGACAGCAGGCCCGTGACAACCGTCCACAAGCCGTCCGTCTGGCTCAGCGCGTGCATCACCCCGGGGAATGACGAGATGTGCGGGGGGTGGAAGCGGGACTGGTATACGCACTTCGGTGCACGGCGGGCCCAGGCGGGCGTATTCAAGTTCAACGTCGTGCATCTGGACGGGCATGTCGACGACTCGATGTGGAAATCCGAGATTACCGCGAGCAACGGCGCCTTTCCCTACTCCATTCCCACCGGCGAATGGCCCTATCCCTACGGCTATTCGCACTACGGATGGGGCGACGGCTATTCCTGCTACAGGGAGCCCGATTTCGACGGCGCGTTCGACGACAACCTGTAGAAGCTACCCGGGCTTCCTCTTCTCCAGCGCCCGGCGGTACCTGAGCGGCGGCGTGCCGGTCATCTTCTTGAAGGCGGCGCTGAACGCGTAGACGGACCTGTAGCCCACCGCGTAGGCGATCTCGGTGATGTTCAGGTCCGATGAGCTCAGCAGCTCCTGGGCCCGGCTGATCCGCATCTCCCGTATGTACGCGCCCAGGCTGAGTCCCATCCGCCGCCGATAGAGATTCCGGAAGTGGCTCGGCGAGTACGCGCAGTGTTTCGCCACCCGCTCCACGGAGAGGTCCTCGTGGAGATGTCCGCGGATGAAGAGGTTGGCCTTGTCTATGAGCGCCGACTCCGTGGCGGGCGGGTGTTGTTGCCGCGGCTTCGATTTCTCGCGGCGGGGAGCCTGTGCCGCCAGTTCGTCGAGGATGAGCGCGGTCAGGAGGGCGGTCCGATTCACCCGGGACACGTTCCTCGTCAGGAGCTCCAGATACTCCATGCAGGCGTCCGGAAAGCGCACCGGTGTGTTTCTAAGCGTATCCAGCGCGGCGTCGTCTTTCAGCTCGAAGGAGATGAAGAGCCAGCTGAAGGTGCTTTCCTCCCGGACGTGGCGGTGATGCTGGTGAGGGAATATCAGCACACACGTTCCCGGCTCGAGAGAGATCCGGAGGCCGTCTACGATGGCGTCGCCCCGTCCCTGCAGGTTCACCACCAGATTGAACCGGTGGCTGGACTGGATCACCCGGTCCACCCTTCCCCTGTCCCGCCAGCGGTTGAAGACGACGACACCGTCGGGAACGAGGAGGCCTTCCACCTTCATCCCGGTCATGAAATCCTCGGGGTCGGGGATTCGCCGGTGCCTGTCGGTGAGCTCGGAGAGCGGGGAGGGCTTCATCGGGCAGTCATAATAGTTAAAAATACAGTCGTTTCAATCATTTCCTATTATAGATGATTTGGGTATAATGCGGCAAGCCACAGGCCACATACCAAACTATGGAGGCCCCCGATGAGAAACACGCTTATTTTCC
>CAYMFW010000252.1:0-4570 GCA_964389785.1 uncultured Planctomycetota bacterium
TCCCGGCACACCGCAGCCCAGCCCCCCATTTCGAAAGCAATGAAGGAATGAAACGTCGTTATACTGCCCTAAAGATACACTCTATCCCATTCAGGATACGTTGGTCCTCCACTGGGCACGGGTTCATCATGGCTCATGATTTCCCGGAGAACTAACCTTCCCTTCTCAAAGAGCGGAGCGAATGCATCTCGGCCCATGTCAATCTTGTGACATTCTTTGTTATCGGTGAAGTACAACGTGTTCTGCTGTAAGATCAGATGGGTAGCGTCCTTTGTCGTTTCGAAGTATTCAAGACCACAATCCGACTGATGCGGGCCACAGACCCCGTGCTTTTCAAAGTCAAAGAGCCTTTCATCAATGTGCGTGAAGAAGTTGCGGACCGTCCTGAATCTATTGGCTTCTGCATTCAATACCGAAACAGGATCCGCCAATTCCATCAACTCAGTTTCGAGCAGTTGCTTGCAGGTGTTGTATATGTCGCCGCATAAATAGGCCGACATACGAACACACGTGTAGATGAAGGGACTGACTGGCAGAAACATGCCGCAGTTATTCGTGCCCCTGTCCTTCAAGTTGATGCGGCCTACATCACACAGAGGATCGGGCATCGCACGGGTGATTGCCGCCTCGCGGATAAGATCGACACGCTGATTAACAAGAAGAAGAGCGACGAACAGAAGCGCATCGCCAAGATCCGCCGGCAGAAACGAAAACGCTCCAAGAGGGCGAAGGAGAAGGTGCTCGCCTCCAAGAGACGTCAGTCCGTGAAAAAGGGGCTGAGGAAGGCACCGGAGAGGGAGCAATGATCGGCTGTGATATCTCCTACCTGCCTGAACCCCCAGAGCGGTCTCGTCCACAAATCTGACGTCGCCCAGTACTTCTCCGTTTCTCAGTGGCCCCTTTTCGTGCGGATGCCTTCAGCACCCCTTCTTCTTCAGCAATTTCCCACTCCGCCAGACTAGCGGTCAAGAAATGCGCCCGTTTCTGTTGCGCCGCAAGCCCAAAGTAACTCTCTGAAAGCTCTTCGTGTCCTGTCCACTGCGCCCACTTGCCTGCAAGGTAAGCTGTGTCACCATCACAAGGCGCGTTCCTCTTGCGCCTCTCCCGCAGAAACGCGGCGACCTTGTCATCATCTGTTTCTACGAGAAGCATACCGAGGAAGTTCACAGTAGATCCCGTTCGAAGCACTTTCTCCTGGCGTTTCATTGTCTCCGCCACAGTTGTCCTAGCGGTAGCGGCATCCCCAGCCTTTAGATTACACATGTATAACCAAAGAAGAAGATTCTGAGAACCTTCTTCCGAGCTCTGCCCAAGACACTTCGTGAAGTGCTTCGAAGCTTCAACGAACTTGCCCTGAGAAAACAAGGCAACTCCGAAACTAAGCCGGGCCTCGTGGACGACAATTGACTGCTCCAGATCTGTCAGTGCAATCATCATTTTGTCCTTTTGCGCCTTGTCAATGGGCTCTAACACACGAGCAAATAACTCCGCAGCTTCTGCATAATCGCGCTCGCCAAATTCAAGCAACCCACCGGCATCAAAAGTGATTCTGCTCTGCGAGCCTAGCTTCGTCGCCTTACTATAGTCTGCTGTAGCTTTCTTAGACATGTCCATATGAGCATGACAGTAGGCTCTTTGCCCATAAGTATCTGCATCCTTCTTGTCCAGCTTAAGTATTCTATTGATGATGGGAAGAGCGCCTTTGTAGTCATTGAAGAACAAATGACTGCTCACATTGATTTTCAGAGCTGGAATGTTGTTGGGGTCTACTTTCAGCGCCTCGGACGCGCACGCCAGATAGGTTCCCGGATCCCCCAACTGCAGGGAGAAGTAGGCCAGGGTTAGATATCCGGCAGGGTCACGAACCTTGTCGTCTTTCAGCTCTTGAAGCATTACAGAGGGAGGTAGGCCTTCCTGTTCTTGCCGAGTGCACCACTTCTGCCAGTCTCGCTCCCCGGCAGAAGCACGAGAAACAGACCATATCAAAAAACACAATAATGCTACCGCAGCAGAGGAGGACGAAAGCTTATTCACGGCGTCCGTATCTTACCATTAACCCGGACTCTTCTGCTCTTTGCCTTTGCCATCAGGCAAGCGAACCAACTTCCTCTTGGTTGGGAAGCTCAACAGCATATTCCTGATGCCCTTCTCATCAATCAATTGCATGTCCCAGAAGCACCCCTCTCTCTCAGCAATAAGATTTAGGATGCCCCTTACCGTGAGCCCATCAAGTACGAGAGCATGTTGCGGAAGGACAATAGGTTCATAATTCTTCATGTCGCCCAACTTAACCAGGCCTAACTTATTAACAACACTATCGCTCGTCCATGTCAACACGCTCACATCCTTATTCTCAGCGGTCACCTTATACTTTCCGGCCTCCCGTTCTTCCAGGTGTTTCATTACTGCAGTCACAATGGCATATCTGTCTTTCTTCTGGACCGACAACTTATCCACCACTTGACTGAAGATGTATTCCATATTCTTACCTTGCTTGGAAGGGATCACATTAACTATCTTGCCCTTGCGAACCCATTTGTATCGGTTATCTTGCGCAGTTGCCTGCACCAAGACTTTCTCAACCGAAGCGTCCTGAATCTCAATGGCAATCATCCAATCTTTCTTCTTCTCCAATGCCGGGGCCTCCTCGAAATTGACCAAGGTCCCATGCATTTTCTGACTCGCACGCAAAACAGTAACAACGTCACGCATTGAAGCATCTTTCACGGAAAAAGGCCAAATTTTAGACTGCGAATCCCCGCCCTTCCCAACCACGCAGGCGCTGACAGAAAGCAATGCGACAAACACTACCATTCTTAGCCATATGGTCTTCATGATCCTACCTCCTAATGCTATGGTATACTTATCGGATAGTCATCCGCAATACTCGTTCGGGTTGCCTTGATGACATTCAAGGCAGAACAACAATTCCCTTGGTTTTCGCCAAATATGAGGGTTTGGTTCAATATTGCGATCCCCACCGTCGACATCTCCCCCACGGATGGGACATAGTATTGGTCCAAAAACACCCCGTTCTCGTCTGTATCGCCCTCGCCCGTACCCCTGTCAAGGTGCGACACAGAAATCCTGGCAATGCTGTCCCTGCTAGCAGTAACGAATTCATCAACGTGGAGCCCCACCATTGGAGCTCCAAACTGATCTGTTACTGTAACCTCGAATGTTTCGGCTGTAACAACGGCCAGAATAGTATTGCCGAGACCAATATCAAGTTCTTCATAATGATGCACCAAAGGTGCATGTTCTGCCTTGGTCGGGTGCTGTACGGTAAGCTTGTGTGTGTCCTCAAAGGGTATCCCAGAGCGGGAGGTATACACCACCTTGATTGTGACATCTTCAGGGTCCAAGCTCCTGCTCTTGCTTCGGATCCTTAAAGTCTGCTTCTCCTTAGACCCAACAATCGTTACCAGATCACTCCCTTTCTCGATGGTCCACACGAAACTGCCGTCTTCTAGTTCCGTCATCGCTGTGAGTTCTATATCAGGAGCCATGCCTTTACAGTAGTCGAAGACAGCTGCTGGCCCTGCTATCTCAACACCATCGACTGTCTTGGGAGGCGACGTTCCTATACCGCAACCAAGGAACAAAACAAGCGCCGAAATCAGGACAACGAGCACTCGCGACAACCGGAGAACGTTCGTTCTCTTCATATCTTCCCTCCCCCAATACCTATCACATGATTTGGCGCCATAACCCACTCCGGTTGTCCACCAACATAGGAATTCCCATCCGCTTGCTCTTCCTCACTGGCATCTCCCTTTGGAACAGGATCCACATGCTCGAAAAAGCTCTTGGATTCCATTACCGACTAGGAGCTAACCATCCGGGGATGAACGACATCATCATCGACCAAGCTGACGACGAGTCTCTGAACGCTGTCATATCGCAAGATGAATAAGTTACCCTAGCAGAAACCAGCAGGCCCGTCGGTGTTACAGCAACTCCGGTGCCGTCCGTAGTAGCATCAAGCTCCATATGCTTGACATAGTCTTTCCACTTGGATTTTGGATTAACAGACTTCCACCATCCCAGACGCCATGGTATTTCTACACGCGATACGCGCACCTTAACCGCGTGGTTGTCCACATCTTGCGAATTGAAGGTGACTTTGGTCTTCACATCAAAAGAGCCTGTCAAATAGGCTGGCAGCTCAACCACAACGCTCGGCGATCCGAATGATATAGAAACAGGTTGCGAGGAGCTTCCTACGGTGGCAACTATAGTTGCAGAATCGTCAATGAGATTACTTGATATGATTGTGCCGGTAGCTTTCCCATCCGGTCCTGTCGAAATCGTGGCGTTTTGTGCAGTGGTATTGCCCGTCAATGTTGCTTGAGGTGTGCCGCCTGAAGGTATACTGTCAATCGTCAGTTTTGCCCCTTTGCGAGGACCGCCATAGTTTATCGTCCCCCAACCAGGGATATTCTTGGCGACAGTGTTATTAACATAACCCACACCGCCAGTGAGCGTAACCTGGACCGTGTCATAAGAGGCAGCCGGATAGAGCTGGATTTCAATCCTAGCCCTATGAACATCAGAGTCAATCGCTCCA
>CAYMFW010000252.1:4580-6698 GCA_964389785.1 uncultured Planctomycetota bacterium
ACATATGGATGTCTTGCTTGCCGTCAACGACTGCACCTCAACGATGGCCACTCTAACCGTGAAAGAATCCGACGTGCACGTGACCCCGGAATACGTGTAGTCAACCGTCACCTCTGCTGTCCCCAGCGAAACTCCTGTCATATCACCTGTGCCGGAATCAATCGCAGCTATGGAGGGATTACTCGATGTCCAATTGCTGAGCGTGCCTCCATCAGGTGTACCAACGGCAGTCATTGTCGTCGACCCGTTGAAACCCACTGCACTCACCCCTGTGATTTCGACCCCTACAACAGCAACCGTGAAGGGATCTGATGTGCACGTAACACCAGCATATGTGTAATCGACAGTCACTTCAGTCGTTCCAGCCGAGACTCCTGTTATCTCACCGCTGCTTGAGTCTATCGAAGCTATCTCGGGATTACTTGATGTCCACCCATTTAGAGCACCTCCGTCAGGGCTCCAGGCAGCAGCCATTGTTACCGTGCTCCCCACGCAAAGTCCGGCTACGCCTGTAATTTCGCCCCCCACAATGGCAACGGTGAAGGGATCTGATGTCGCCGTCGTGCCACTATATGTGTAGTCGACAGTCACCTGGGTCGTGCCTGTGGAAACTCCCGTTATCTCGCCCGTGGTCCCGCCTATCGTAGCTACAGAGGGATCACTCGATGTCCAATTGCTGAGAGTGCCTCCGGTGGGTGTGCCGAGCGCGGACATTGTCACCTGGTCGCCCACGCAGATAGCACCCACACCTGTGATCTCGACAGCAAGGGAAACCCCCACAACGTTCCCGATCGCCGAATCCGAAGCTGAGGCCCCTGGAATCTGGAAAGTTACCTTGATCGTGGCCTGCCCGGGAGACGACGGGGTGAACAGGATTACGTCCGCCGTGCGGCTTCCATTATCCCCGTGCGCACCAGCCGCGCTGAAGGAGCCGGACGCCGAAGACCACGTGTAAGTCCCATGGAGCCCCGCCGGGGAAACGCTGGCTGAAATGTCAACGGCCTCCCCGACATTCATCGGGTTCGGCAAGGTGTCGATGGTGATGCTCATCTCCGGAATCGTGGTGCCTGTCACGGTCCAATCGCCATAGCGTCGAGCAGTGATGGTGCTTCCAGGCAGGGCAGGGACAAAGTGGTCTGCACCGGGGGCATCATACGTGGGAGGAACCGCGACAAGCAGATCTTCCTGCGCCAGCGTGTACTTCGCGCCCGGTATCTGGCACCACTTGGATCTCCAGAGGTCCACAGAGCCCAAGTCGATTCCCATGGAAGAAAGATCCACCGGCACGCTCATGTATCTACAGTCCCAAATGAAAGGCGGCGCATATATGATGTCAAACTTGTATGCTCCGATCGAGTAGTCCCGGCCGGGAGAAACGGGGATGTTCGATGTAGAATACAGGAGTTCGTCTTCCTCCGACCAAGTCATGTAGACGACTGCATTGTGCGCATTCGAATTGCCCAGTCCGTTGACGGCCGAGACGCTCACCGAGGCTTCCACGGCTGAGTCCTGAACATGCTTCACATACGTGAAGCTCGACAGGAAGTCGGTCTCGAAAGGCCCATACCCAACGAACTCTTCAATCTGCAGTTCTGATTCAACCAAAGCCACGCCGTTGAGACTCACGGCGTCGATAGGTTTCAGGAAGCCTCTCACGCTCCCCTGAACGGTGACCTGCGCTCTTGGACGACCCTCGGGATCGTCGGCAATCTGGGCGGCGCTGATGGTATCGATCATCACCTTAGGCTGGGGATTGAAGATGACCGGAGGATCCGGGTCAAAATTGATTTCGGGGAGAGGATCTTCCCATGGCTTCAAGTCCCGGATATCGCCAACGTCCGCTTCCACATAAACGTCGATGCTGCCCTGCCAAGCGTACTTTTTCTGCGGACCATACTCATCCTCAGGGGGAAGATACCAATCGCCATCTCCAGGTACGGTCCCCTGCTCGATGAACAGAAACGTAACCGGAAGGCGATTGAGGTAGTATTGATAAGGCTCGTGCATCCAGAGCCACTGACTGAAAGCCGATGGGATCCCGCGAATTGTCACCTTGTAAACACCGGCGGAGGGCTGGCTCGGTGTGATTGTGAGCCCCTCCGGGATTCCTCCCCAACC
>CAYMFW010000253.1:0-6673 GCA_964389785.1 uncultured Planctomycetota bacterium
CCCGCGTCGGCGTGCAGGTCGGATTCGGGCAGTACGCCCGGCTGAACACCGTCCCCTCCGCCGCCAGCTTGTCCAGGCACGGCGTCTTCACCTCGGGGTTCGTAAACCCCATCGTGTTCCAGTGCTGCTGATCGCTCGTAATGAGCAGGATGTTCATATTCCCTCCAGGAACGCCCTATCCTCCAGGGACGGAGTTAAGTAATTCAGTTAGTCTAGCCGGAATTCCGTCGCCGTCAAGGTTGTCCAGCCTCAGAAAGAATCCGATCACCACTTGACAAACCCAACAAAATGGCTATACTCTTCCCAGAATGAAATACCAGATTGTCCTGGCGAATAGCGCGAGAAAGGACTACGAACGGCTCGACGAGACCTCTCGAGCAGACGTCCGCGAGGCAATGGAGAAGTACCTTCGCGATGAGTCCGTGAAAACTATCAAGACAAGACTGAAGAGACTCAAAGGGCTGAAACGGCCCCAGTTTCGTCTCAGGGTCGGTGATATCCGGGTCTACTACGACGTGAACGCCCACGAGCAGCGCGTCGAAGTGCTTGGAATTGTGAACAGATCAAGAGCTGAACCATGGCTGAAACGCCGAGGAGAAGCGAAATGAAGAAACACACTATGACGGAAGCAAAGAATGATATCTGCAGGATTATCAAGGAAGCGGAGAAAGAGGAAGTCTTGATCACCAGGCACGGCAAACCCGCCGCGATCGTGATCGGTTTTCACGATGAGGAGGATTGGCTCGACTACAAGCTTGAAAACGACCCTCGCTTCCTCAAGAAGATCGCCGAAGCCAGAGAGGACATTGCGTACGAGCGCTTCACCAAACTCGAAGACCTTCCCGAGTAACAACCTGCGGGTATCCCCCACCACACCCCTTGCACTTTTCGATTTCGGCCGTATAATTCAGGTGTAAGCAATTTTCGTGCCACCGAACAGATTCGGGAACATAATTCTCATTGTGTCCCCAGAATTTGCATTGGAGAGATAGATGAGCTACGTAGTACTCGCCAGGAAGTACCGCCCCGAGACATTCGACGACGTCGTCGGCCAGCAGACCGTCGCCCGCACCCTCCGCAACGCCATCACGATGGACCGCATCCCGCACGCGTGCCTGTTCTCCGGACCGCGCGGCGTCGGCAAGACCACCATGGCCCGCATCTTCGCCAAGGCGCTCGACTGCGAGAAGGGCCCCACCCCCGAGCCCTGCAACCAGTGCGAGATATGTCAAAGCATCTGGACCGGTGACGACGTGGACGTGGTCGAGATAGACGGTGCGTCCCACAACGGCGTCGAGGACATCCGCGAGCTCTGCGAGAAGGCGCAGTACACCGCCTCCCGCACCCGCTACAAGATATATGTAATAGACGAGGTCCACATGCTCAGCAAGGGGGCGTTCAACGCGCTTCTCAAAACGCTCGAGGAGCCGCCCGCGCACGTGAAATTCATCTTCGCCACCACCGAGCTGAACAAGGTGCCGGAAACGGTCCAGTCCCGCTGCCAGCGATTCGACTTCTTCCCGCTCAAGGCCCGCGACATCGCCGCCCGCCTCAAGCTCCTCTGCGAGCGGGAGAAGGTGGAATTCGAACAGGCCGCGCTCGACAAGGTCGCCGAGCACGCCGAGGGCAGCATGCGCGACGCGGAATCCGCCCTGGACCAGGTGATATCGCTCGGAGGCGGCAAGGTGACCTCCTCCGACGTGGACGACGTGTTCGGAACCATATCCGATCAGGACCTTTTCGAGCTCACGGACGCCTCCCTGGCGGGCGACATCCAGCGCGTCCTCAACGCGGTACACAAGGTCACCACCGAGGGAAGCGACCCGCACACCGTCGCGTCCCAGCTGGCGAAATTCCTCCGCGACATCATGGCGATGAAAGCCTGCGGCGCGGACACCGAGCTGGTGAACCGCACGGACTCCGTCCGCCCGGGCATGGCCGGGCTCGCCGGCGCGACCGGCGGAGACGCGCTCCTCTACGCCACCCGGCTGGTGTGCCAGGCCGAGCGCGACATGTTCCGCAGCCCGCACCCCTCCGTGCTTCTGGAAACGTGCCTCATGAAGCTCGGCGACTCGAAAGACATCGAATCCATCGCCGCCCTCGTCGAGCGCGTCGAGAAACTCGCGGCCGGCCAGCCGATCTCTGCTTCGCCTTCACATGTTCCCGCCTCGCCCGCTGCGGCCGCACCACCCTCCCCCGTACGACGACCGGTGCCGCCCTCCGACGAGCCGCCCTCCCCCGACGAGTTCGTCGACACCTCCGAGGATGCCCCGCCCGCCGAAGAGCCGCCCTCCGACGAGCCGCCCTCCGAAGACGGCGCCGACTCCCCTGACGCGCAAAGCTCTCCGGGCGCATCGGGCGGCACTCCCGAAGAGGCAGTCAGACAATCGTGGGGCAAGGTCCTGGAGAAACTCAAGGAGATGGGCAAGCAGGCAACCGCCGCCCTCTTCAAGGAAACCGAGCCGGTCAACATACAGGACAACAAGCTCATCGTCGGCATCCACTCCGGCTTCAAGTTCCACAAGGATCACCTGGAGGAATTCGAGAACAGACAGCTCATCGAAGACGCCATCGAGGCGCTTGTCGGAACGCGCTACGACATAGAGTTCATCTCCGTCGGCGACAAGCCGACGAAGAAGGAGGAGACCGCCATCACGCGCGAAAAGCGCCCTTCCATCCACGACGACCCCATGATAAAGAAGGCGATCGACATACTGGATGCCAAGATAGTATCGATAAAGGAGACGTAACATGCTCGGCGGACTCAACATGGGCAAGATGATGAAACAGGCCCAGAAGTTTCAGAAGAAGATGAAGGACATGCAGAAGGACCTCGCCGACCGGGCGGTGGAAGGCACCGCCGGCGGAGGCATGGTGAAGGTGCAGGTGAGCGGCGCCCAGGAGATCATCTCCGTCAAGATCGACCCGGAGGTGGTGGACCCGGAGGACGTCGAGATGCTGGAGGACATGATCACCGCCGCCGTCTCGCAGGGCATGAAGAAAGCCAAGGAGCTGCACGACGGCGAGATGGCCAAGCTGACGGGCGAAATGGGAATACCGCCGGGACTCCTGTAGGAGGAAAAATGGGGACTGACTCAGGAAAAATGGGGACTGACTCGATTTACGGAAATTCCGGGGACATGATTCCTTCGTGTCCCCGTGAATTTCGTAGAATCGTGTCTGTCCCCGATTTTTCATAGATATGGAAACAAGTTCGCTGGACGCATTGATCGCCGAGCTCTCCAAGCTCCCCGGCATCGGCCGCCGGACGGCCGAGCGCCTCAGCTACCACATCCTCAAGACATCGAAGAAGGAAGCCCACGCGCTCGCCGACGCCATCCGCGCCGTCAAGGACGAGACGAAGCTCTGCTCCGTCTGCTGCAACTTCACCGACCGGGACCCCTGCGCCGTCTGCACCGATACCTCGCGCGACACCTCCGTCATATGCGTCGTCGAACAGCCCAAGGACGCCATGGCCATCGAGCGCAGCGCCAGCTACCGCGGACTGTACCACGTGCTGATGGGACGCATCGCCCCGCTCGAGGGCATCGACGCCTCCAACCTCACCACCGACGCCCTCATGGCCCGCATCCGCAACGGCGGCGTCAAGGAGGTGATCCTCGCCACCAACCCGGACATGGAAGGGGACGGCACCGCACTCTACCTCGCACGCATGCTCGCGTCCAACGGCGTCAAGGTCAGCCGCATCGCGCGCGGGCTTCCCACCGGCAGCTCCATCGAGTACGCCTCCGCTCCGATACTCAACGACGCATTCCGCGGAAGAAAGGAACTCTGATGGAATTCGGGATGCAGCTCAGGCAGAAGCTCGGCCTTCGGCTGGAGCAGAAGCTCGCGCCCCAGCTCATCCAGTCCATGGAGCTGCTTCAGCTTCCCCTGCTCGAGCTCCAGGCCCGCATAGACCAGGAGCTCCAGGAGAACCCCACGCTGGAGCTCCTGGAGGAAACAGACTCGCCGGACTCGTCCTCCTCCGACACGAGCACGGACGAACTCACCGACGCCGAGCGCGCGGAGCTCGACAAGTTCGACTCGATGGACGGCGAGTGGGACCAGTACTTCCAGGAAACCTCCCGCCCCCGGCGCAACGACGACGACAACGACGTCAACAGCGCCATCGCCAACACCGCCGCCCCGCCGGACACCCTGCAGGAATTCATGATGGAGCAGATCCGCATGCTGGACCTGCCGGAAACCACCATGGACCTGGCCGAAGAGATCATCTACAACCTCGACGACGGCGGCTACCTCAGGTACCCCCTCGAGGAAATCGTCGAATCGTACAACAAGGAGATCCCCATGGATCTCGCCCGCGACGTCCTCCGGCTGATACAGCGCGTCGGCCCTCCCGGCGTCGGCGCCCGCGACATCACCGAATGCCTCCTCCTCCAGCTCGTGGGGGCACAGAACGCGATACTCGAAAAACTCATCGTCACGTACCACCTGGACGACGTCCAGAACAACCGCCTGCCCAAAATCGCCAAGGACACCGGCCGGGACATCGAGGAGGTGAAAGCCGCCGTCGAGAGAATCTCGCATCTCAACCCGAAGCCGGGCGAGACCATCTCCGCCTCCCACGCCCGCTACATCATTCCGGACATGGAGGTGAAATACGTCGACGGCCGGTACGAAATCGCCCTGCAGGACAGCTACATGCCGCACATCCGCATCAGCCCCTACTACCGGAAGATGCTGGAGCGGGGCGAGAGAAACTCCAAGGTCACCCAGTACGTCCGCAACAAGATCGCCGCGGCCAACTGGCTCATCTCATCCCTGGAGCAGAGGAAGGACACCCTGCAGAGGATCGGCAACGAAATCGTCCGGGTGCAGAAGGACTTCTTCGAGGAGGGCGTCAGCGGCCTCCATCCCCTCCGGATGCAGGATGTCGCCGATGCGATAGGAGTGCACGTCGCCACCGTAAGCCGCGCCTCCGCCGACAAGTACATGGACACCCCGCGCGGCGTCTATCCGCTGAAGTTCTTCTTCTCCGGCGGCCTCGGCACCACCGGCGGCGGCCGGCAGGCCCGGAAGAGCGTCGAACAGGAGCTCAGACAGCTCATAGATGCCGAGAACAAGCACAAGCCGATAAGCGACGGGGAGATCGTCAAACAACTCAGGGGAGAAGGCATCGAGATCGCCCGCCGCACCGTCGCCAAGTACCGGAACCAGCTCGGAATCCCGTCGGCGTCGCTGCGGAAGGAGCACTGAAAAACGGGGACATGATTCCTTCGTGTCCCCGTTCTTTCGCGTGAGGCAGCCGAATCAGCGGCCGGAGGCTGCTTCACAAGGCGCGGGGCCCCTTCAAAAGTCCCAAAGCAACTATCAGGAGTCCTGCAACAGACTTAGTTGTGATTTCCAAACTTGTCCCAAAGGTGTCCCAAACACGTCAGAATCTCGGGTTCAATCCTGCCTGTTTGCACAACTCGTTGGCCGTAATCCTGTCGAACGCACGGTGCCGTTTCACCGGTATCGTTTTCTGACCGTTGGTGTATATCGTATGATTTGCGCCTTCCCGCAGGAACTCATATCCATTCGCCTCGAGGTACTTCACCAGATCACGCCTCTTGACGCTCATCCATTCAGACCTCCGCCGCCACCTGCTCCAGAAGGGCTCCGCCGAGGGGAATCTCCTTGTTCTGCTGATGGTAGGCCTTTACCATCTCCTCAAGAGCGTCTTTGAGCATCTCTCTGCATTCGTCGAGCGTTGAGCCCTCCGTGACTACCTCGGGCCACTCCACGAGCTGTCCCATGTAACCGGACTCTATCCGGGTGTATTTCGCAGTATAATTGCACAGCATACGGACGTTCCCTCCCATTAGACCTTTCTTCTATCTACATTGTACGCCAGTTTGGCTTTCGCGCAAGGGGCATTCGTGGCTCTCGTGACGGGCTATTCGAAACTGCTGACAACTCGCCCTGTGGAATCCCATAGGCAATGGAAGCAAATCTTCAGGGGTGGCTATCATGTTGCTTGTCCAATCCTCTTCCGCAGTCAATTCAGTTCTCCCGAGGCATTTAAGACGGAATTTCTTCTTGTGACCGCTTTCCATCATTTGAATTGGGCCCACCCCCTGGAAATCCACGGCGTGGATTTCGTTGGCTCCGATGAAGAACGGCCCGAAGTCAATCATGTATCTTCCCCTCCATTCACGGATCGGCGTTTCCTTATAGGTTGACCTCTGCTCACACTCGCAGAAACAGGTGGTAAACCAAGACGAGTAAAAGGGGGAAAGACCAAGGTTATGTGATACAAGCTGTGAGAGAACCTCAAGTATGAGTCGATCAGATAAGTCGCATTGCTGCCAGCCGCTATCCTGCTCAATCGATTCGCCAGCTCGCACATAACACTTACCCATTTGATTTGGACACGTCACGGTTTCATAGAGCAATCCAGACGGGTCTAGCTCGCTAACCGCACGATTCCCGACATACGAATAAAGGGAATGCCCGAAACGATCCTTCATCGGATCTCTCGTCACAAACCTTCCGAGACTCCCCGAGTAGTATCTGTTACGATAGTAGTAGAGCACCGATTCCGGATCATACCTTCGACTGGTGAAGAGGAAGTAGTTGGAGGTAAGACTCCCGGCAGTTTCGTCCCCGTCTGTCCAGACGGGGACAATCGTAGAAATGTAAGGGGCGATGTTTGCGGGGGTTA
>CAYMFW010000254.1:0-6671 GCA_964389785.1 uncultured Planctomycetota bacterium
GTTCACGCCCGACCTGATGCCGTCCGACATTACCGGTACCGAGGTCATCCAGGAGAACAAGACCACGGGCGAGCGCGAATTCCGTTTCATCCAGGGGCCGATCTTCACCAACCTGCTGCTTGCCGACGAGATCAACCGAACGCCGCCGAAGACGCAGGCCGCTCTTCTGGAGGCGATGCAGGAGCGCCAGGTAACGGCCGGCGGTACCCGGTACGACCTTCCCGATCCGTTCTTCGTGCTGGCCACCCAGAACCCGATCGAGCAGGAAGGTACCTACAACCTGCCGGAAGCGCAGCTGGACCGCTTCATGTTCCGGATCAACGTCGATTACCCGCTGGAGGAGGAAGAGGTCGAGATTCTCAATATGACCACGTCCACCTACGAGGCGGAGATCGAGACGGTGCTGAGCGGCGGCGAGATCATCGAGCTGCAGAAGCTGGTCCGGAAGGTGCTGATATCGGACGATATCAAGCGCTTCATCGTGCGCTTCGTGCGCATGACGCGCACCGGCAGAGACGAGGCGAGCGACGACGTCAACCGCTGGGTATCCTGGGGCGCCGGACCGCGCGCCTGTCAGAACCTGGTGATCGGGGCCAAGGCCAACGCCATTCTCCACGGCCGCTGGCAGGTGGAGCACGAGGACGTAAAGGTCGTGGCGCGCCCGGTGCTGGGTCATCGGATCGTCACCAACTTCGCGGCCTCCGCGGAGGGCATCGACTCGCTCAAGATCGTCGACGAGCTGCTTCAGAAGGCCGGATAGGAACGGGGCGATATGCCTGATTATTTCGATCCAACGGTAATCTCGCGGGTCAAGGGCTACGACATCCGCGCCCGCCGGGTGGTGGAGGGCTTCCTGATAGGAATGCACAAGAGCCCCACCCTCGGTATGAGCATGGAGTTCCGCCAGCACCGCGAGTACGTGCAGGGGGACGATCCCCGCCACCTGGATTGGAAGGTATTCGCCAAGACGGACAAGTACTTCATCAAGGAGTACGAGTCCGAGACGAACCTCGCCTGCCAGATCGTGCTTGACTGCAGCGAGTCCATGTCGTATCAGGGCGAGGGAGCGATGTCCAAGTTCGAGTACGGCTGCACCGCGGCGGCGTCGCTGGCGTACCTGCTTCTGCTCCAGCGGGACGCGGTGGGATTCACCTTCTTCGACGAGAAGGTACGCACTTACATCCCGGCGGCGGCGACGTTCTCCCAGTTCAGCCACGCGGTGCATACCATGGAGAACATTACGCCCGGGGCGAAGACGATGACGGGCGACGCGCTGTCCGCGGTGGGAGCCAACTTCAAGCGGCGCAGCATGGTGATAATCATCTCGGACTTCATCGACGACGTGGAACCTATCTCCCTGGGAATGAACCGGTTTCACTTCGACGGGCACGAGGTACTCTGTCTTCACATAGCGGACCCGCTCGAGGTGACCTTCCCGTTCTCCGGCCCCTCTATTATAGAAGGAATGGAGCAGGCCGGGAATCTCCGCTGTGACCCGAGCGACTACCGGGAGGTGTACCTGGAGTCGCGCGAACGGCACCTGGAGGAGATGAGGTACATGTGCCGCCGGCTGCAGTTCGACCTGAGCCAGCTGACGACGGACACGCCTCTGGACGAGGCGCTGGCGGAAGTTCTTCTACAAAGGCAGTATCAGCGCTAGGACGGCTTGACATGAACGCATTACTGATGAGGTTCTTCCAGCACCCGGCCTTCCTCTGGATCATTATCGCGGTGATGATCCCGATCATCATCGAGTGGCTGCTGCGGAGGCGGCGCCGGAGGATACGCTGGGCGGCCATGCGGTACCTGCTCGACACCGAGCGGCCGAAGAAGATCCGCATGCAGGACCGGATACTGCTGATACTCCGCATGATCATCATCGGCCTCATCGTGCTGGCCATCGCCCGCCCGCTGATCCGCCCGGAGGACATCATTACGATCGACCGGCAGGACCGGTCCGTCGTGATGTTCTTCGACGGCACCTACAGCAACGCGCAGAGGGTGGGCAACATGTCGTCGTTCCAGACCGCCCAGCGGATGGCGAACGACGTGGTGATCGGCCTTCCCGACGGAGTGGAGCTGTGCATCGGCCAGCTCGGGCAGTCCATGAAGGAGATGCAGGACTGGACCAACGACAAGGCGCTGATGCGGGAGAGCATAGACGGCCTGAAGGTCAGCCACGGCTCCGGCCCGGTCCGGGACGGCCTGGAGTGGGTGCTGAAGAAGGTGAAGGAGAAGACCGTCGGCAGCCAGATGGCGTGCGAGATATTCATCTTCTCCGACATGCAGGCGCAGACGTGGACCAAGGGCGACGAGGCCGGCCAGGGCGGCGCCAGCGGCATCGTGCCCCAGCTCACCGAGCTGGCGCAGGTGTACGTATGCTCCACCGGCGGCGGCGAGGGAATGAACATGTTCGTCACCCGCTTCGAGCCGGTGGACAAGGTGCTGGCGGTCGGCGTGACGACCGAATTCGAGGTCGAGGTCCAGACGACGGGCGTGCGGAAGAGCAAGACGCTCGACGCCCGTCTTACCTTATACGTAAACGACGAGAAACGGCACTTCGAGGAGATCGAGGTGCTCGGCGAAGGTTCGGTGCTCCGGGTGCCCTACAAGGTGCTGTCGGCCGGCGAGCAGGTGGTGCGCGTGATCGTCGAGTGCGACGACGACAACAGCCCGCTCGACAACGAGCGGCTGTACCTGGCCGAAGTACCGCAGGCGATGAGGGTGCTGGTGATAGACGACGGTGCCGACGAGGCGCCGCATCAGAGGCGCAGCGTGTTCTGGGAGTACGCCATCGCGCCCCCGTCCGCGCCCGGCCGGGAGCCGGTATCCGCCTTCACCGTCACGCCATACACGTGGGACGACGCACAGAAGGAGAACTTCGGCGACTACGGCGCGGTGATACTCGCCAACGTCAGGGAACCCTCCGCCGGTCTGATATCCCGGCTGATATTCTACGTCAGGGAGGGCGGCTGTCTGGTCACCTTCATCGGTGAGGGCATCGAGCCGTACCCGTACTCCGGTCTCAACAGGGAAGGGAAGGGGCCGCTGGTGGAGTTCCGGGACCCGAAGGATATCTCCGCCTTCATGCGTCCGCTCATCCCCGACGCGGGCAACTTGGAGGCGGGCACGCTGAAGAAGATCCGCGAGCTGGGCGGCGCCGGCGGGGAGGGGGAGCTGAAGACGCTGGCGCAGACCTCGGACGGTACCCCGATAGTGATGGTCCGGCAGTTCGGGCAGGGAACGTCGCTCATCATGGCGATCGATCCGTCGCTGGACTGGTCGGTCCTGCCGCTGGTGGTGGACTTTCCGGTGTTCGTCCAGGAGCTGCTCCGGGCGATACTGGGTGACCCCAACCGGTTCGTCAACCTGAAGGTGGGAGAGGAGTTCTCGGAGCCGGTGCTGATAAGCACCCAGCACCTGCTTCTCAAGACCCCGGACGGCCGCAAGGCGCGGCTCACCCCGGAAACGCTGGAAGGGGCGGACCTGCCGCGGGTGACGTACGCGGACACGGACGTGCAGGGGCTGTATCAGATGGAGGCCCCGGCGGGGGTGCTGGCGCGGAAGCGGTTCATCGTGAACCTGAATCCCGAGGAGTCCGATATGGCGATGTGGGACGAGGGTGACTTCAGGAGCGCGGTGTCCGGCAACTGCCGCTTCCTGTTCCCGAACGACCCGATCATCAAGATCATCGAAAAGGAGCACACCCTGCGCGAGTTCGCGGGAATGATACTGTTCCTGGTGTTCCTGCTTCTTCTGGCGGAATCGTTCCTGGCGATGCGGTTCGGAATGCGTAAAGGATAACCCGATATGTTTCTGGCAACACTCGAAATCACCTGGGACCCGTGGGGACCCACCTGGTTCGTGGCGGCGATCCTGGCCGGCGTGGCCGTGTTCGTCGTATGGCTGTACCGCATCGACGCGCGCCGCCTGACCGGGCCGCAGAGATGGCTGCTTCTCATCTGGCGCGTACTCACCGTGTTCGTGGTGCTCGCGACGCTGATGGAACCGTCGTACAAGCTGACCACCACCGAGGAGCGACCACCCGTGGTCGCCTTCGTCGTGGACGAGTCCATGAGCATGAGTCTCCCGGCCGCCCGCGACAACAAGTTCGTGGACTGGTTCGGCGCCAAGGAGCGGAAGCAGAGGAGCCGGTACCGAGCCGCGAAGGTGGTATCGTCCAAGCTGCTGCCGGACCTCTCGAAGACGCACCGTATCAAGATCTACACCGTATCCGACCAGGCGGTCTCCGTGGCCGATTTCCCGTACGGGGAGACGCTCGCGGCCGTGGACGTGGACAAGATGTTCGAGAAGGCCCCGGAGCCGACCGGAAACTACTCCAACCTGAAGGAGGTGCTGGAGGACGTGATGCGGCAGGCGGAGAACGTGAAGCTCTCCGCGATGTTCCTCCTGTCCGACGGGAGGAAGACGGACACGAAGCCGCTCGCTGACGCGGCCACCGAGGCGCAGAGCCGCGGCATCCAGGTGAACACGCTGGGGTTCGGCACGGTGGAGCCGCTTCCGGACCTGAAGCTCATGGACCTGGTGGCCCCGCCCGAGGCGAATATCAACGACGTGATGACCATCCAGGTCACCATCGCCAATACGCTCCGGCAGAACCTGCGGGCGGACCTGAAGATGTTCCAGGGAGACAGCACCAAGCCGGTGACGACCAAGAAGCTGGCCCTTCCGATGGGCGAGCTGCGGGTGAACATCTCCACCATCCCGAAGGAGGAGGGCGAGATAAAGTACACGCTCACGCTGCCCACGTTCCCGGAGGAGCTGGAGCACGCGAACAACAAGGCGTCCTTCCACGTCAACGTGGTGAAGCGGCGACTGAAGGTGATGTTCGTCGCGGGGTCGCCCACGATGGAGTTCCATCACATGGTGCCGAGCCTGATCCGCGACAAGGTGGTGGACGTCAGCTGTTTCCTGCAGAGCGCGGACGTGAACGCGATCCAGCAGGGCAACGAAGTCATCGAGGAGCTTCCGCGCACCGCGGCCCAGTGGGACCGGTACGACGTGGTGATCCTCTACGACATCAATCCGAACCAGTTCACCAATGAGCAGGAGAACGCGCTTGAACAGCTCATCTACCGGGGCGGCGGGCTGATGTTCATCGCCGGCCGCGTTTACGGCATGGCCTCCATGCTGCAGGTCCGCGGCGCCAAGATGAGGGCGATGCTGCCGGTGGAGATCAATAAGAACCTGCACCCGAATTTCGACGAGTACTTCACCGAGCCGTTCCACATCGTGCGCACCAAGCAGGGGGAGAAGCACCCGATTCTGATCTTCAATCCCGGCAAGGAGAAGAACGACGAGGTGTGGCAGTCCTTCGCGGACCTGGACTTCTTCTGGCACCATCCGGTGCTGGGGGTGAAGCGGCAGGCGGTCCCGCTGATGGTGAAGCAGCGCAAGGAGGGCACGGCCGGCCGGCGGGACTGCATGATGGCGCTGATGCGGTACGGCAAGGGCGCGACGATGTACCTGGGCGTCCACACCATGTGGCGCTGGCGGTTCCCGATGGAGAGCTTCGATTACGACCAGTTCTGGTCGCAGACCGCCCGGTACCTCGCGGAGTACCGCATGCTTGGCTCCCAGCGGCAGGTGATACTCTCGACCGACAAGAAGATATACTCACCCGGCGAGACGGTGATGATCACGCTCGCCATCCTCGACCCGGCGCTCGCCAACATCCTGCGGACCGAGCAGGTATTCGTGACGGTGGTAGACGAGGACAAGGGTGAATACAAGGTGATGCTCAGGCCCTCTCCGCGCGACCCGGCCGCGCTGATCGGCTCGTTCCCCGCCCGGCGGCTGGGCGAGCACGAGGTGCGCGCCAAGCACGTCCTGGCGGAAGACCTGGCGGCCAAGGAGGCGATCTTCGACGAGAAGACCCACTTCAACGTGCGGATGCAGTCGCTCGAGTTCAAGGACACCACGGCCGACCTGCCGGCGCTTCGCGACCTGGCCGAGCGCACCGGCGGGACGGCGCTGGATCACAGCAACATGGAAGAGGGCATAAAGTCGCTTCCGGCAACGGTGGATGATTCGCCCCAGCTGGTGCCGCACGAGTCGTACGACGACCTGTGGGACCGCTGGTACGTTCTGTTCGTGCTGCTTACGCTCGGCGCGCTGGAGCTCTGGTTCAGGCGCAACTGGGGGCTGTTATGATATCAAATGAACGCTCACGATTGGGGATGCACGAGCGCAAGGCCTCTTCGCTCATTCTTGGCGCCATGTATGCAGAGATGGCGCCTCCGAGGGCGCGGCTCGACCGACCGAGGAAGGGCCTTCGGCCTGTCGGTCTCGCCACGAACCCGCTCATGAGCCTTGCGCTCGTGCGCGGAGCGTTGGCGTTCGTTCTACTTCTCGTCTCCGGGCTGTGCGTGCCCGCCGTCGCGGGGGAAAAGAAGGAGGCGCCCAAGGAGGAGGTGGTCCAGCGGCGGACGATCGGAAGCATCATATTCCCGGAGCGGGGCGACATCATCCGGGAGAGCTCGGCGCTGAAGATCCTCACCCCCGAGGTGATCGAGGTCACCACCAAGGCGATGGACTACGTGCGCCGGTCTCAGCAGGCGGACGGGAGCTGGGGCGACAGGCAATTTCCCAAGTCGAGCGGCGTCACGGCGCTCTGCTGCATGGCGCTTCTGGCGGAGGGAAGCCTCCCC
>CAYMFW010000255.1:0-6605 GCA_964389785.1 uncultured Planctomycetota bacterium
GCACCCTACCGCCTACTACCGTACAGCACCGGACTTACAGAATCAAGAATGTTGATGGAACGGTGCCGAACGGTACTGAACGGTACCGAGTCACGTGACTTTTACGTGACCCCTTACGAGCTGAGCCGGCGCACATAGTCTTCAACATCCTCACGTCTCCACCGAAGCCGCCGCTGTTCCTTGATGGCGACCAGCCGTCCGGTGCGGTGCAGATATCTCACCGCCTCTCGGGGGTTCTTGCGGTCTGTCAAACCGAGCATCTTAGCCACAGCGCCGGCATCCAGCAGGAGATGCTCATTCTTCCCATCAGAATCGGACACGCCAGACTCAGATTCCCGAGACGAATCCCGGAGAAATCGTATAGTGAAACGAAACCTTTCACCCGCCTCCACGCCCCTCAGGAATCTCGCCACATCCTCCGCCTTTCCAGACAATACAACCATCTCCTACCTCCCTTCCCAGACATGCCCGCGTTATCTTTCCACCGCTTCCACTGGGATAGTCTCCCTTTCCAGGCATGTTTTGCCGAATTCCCGAGAGTTTCTCTTTCTGGTTTCTTGTTGATGGTGATGAATCTACGAAGCAGGATTTCCGGGATACGATGGATATACCCCTTGCGTAGACCAGAAAAATCGGTATAATTCCATCAGAAGTAAACAAGGAAGGATGCGACGGCAGGGAGGATTGGTCATGAGCGCTGAGATAGAGATTCAGCCGGACGTATGTCACGGAAAGCCTTGTATCAAGGGTACGAGGATAATGGTGACAAACGTTCTCAGTCTCCTGGCGGGCGGCTACAGCTTTGATCGCATTCGTGAGAATTATCCCGAACTGACGGACGAAGACATCCGCGCGGCAGTGGAATACAGACCACGGAGGAAGATGTGATGAGTGTTCAGACTGCATACGAACATATCGCGATCGACGAAGATGACGTTCCGTTCATCGACGGGACGTCCATCAAGGTTGTGGAACTCGTCCTGGACCACAAAGCGTACGGATGGAGCCCGGAAGAGCTTCATTTCCAGCACCCTGAATTGACCCTGGGCCAGATCCATTCCGCACTGGCCTACTACTGGGACCATACAGATAGCCTCCACAAGGACCTCCACGAGCGCCTTGAGCGTACCGACCGCCTTCGCAGCCAGGCGGCATCCAGCCCTCTTCAGGAACGCCTCCGCAAGCAGCATTGATATGGCCTTTCTTCTGTACATGGATCAACATGTACCCCGTGCCGTAACTGTTGGCCTGCGTCTCCGTGGTGTCGATGTGGTAACCGCCTATGAAGACAAGTCCAGATCACGTGTGAGATACGCCAATAGTGGTACAACTATCAACGGCCTCAGTGGAATCTCGGGATGAGAACGCCGGACGAGGTGTGGGATGGAAAGAAATTGCCGCAGTCCATTCTCATCCCGGAATGCGATCCGGTCAAGCCCGCCATCATGGTCACGAGGGAAGATTTCCACGGCGACCCGCTGCTGCCTGTGCTGGACGTTGAAATGGTCTGGAGGAAGCGGCTCGCCGCGTGACGGCAGGCGGGAGCAGGGCGCGGAACACAGGGCAAGGATACGTGTCGCTTTCCCCCCGCTGACTGGCTGCCGGAGCACTTCCGGCGCAGCAACCCATCGCCTGCGGCCGGAAGAAAGCGCCGACTTTCGGAAGCAGTGTGCCCGGACCACCGGCCGAAGGCTGCTTCACAATGCCTTGGGCCCCTGCACCCTTCAGGGAACCCCTAATCCTTGACTCCCTCAGACTTCTTCCGCAAATCGTCCAACCGCTTTTTCCAGCCGATCCTTTCAACCATGATTCCGTATCCGTCAAGCTCGGCAAGCAGCTTTTTCATATCCACTAAGGGTTTGATGTCTAAAGACGACACCGCAAGTTCCCCAAGCCGAATAAGCGCCCTCACCCTCATTGCTCCAACGCGAGCGGACACTTGCGAGAAGTGCAGCTGCGCCTTCTTCGCCGAGGCAACATCCTTCGAATTAGCAGACCTCTGAGCCGCATACTGCTGGCCCAGCGCGTAATGCACGTTGTCGGCGTAGAGGCAGTAGGGATGGTCCGCGACGAGCTGCTCCAGGACCTTCGCATCCTCCTTTCGCCCACCGCCCATTTGCAGAAACCCGGCAACCCTGAGATTCGTGATCATCTCCGCTGGCTCCGCGTGGTCGGCTGGAAGTGGCTTCACTGCAATCTCGACAACCGCCGACTCAACAAACACCGTTCTCCGTTCAGGGGTCCATGGGGCCCCCATATCGACACCAAGTCTTGCCTTCAGCCTTAATGGGCCCGGCTTGGCAAATACGAACTTGGAGGGACGGTCATGAGCGAAGAACAGGATTTCATCTTCGGTAAGTGCCTCACCGGGTTCGAGCGGTTTGGCTTGTCCCCAAACGTCGCGGCCCCTAGTTGCACCATAGCCGCAGATAGCAAAAGGCTCCTTCCCCCGGCTCGAATGAAACTTCAGATTACTCCAGACGCCCGGTGAAACGTCGACGGGAGCATCCGACACGTTCCTGAGCGTCACAATGCCACGCAGAGCTCCGAACTGCATGACTTCCTTAGCATCAAGCCTCACGGAGAGTTGAAGATTCTCCGCCTTCGTCTGCTTGCTCGGGGTGGCTCCTAGTACCCACCCTGACGACAACGCAAGAAGACCAACAGCCGCCAACCCCACACCTAGCCTGTTCATTTCACTCCTCCCTCACGGATGTGATCTAGTCATTATCTTCTTCAACGCCAATCCAGAGAAGACCAGCGCATCGACCTTCGCCTGGGTATCTGCAGTCAAGACCGCAGCGCTGTCCATGATGGGGCCTTCGAAAGCACGGTCTTCAAGCCCGAACTCGTGCCCGGATTCATGTACCGGCCCGACCTTCCACAGATTGACCTCAGAAACCGTGACGCCCGCCCCAGTCTTCACGACGTCCCGAACGGCCTCCCGGTAGATGAGGCAGCCCAATTCTGATTCGTCCTGTGCTCCCGAGTAGACTGACGAAACCCCCAAGACAACAAACTCGCCTTTTGGATCGAAGTCCAGGTCGACACGGCCCTGGAATGCACCTTGAAGGTAGACGACCCAGAAGTCCTGAGAGCTCCGGCTTCCCTTGTTTGCGCTGACTTTCTGGGTAATGCAGAAAGCCTCTTGAGCCTGCACTGTCGTAGTCCCGATATTTGTTTCGAATGTCACGGAGTCGCTGTTCACGTCGTTCCCATGGCTCGGGGAAAGGTCTGACTTATCCAGGTTCACTAGTATGCACGCCGGCTCATATCTCGAAGTCATAAAGGAAGCATCAATCTGCATTTTGGCGGCGTCGACGCCACCGAGGATATCATCGTCTCTCAGGTTTCTGAACTTCGCTGCGCTTTCAGGCACTTCAACGTCTATTGTTACCATTGAATCAGGCCCTGTCGTGTTTCCAGTAACGCTGTAAGTCTTGATGAAGGTGTTGTCAGCCTTGTGCAACGCGATAGTCCCCCCTTCAAATTGATCCCTTCCTCCCGGCCCATGGATCTCTTTGTCTATCGTCATTACCTGACCGCCCTTGTTCTTGATCGTTCCTCCCGTGATGCAGCTCTTGGCCGGTCCCTGCGTAAAGTCCGGAGCGGCCATGCTGTCCCGCTCAACGTACAGCGTTCTCCAGACGGTCAGCATTGCCGTCTGCCATTCGCCCGGAATGTCGGGACCTTCCTTGTCCCCATCTTTCAGAGTCTTCCCATCCGGTGCAAACACGACGCCACCCACGTAAGCATTGCTGCAATGTGCAACAACCATGAAGTTGTTGCACGGCTGTCGGGCCGTTATCTCAAGCCCCATCATAACTTCCCGTGTCGTGCCATCACCCACAAGCGTGGCGGAAGTTGCAGCGGCTGAGAAATCGGCCTTCATCAGCCCTGCTCCAATGTCAGCAACAGTGCCACCAGCTTCCACATTGTCATCTTCTGGCTTCGTCGTCTGTTGGATGTCGAAGCTTCTGTCGTCGCTGTAGTGGTCCGGATCAAACACCTTGAAGTATATCGGCAGGTTAGTCCCAGCCGGAGGGGCCGGTGAAACCACAGCCCCAATTCTGATCTTGTCGTGGAGCTGGTCACCTATACGGTTCAAAGGTTGGTTACGCTCAGGGAACATCCTGTCCCCACCTCCCCTGTTGGCTGGATTGCCTCCCTTTTCGTAGTTTGTCTTGCCATCGCCTGGGTCATAGCCAATCCATTCGACGGAGACCACTCTGTACATTGAGAGCCGGACCCTATCTGTTTTCGCTACCAGTGAATGCGAAAGCGTGACTTGAACCGCGTCCGACGGATCCCAGTTTTGGACCGTCACCTCGAATTCCTTTGGCCACGGCCCAATACACTCAGCATTTGTGAAAGAAGGGTCCTCCCCATCATGGCCATTCAACTGAAGCTTCTTCGTGGAGCTGGGGTTCTCCCAAGACAGGGTAAAGGTTCCAACATCAACACCAGGATTTCGTACAACCAACAGGGTGCGAGGTGCGGACTGGGCAACGAGCCCACCAGGCGCATCCTCCTTGTCCTCGGAAACATCACAGAGATTTCCGGGGTTAGCCAGATCCGGCTCTCTCACGTCGAGGTCTGTCTCCTTCAGGATTGTCACGTAAAGCAGCCTTCTTGGCTCTTCAGGATCAAAAGAACCATTTCCATTCTTGTCGCATCCGGCGATAATCTGAAATTCGCGTTCCGTCGTTCCGCCGGGGGGCTCCGCCCATTCCAGCAATCTCTCGTCGGCGGATTCTATCGTGAAATTCCCTTGACGGGCGTAAGACCAATTCGATGCTGTCCCACCACCCTTCAGCTCAATCTTCCAGAAGAACATACACCCTGGGTCCTCGTTGGGCGTCTGAGGGATTGCCTGGAATTGAGGATCCCATGTCATATCGATCATTAGCTGCGCCTCACCGCCGTCGGTCTGGCAAATGTACAGAGTATCGTCTTCCGTAGAGGCCCCATCCTTTGTTGTTGCATCATCGTCTGTCTCGTCGGTCTTGTCGCCAGCTCCCGACGATACATCGCTCACCACCAGTCTACCCCCCTTAACCACCTTCAGCAAGCAGTCAACCTTTCTCGTTATTGCCTCACTGCTGAACAGCTGGTTATCGTATATGTACTGCCACTTCGTCAACCGAACGGTAACGTCGTTTGGCAAGTCGCTAACCTTCAACCCCTTTACGATGACCCTCCGGCCTTCCGCGCCCTTCAGGGAAAGCTCCTTTTCGTAGCCCCCATCGTTGACGAGCCTCGCTCTCTTATGACCGTTGCCCACGATCGTCCAAGTGTACTCCTCACCTGACACATTCTTGGTGGGGATATTTATCAGTTCCAACTGTATCGTGCCATCCTCACAAACATGGCGCGGTCCTTCTATCGCAATACCGGGAGCTTTCGGTCCCATGTACGCCATGAAACTTGCCACATGCACGTCATGGTCCAACGCCTCAATCCATATCATTTCGACCTGGGCTATCCTATCCCCAGCCATTATCGTCACATTCGCTGTTCCACTGCTGTCGGTGATGCTCGTCGTCGGTTCGGTTATCACAGCGTAGGGAGCCAGCTCTTCAGGACTGCCCACAACATCAGAGCCTCCCTTCCTGTGAATCCTTACCTTCGCGACCCTGAACTCCATCACATGGTCGTCAACCGATGCCCCTACAGGACTCTCTTCTGTGCCCTGATTGTGTTTCAGCGTGAACGTGATCTCAGACTCATCGCCAGGGCTGATCAAGAAGGGAGGTTCGAAATGCCAATCAGGAATTCCGGCCTCGAAGGCAACGGTGCATTGCGCAAGCGCAGAATCACATCCGCTCAAACTGATCTCAACGATACAGTCTTCAATCTGATCGCTCGAGGTCAGCGTCACTTCTGCCTTGCCCTCCGAGTTCGTGATCGCAGATGAGGAAGAAAGTTCCGCAGGCACATACATGCCCTCCCCAGTACCCTCCTGGATGGCAAAAGTGATGCTCACGCCCTGCACAGCGGGCGAGGTGGTGGCAATTATCTTCGCCTGGTGGGCGGCAGACTCCATTCCCCCCGCTGCTACGGCTTCGGGAGACGCCTCCAGACTCACCTCTGCCACAACAACCGTGAAGGAGTCACTCGAAGTTCCGCAAGAAGCCTTAAACACGTACCTCCCAGCAACATCCGGGGTCATGTTCCCAGTGGTCGTGTTCCCGTCGGTTGGCTCTTCAAGAACAGAGCCGGCAGGCTGGCTCTCAATAGACCAGTCCGGCTCCCCTTCCGGCCACGTGTTCGGAGGATCGGACCAGGCTTCAAGATTTATCGATTGGCCTATACATATGGAGGCAGGACCTTCATCAGTCGTGTCAGCTACGACCACTTCGTCGATTCCGGCAACATTTACCGTCAAGGAATCGCTTGAGGTGCCGCAAGATGCTTTGAAAACGTACGCACCAGGAACATCCGGCGTTATCGTGCCGGTCGTTTCATTCCCGTCGGTTGGATCTTCAAGAACAGATCCGGCTGGCCTGCTATCAATGGACCAGTCCGGCTCCCCTTCCGGCCAGGAATCAGGAGGATTTGATATGGCTCGCAGATTGATGGAACTCCCGAGGCAAATCGTGGCG
>CAYMFW010000256.1:0-6446 GCA_964389785.1 uncultured Planctomycetota bacterium
ACCGTACGCATAAACTCATGCACGCGGCTTTATAAAGCTTGCGATTCAGATAGTGTCTCCGGAATCAATCACCCTCACCCCGGTACCAAGAAACTGGAATTGGCGCACCATGGTCCTGTATCGCCTGCGATATCCTTCCACCTCGGGCTTCGTGGGGTCTTTCCACCTCAAGACATCGTGGAGATCCATGGCCAACTTGATGAACATGTCGCAGGCATTCCTGAGGTCGGATTCAAGATTGTGATCTACGAAGATCTCTGTTGACTTGTTCCTCGCTCTCTCGTGAGCGACAAGCTTGCCCCATTCAGCCAAGGCCTTGATCTCTCTCAAGAGGGTGGCGAGCTGTCTAAGGCCGGCTGCGACATCGATCCTCTGTTTCTCGGTCATGAAAGAAGAGGGAGGGCATCCTATATAAATGCTCCTGTCAAAGAGCCCGGGACTCAGTAACTATCCCCGCTTTCGTAGAGATCTCGAGGGCTCCACTCATTTGCCGATTGGTGCTGGAAATGCTCCTTCAGCTCATCGAGAATATCCTCGACCTTGTTGTCGATGGACCGAACGGTTCCTGCCATGTCTCGGAGCAGGCGCACTTCGTACTCCTGGGATGATTCTCTGTCTTGAGATTGTTCATCTGCTGTCATTTTCGAATTACGACAAGTTGCACCTCTTTATAAGCTTTGCGGTCGGTAAACCAGATACCTGTAGGGATTAGCATGAACAAGGGGATGTTGCGATATCTGTGACAATGGATGTATGACAGAATAGGGGTCAAGTCCGACTCTGGTCCAGCCGAAGGGTGGCAGCAGATTACCTAGAAGATTCTTTGCTCTTGGACAGGAGAGTAAGGGCAGGACCGACTACAGCCAACCTTTGCTCTGCCAGTATTGATACTCTTCCGACCACTCCTGTCTTCTCATCTGAACGATCGTGCCGAAATGCACCTTCTGCCCCTCGATAATTTTCATCTGCTCGGTAAACATCGCGTTCCCGCTGATAGCCGAGGTCAGATTCTCCCCCAGTCTGAAAGCCTCTTCCATCTTCTCCTCGCTCACAGGGGCACGGCACGAGACCCCTCCAACGTATTGGCCTCCGCAGGCGTGACCATAGTACCTGATGTAATCCAAGACACTCGTATCCTGACCGCTTCCCGAAGAGACGACTCCCGCGACGTATTTTCCCAACAACCGCAGACAATGGATAAAGTGACTCGACCGGTCGAACAACGCCTTCATCGAAGCCGTCACGTGATTTATGTAGTTCGGAGTCGCCAGAATTATTCCATCAGCCTCGAGCATCTTTTTCAAAACGACACCGACGTCATCATCAATCGAACAACACAAGATCTTCTTGTGACAGGCCTCGCAATTACGACAGAACCTGACGCCAAGACCGCTCAACTGTATGATTTCGCACTCTGCACCATTGTTCTTGCAGCCTCTCAGGACTTCTTTCGCTAACAAGAAGGTCTGGCTCTTCTCCGTCCGCGGGCTTGATGATATCAGAAGAATATTCATTCTTGCCTCAAAAATTCGGTCAAGATACGCCCAGTCGGGCCCATACTACAGCAGGCAGGGGTTGATTTACCAGTACCGGTTACTCACCGGTGGCGCCCAGAGGCATTTTCCAAACGGGACCCGTCTATCCGAAGCAATCCTATGACTTCTCACAAACCTGCCGGAAATTGGTCACATCAAAAGGTTCCAAACCCGGTTTTCTTGGAGTTCTCTCGTAGCTAACGGACGATCTTCTGCATGAAGTGATGCCTATGCTTCCTCAGGCCTCCGATATTCGATGTGCAGGCAGAACGAACAATGGCATGATATTCCTTCGCATCGGCCAGTTCGCACTCTCGATGGACTATTTGACGAATACGTTCGCGGGTCAGGCGATACCGCTTGCCAATCGATGAGTAGCTTTCACCGCGCAACGCGGCGATCGCTATCTTCTTATTGCGGGTTCCTGTCATGATCGCTCGCAGATTTTGCACTTCCGTCTCGAGTTTGACTTTTCAGTAGTTCCTGGAGTTCCGATGCTCGATTGAAATTCTGAACACGCATGTCAACGCTCTTCACTCCCGGAATGGACTCGATCGCCTCCTTGATCGCAGGCGCCAACGAAAAGGCCATGGGACACACAGGGGACGATGGACGAAAGACCAGGCACACGTTTCCGTCCTTGACGATCAACTCTCGGATCAAACCCATCCTGAACACATCAAGGCCGGCCCCAGGATCGATGATTTCGGAAAGCTTGGTCTCAATGACCTCACGCAAGTCTTCATCGCTTCCTTTTCCCTCGATCAGTTTCTTCTCGGAGCTGTGAGTCGGCTCCGAGAGGAAATCAAGTTTCATCTCAACGAAGTCCTTGAGTGACTGTTCCACAGTTCCGTCTCCGGAGCGCAGTATCTCGACGCCGTTGTCGCGAAGAGCATGAAACGCTATTTCACCGATGTCTTTTACCAGTATGGCATCGAGCTTTCTGTCCCTCACGAACTTATTGACGACAGCAAGCCCGGCGCGCACGTCCTTCCGTGCAAACGGATTGTCTTCTATCTCGGCGCCAACAACATTCTTATCTCTGAGAGTCGCCAGGACGAACCACGGAGCCCTGCCGAAATGAGCCTCCACTCGAGAGAGAAGGCCATCGGGCGATTGGATCGGCACGAGGACTTTCCTGAAAGAACTGCGGTACGGTTCTATGTGTAGAATCACTCCTTCAACGTCTGCCCGCCGTTCCCCGATAGCGCGCTGAGCCTGATGCGACAGCGAATGGCTGCGCGAGACGTCCATTGAGCCCGCAACCTGCACGTGGCCTTCGATGAAGTAGTAGGGGCCCGAGCGGCGGGCCCGAATCGATTCTACATTCCTTACTCCCGGTATTTCATCGATGATCGATTTAACCTCGCGCTCCAGACCCGGATCTACCGACGCATCCATCAGAGCCTGCAGGGCGACCCACCCGTTCTTCAACCCCACGATCAGAACCACTGCGGATATGAGCACCGTCGCAATGCCCTCGAGATACGGTATGCCGAATGAGGATGTACTCACCGACACGAAGACCAGGAGTGATGTATAGATATCCACACGTGCTTCGTCGGCCGTCGCGGCGAGACTCTGCGAACCGGTGTCGATGCTTACCCGTCTCTCCCATCGAGAAAGCGCGCCTGCCGAAACAATCGACGCTGCAGCTACCAGCATAGCCAGGCCGGGACGAGCGAGAACTGCAGCTTGAGTTATCCGGAAAATCCCTTCATGAAGTAAGGAGCCGCCGAGATACAGGATGATCACCGACCCAAGCAGAGCCGCGAAGGTCTCAGCGCGATAGAATCCGTATGGAAATCTCTCCGTGGGCTTTCTCGACGCGAGGAAGAGCCCGAACCACGACGAACCAAGTGCCAGAAGATCAGCTGCCGAATGAAGGGCGTCCGCAAGAAGCGCCGCCGACCCCGCCAGAAGGCCTGCTATTGCCTTGCCGAGGGCAAGCAGGAAGACAACAACAGCGGCGGACCGCGCGGTCCGCCTCGCCTTAGCAACCCTCTCCTTCAACAGATACTCCCAATGGTCCTGTCAGTTCCCCGGATCGTTTTTTTTCAATACAGAGCCATCGACAGACGAGAGCGATAATCGTCAGCCAGCTCACTCCGCTCTCCGACAATCGAGAAGATCCTGAGCATCGCGTCCTTCGCTTTTCCTTCTCCGTACAGTTTGTCGATCTCTACGATCTTCAATAGGTGATCCAACGCCTCTTTGTACTTTTGGTCCTCCGCCAGACAACAGGCGAGGCCGAACAGCGCATCCAGATTCTCAGGATTGTCTGCAGCGCCTCTTTCACATGCTGCCCTGCCTCCCGCCGCCTCACAGATCTCAGCAAACTCTATGCGCGCAGAAATTGATCGCGCCTCTGCGTAGTCCCTACTGCCCGGCGGCACGCTTTCGACCAGGGCCTTGGCTTCATCACGGTCTCCCTTGTCGAGCAGAAGCTTTGCCAGTCCCGTCAATGCACCAGAATGCTCTGGCATCAATTCCAATGCCCTACGGCAGGAAGACTCTGCTTCCTTCACATTTCCTTCTCCAGCCAGTCTATCGGCCTTCAGAACAAGTTCATCAGCCTCCGTCGGCACAACGGAGGAGATTATCCGCTGAACCTCGGATTCGGGTTGAGCGCCAATGAAACTGCTCACAGGCTTTCCATCCTTGAAGATCACCACCGCCGGTATGCTTTGTATCCTCCACGCCGCGGCGACATCGCGGTTCTCATCTATGTTGAGTCTCGCCAAACGAATCTTGCCCTTGTACGATAGAACAACCTTTTCCAGAACAGGCCCCAACATCCGGCACGGCGCGCACCACGGTGCCCAGAAGTCCACTACTATGGGACGCTTATGAGATGCGGAAAGAACACGTCTCTCGAAATCGCCACCGCCGACATCGAATACGATTTCGCTTTCGCTCATGATCCTCGGCGATTCCGAGTCATCCTTCATCGTACCCCCTGGGTCCTCGTTTGAAAGCCAGCGTATCGTCCACTTTGCATGGTCTGGTCAGTCCCCGTTACCTTCTTCCGTTCCTGTTTAAGGTCGCGCGTTGAGCAACCCGCCAATGGCGCTGCATGGAACCCCCACCGCCATGCGATCACGTCCTATACCGCCTGACTTGCGGGAGAATTCACAGCCAAACGAGGTGCATATTTCTCCCGTCAGGAAGCTCCTGACCGCAACGTTGGCGCAGATTGTCATGATGCTGGACAGTTTTTGTTCCAGTGGCTTCTTATGTGCGACCTCGAAGGCGCGCACTATCATCATCAGATCGGACGGTTGAGCGTAAGAGATGAGAACATCCGGGTCGTCTTCCGTTTCCAATCCCACCGCGTGCAAAGGCACATCCATTTTGGGGACGGACGAAAGTAGCTCACGCGCAGAGGCCGCCTCGACCGCCTGATTACCTGCAAGAACGCCGGCAATATGATCATCCGGATCCGGATTCCATCCGAAGGATCTTTTTGCACCCGGGCACACGCTGTCTGCCGGGTACAGGACGATCGGATGCCGACGTGCAAGCTGTATCGCCTCGCAGAATCGCATATCCTTCGCCTCCTTCGAATCGGGGTGATCCGAATCATTGTAGAACTTGATGCCTATCCAAGCCCCTCCGAAACGCTTCTCAAACAACTCGACTTTCCTCTTCAGATCCGCCATCTCGATTTCCCTTCTTTCCATATTGTTCGTTCGTACTGTCGAGCAGCCTGCCTCGAACATAACCACCTTGCTGGTCTACGGGTGGAGTTGGAAGCTTCTTCTCATGCCCCTCACAGAGATATTGCATCATTGGGACATTCATCAACGCATACACCGCATTCGGTACACTCTTCCCCCACCCGTGCCACATCGTCTTGCACTTTGATTGCATCCACAGGGCAGGCGTCCTCGCATAGCCCGCATCCAGTACATTTCTCGCCATCAACTACCGCTGCCATCACAAGCCTCCTCCCGTATATACAGAACCCCAAATCCCTCCGACCCACACGATGGACCGGTCGGAAGATACTTCCTCTTCACGCCTTATTCCTTCCCCCGCTGAGCATGTTCTGATACTCCTCAACAATATCGGCAACCGCTCGTCCGCACACTCTGTCGCCTCTGCACGGCATTCTTCTGATCTCGCTCGTGTTGATATCCATGAGAGGTTTACCCAGGAGTATTTCCTGGAGACCGTCTGAAAACTCACGGCAGTCAGGAGCGTCAACGATTCTGAAGTGCTTGATTCTCATCACGCCTGTCTCGTCGCTCAATGAAAGGCGAACCTTATCCCTGCAATCCATCGGATTCATACTTCCTCCTGTTCGATTGAAAGAGGTCCCTATCCGAGGGCGCACACTATAATTCTCCATGTCTTCTTTATCTCTTGCGATACCGGGCCGCTCGTGTATTCGACAACAGTCGCTCTGGCCGTCTGCGCTTTGGTCACCGCCTTATCGTAGCTGATGTCGCCCACGCATTTGATGTTTCTACCGCCGGCCTCCCTGCGGATCTCGTCCGCAACTTCTTTGTTCAGATCGCACTTGTTTATGCACACCACGGTCGGGATGTCGAAATGCTTTGCCAGATCCGCAACGCGGCCCAGATCGTGCTGTCCCGCCACGGTCGGCTCCGTCACGATCACCACAAGATCCGCTCCTACTATGGAGGCGATCACCGGGCATCCAATACCGGGCGCGCCATCCACGATCACATACGGGCGACTGTCCTCTTCCGCGATCTTCCTTGCCTGGTTACGGACCAATGTTACGAGCTTCCCGGAGTTCTCCTCGGCAACACCGAGCTTCGCATGCACCATCGGGCCGTACCGCGTGTCTGAAATGAAAGATGTACCGTTGACGGCCTCCTTGTACTCGTTGGCCTTTTCCGGACAGAACCAGGCGCATACAACGCATCCCTCGCATGCTAT
>CAYMFW010000257.1:0-308 GCA_964389785.1 uncultured Planctomycetota bacterium
CGCAATCACGAGTGGAGGGTGAATGTATACGCGCACCAGCGGGAAAATCGGATGTCCATCGTGCGATTCGGAGCGCCCGAGAACTGCAGGAACTACGGGCTCGCTATTGACATCGGAACCACAACGATCGTCGTCCAATTGGTGGACCTGGCGACGGGAACGATCCTGGGAACAAGAGGAACGCTGAACAAGCAGACCGCGTACGGAGAAGATATCCTTCTTCGAATTATCCACGCCTGCAAGAGCGACGGCAATCTCGTGAAGCTCCACAGGCTTGCCGTCGATACGGTCAATCGCCTCATACGAGA
>CAYMFW010000257.1:334-6427 GCA_964389785.1 uncultured Planctomycetota bacterium
GCCGCCGGATGCGACCCCACCGACGTGCACTGTGCCGTCTGTGCCGGCAACAGTACGATGATGCACCTCTTTCTCGGGATCCCGCCCTGTAGCATTCGTTACGAGCCTTTTGTGACCGCTACGAACTTCCCTCCGGTAACCAGAGCCGCAGACATCTCCCTGCAAATACTCGGAGAAGCGCCGGTAATGACGCTCCCCGGAACAAGCGGATACGTGGGAGGTGACATCACGGCAGGCATCATCGCGTCGGGTCTGGTCAGCGAAGAGGAAACCTGCGTGCATATAGACCTCGGGACGAACGGCGAGGTGGTAATCGGCAACAAGGATTGGATGGTTTCATGCGCCTCTTCTGCCGGTCCGGCATTCGAAGGAGGAGGGGTCCGCTGCGGGATGAGGGCGGCGAAAGGAGCCATCCAGAAGCTTCGTCTCGAAGCTCCATCAGGAGTAATTCACGTCGATACGATCGGCGGCGAGCCCGCGCGCGGCATCTGCGGCTCCGGACTCATCGACGCCCTTGCTGAGCTCCTTCGGGCCGGATTTCTGGACCGATCAGGGAAGTTCACCGACAGGATCCCATCCTCGATTCTGCGTGAAAGAGACGGGGCACGGGAAGTCGTGCTCGTACCCGCGGATTACGCAGGGGTGGATCATGACATAGTCCTCTCGGAACCTGATATACAGCACGTGATGCGCTCCAAGGGGGCCATATTCACGGCTCTTCGCGTCCTCACCGGGAAGGTCGGAATAAGGTTCGAGGACATCTCACGATTGTATGTAGCGGGAGGCTTCGGCAACTATCTGAATCTTCGGAACGCGATGACCATCGGCCTTCTGCCGGATCTCCCGGAGGACAGATTCCTGTTCATCGGCAATGCGGCGCTTGCCGGGGCACGAATACTCTTGCTCGAGAACGGATGGAAAGACGAGCTGGATGCCGTGATGAGACGTATGACCTACATCGAGCTGAGCGTTGAGAATGAATTCATGAATCAATACATGGCGTCCCTCTTCTTCCCGCATACGGACGGAACACTATTCCCGAATGTCTTAAGGGAATTGGGGGGAAAGCATGCGGTCAAGAGAAGTCCGGTAGGGTCTGTCACAAAGGAAGGAATTCGATGATGGAACGATTCACCTACGGCTCTCTGGAGCACATGGCGTATCTTGAAGAAAACGCGCACGAGAGGGGGGAGAGCGAAAAAGACGTCTATTGCTCTTAAGGAACAAGCGAAGGATTATAGAAACCTTGAAGGCCATCGAGATTGAGACCGGATATCATCCAGAGGGTTACAGGATCGACAAGACCGCTTCCGCGATGAATCGATACACTCAATGGAACATCTCGCAGAACGGCAAATGGTGCAACCCGAGACCGGTGTATTTCCATTCTTTGCCGGAGGATGGATGGATCGAGGCTGATGGTTTCGATTGGGAAGAAGTGCACGATGGCGAGTGATATCGCTATCAAGTCAAGGGAGGAATCATGTGCCTTTCAAAGGTGTATGTGGAAGAGAAAGACGATGAGAAGCTATTACTGGAGGAAGCCAGCCATGTGACATCCGATGGTCAGGGCGTCCGGGTCGGATCGCTTTTCGGCGAGAATCGGAAGCTTGAAGGCTACCACATAAACGAGGTAAACCTGATGGAGAATTACGTGATACTTCGAAAAGAGAAAGGTGCGTAGAAGATGCATGAGCATCATCATGGCGATCAGGGCAAATTGGAGGTTGGGTTGCCTTACTTGCTTACGCACAATCAGGAGCATGTGCAAGATATCCGGAGATGGATTCACAGGGCCCAAGATGCCGACCGTCATGATATAGCAGGCTATCTCCAGAGGATCCTGGATCTATCGCAGCAGATTTCCGTGCATCTCGAAGATGCGGTAAGTTGTCTGAGCCCGGCAAAGCCTGCAGAAGAATGCTGATGGTGAGAATTGCCTTCCGACAGGTCGTCGTGGAATAGTCCGATATGGCCAGGACTCAGCCCTTCGATGAACACTACGAGGAATACGAAGAATGGTTCCGGAAGAACCGCTATGCGTATCTCTCCGAACTGAAGGCGCTCGCACACATGATTCCTTCCGAGGGAACCGGTCTTGAAATCGGAATCGGCACGGGCAGATTCGCTGCTGCGCTGGGGATCGAGTTTGGCGTGGAACCTTCTGCACCGATGCGTTGGCTGGCTCGCAAAAAGGGGCTCAGGATACTCGATGGAATAGCCGAATGTCTTCCATTCCGCAACGACACCTTTGAATTCGCTCTGATGGTGACAACTATCTGTTTCGTGGACGATCTGGAAACCTCGTTTCTCGAAGCCCGTCGCATACTCAGAACAGAAGGACTTCTGATCGTCGGGTTCGTGGATCGGTCAAGCCCTCTCGGAATGCAATACACGAACAAGAAGAACGAGAACGTTTTTTATCGTGACGCCGTGTTCTATTCCGCAGGAGACGTCATCTCTCTCCTGTCGGACAGTGGCTTTTTTGTAGATAACGTTGTTCAGACCGTCTTCGGAGAGCTTTCAGCAATCAAGAGCGTCCAGGAGTTCAAACCCGGGCACGGAGAAGGAGGATTCGTCGCAATCCAGGCGAAGAAGCCCCGTGTCGGAAAAGACAGTTTAGAGAAGAGCCGAAGTAAGGAGATGTAATGCGACTGAATCCGGAAAATATCGTGATTGTGGCGTGCGGGACTCTCAGGCCCGAGCTGACCAATTTGGCAAAGGACGGTTTCGTCGACGAAGAGAAGCTCTTCTTCACTGCCCCCGGCCTTCACGAGCGCATGCCACTGCTGGAGGAGCAGTTGAAGAAACGACTCGCGACGGTCAGGGACGACGGATTTCGCGTGATTGTCGTCTACGGCAAGCTCTGCTATGTCGATATGAGCAATCCCTACCGCGCCGTCGACGCCCTCTGCGAAGAGGCGGGAGGTGATATTTCGAGAGTCCGAGCTGAGAACTGCGTGGACATGATTGCGGATTCCGACACGAGGAAACAGATGTCGGGAGATTCCAAGGTCTACTGGCTCACACCGGGATGGATACTGTATTGGAACAGCGTCTTCTACGAGTGGGACAGAGGGAAGTACAACGAAACGTTCGGGAGATTCGACAAGGCTATTCTTCTGGACACGATAGGTCTTTATGACAGCCTTTGTGCGACGGAACCGGAGAAGATCCTCGAGATCTCCGACCTCATGGGAATACCGTTCGAAGCCGGGCCGACAGGCGTGGAACGCCTGAAGAGTCTTCTTATCGAGGCTGCAAACCGATTGGAGTGAAGACAGGGAGAACGGATGGAAATGGAACTGAGCCCCGCGTTGGAGGACTACCTGCTGAGTATCTACCGTATCGAGGATGAAAAGAAGGTGGCGAGGCCGAAGGACATCTCCAGCGAACAGAACGTAGCCAAGTCGACGGTTACTGCTGCCCTTCAAAGCCTTGCGGAGAAAAGGTTGATAAGCTACGAACCCTACGAAGTCATTACCCTGACAAAGAGAGGGGAAGACAGAGTAGAGAACATAGCCGTACGGCACATCATCATCAATCGCTTTCTCCAGGATGTGCTTCGCCTAGATGCCGAACGGGCGGAAGAGATGGCGTGCAAGATGGAGCACGCTATCGATCAAAAAGGTCTCGAACGTTTCGTGTGCTTCCTGGCGTTCATGCAGCGCGACTCCAAACGCGGCGCAAGATGGATGAACCATTTTCAGGACTTTCTGGAGGATGGCGCCGGCGGACAGTCTTGCCGACAGTGTATTGCAGAATATGTGGACGACATCAGGAAGCGAGGTGAATTATGATTGCCAAGATTCTTATCGGCATATCCATCGGAGCATGCGTAGGGGCGGTGGTAGGATACTTCGGAAGATGTTCTACCGGGACATGCCCGTTGACTTCCAATCCGTATCGAGGGGCCATCTGGGGAGGAGTGATGGGTCTGCTGGTCACACTGGCATCCTGTTCGCCCCCGCGCGAAAAAGAGAATCTCGAACAGGGCAAGATCGAATCAGAAGCCGTGCCTTCTCCTGAAAACGAGAAGCCGTCTGGAGAAAAGGGAGGGCTGGAACGCACCGAGGATGAGACATCTCAGAAAGGCGAAATCCTTCACATAGGAAGCGAATCCGATTTCAAGAAGCTGGTACTGGAAGGGAATAGAGTAAGTCTTGTCGATTTCCATGCGACATGGTGCGCTCCGTGCCACACTCTTGCGCCGACCATATCTGCGCTGGCCAAGAAATATGCCGGCCGAGTCGCCGTGTGCAAGATCGATGTCGACGAAGTGCAATCGGTAGCCCGGCAATACGGAATCAGATCGATACCGACCGTCCTATTCATCAAGAACGGCAAAGAAATGGATAGGCTCATCGGGTTGGGAGAAGACGATGAATATTTCGCAAGACTGGATAGGCTCCTTTCGGCAGGCGGAGCCCCCGATTGACACACAGAGAGATAATCACCTTTAGTCGGAACCTCACAGATCAGTGCTTTGATTCTGTCGCGGCATGGTTTCTTCCCAGCATATCTTGCTTCAACGGATATCGTCCGCACGTGAATCTCTCACCTTCGGGGCAGTAACCGAGAGCGACACACTTCGCCCCCGCATCTTCAAACACCGCGGGGAGCTTCTCTCTGCAGAGATCGAGCATCTTCCGGGCAAGCGCTCTGATCTCCCATTGCGCCCGGGAACAGCACCGCTGCTTGAAGAAGTGCAGCAGCTCCCGACAGTTCATCGTTACCACTATCTTTGTCTCCGCCGCCTGAGGGAGGATGAATCGCGCATCCTGATTGGCTATTTCGCCCTTCAGCCCTCTCTCCCGGAACCCATCAATCAGTCTGTCATAGGCGGACTGGATTGTCGTCATGGTTTCGGTGTACACGCGCGTCATATCCGCATCCTCCGCAATCGAAGGCGGCACGATGTAGTCAAAATCTTCTTCCTGGACGTATCTTTGGCTCTGTTGTGAATACGAAGCGATTCTGTGCCTTACGAGCTGGTGAGTGAGAGCCCTCGACACGCCTTCGACTGCGAACGTGAATTTCACATGCTCGAGAGGGCTTTCGTGCCCCGACGAAACGACTTGCTTGACGAATCCCTCTCGGTTCTTTCCGTGGTCTTTTCCGCTTGCGAATATCCCGGCTGCGGACTTCGGGGAGTAACACTGCCTGCATGCCGCATATATGAGCGAAAGGGCATTTTCCGAATATTCCAGCAATTCGATTTTCATCTTTGCCTGACCCATCGTTCAGACCCCTTTCTTTCTTGCCCTCCTGCCGGAGGACAAAGATCTCGACCTTTTCGTCTTATGCCAGTTTCTCGTCTTGGAACTCTCAACTTCCCATTCCGTGATATCCAGCGACCAGTGCTTCCAGAAACCTTTTCTCAATACTTTCGTAGCCCTCGTTATCTGAATGGCGCCCTGGAAAAGCGGGCCGCCGGTCACAAGGGTATGGTATTCGCCGTTCTCCCCGCAGGGGCAAATATCCTTCCCCGCAAGCACACTCAGGAAATCCTCATCAACGGGTTTGCCGATGAACTCCATGCCCAGCAGGTCCGCCTTGCAGTTTACGACCACCGCCTTGAACCCGGCGCTGAGAAACTCTTCCATGATCTTCGCAGGCGCCATGCTCCACAGCGGCTTGATCGGCTTCATTTCCAATTCCACACACATCCGATCCGCCCACGGGTCAGTCGCATCCAGGTAGATATCGCCGAAGATCACAGCCTCGATGCCGTAACGGTCCCGGGCATCTCTGACTGCGGTCAGAAATCCTTCCTGGAATTCGCCACTTCCGCCAGCACATTCTTTCACGATCAACGGAATATCGATGAGTTTCGACTGAAGCGCGAGCAACTCCTCCTTTATGCCATGGACGTGAGACCGTTTGTGTTCCGGTGACATGATGCTCAGGAGGCTGGCAATCTCGTGGCCGGCTTTCAGCGCCTTGTAGCAGGCCAGACAGCTGTCCTTGCCGCCGCTCCACGAAGCTATGGCTTTCACTGTCGCCCCCTCCATCCTCGAGTTGAAATCATACATACCTTCATGAGTTTTCGTTCATACCTCGATACCCCGCCTCGTCAATGCTCCCCGGTCG
>CAYMFW010000258.1:0-6426 GCA_964389785.1 uncultured Planctomycetota bacterium
AAGACGGTCCGGACGGTCCGCCGGATCTATTACGCGATGGTCGCCGAGCTGGACGCGATGATAGGACAGGTGCTCCAGGCGGTGGACGACCACGGCATGGCTGATTCGACGGTGGTAATGGTTACGAGCGACCACGGGGACCTGGCCATGGAGCACCGGCAGTACTACAAGATGTCGCCGTACGAGGGCTCGGTGCGCGTGCCGATGATCGCCCGCGGCCCCGGCATGCAGCGTGGGGCGGTGATCGATCGGCCGGTGTCGTTGGTGGACCTGTATCCGACGTTCCTGGACCTCGCCGGCGCGGACCGTCCAGACGGTCTCGACGGGCACTCCCTTCTCGGCATGCTCTACGACCACCCGGACGACCATCCGGAAAGCGCGCTGTGCGAATTCCACGGGGTCACCTCCTGCGCCTCCTGGTTCCTGCTGCGCCGTGACGACTGGAAGTACATCCACTACCACGGGCATCAGCCGGAGCTCTTCAACCTGCGCGACGATCCCGGCGAGCTTCACAATCTTGCCGCGGCGGAAACCGCGACGGCGATGGAGATGAAGAAGGAGCTGGAATCCCTGGTGGACACGAAGGAGGTCGCCACGCGGGTGAAGAAGTACGACCGGGCGAGCTTCCGCGCGTGGCGGGAGGAACAGCTGGCCGGCGGCACCTACCGCCAGACGATGGCGGAGATCTTCAGCGGCTTCGACTACCTGACCCCCGAAATGATCAAACCCTGGACGGACGAGGACGAGAAGCATATCGAGTTCTGGCTGGGCCGGTAGACGCCCCCCCTTCAGCAGAAATCAGCGAACGTCGGACATCCGGACGTGTATGGTTTCCGTTCCTGCCGACATTACATGGCAGGAGAAGAGATACGGAAAGGAGGCCGGGATGCAGAGCCCGACGATCGCGATGGCGCTTGTGTACAACTGGATGCGCGTCATGGCCGGATACGACCCCCGGATCGCGTCGGCGGCGCTGTTCGACATCACCCACCGGTGCAATCTCCGCTGCTCCTACTGTTACGTGGGGCGGGAGGCGAACGAGTGCCCTGAAGGCTATGACGCGCCGGAGCTCGCGCTTTCGGAGGTCTGCCGGGTGCTGGACAACATACGCAAGGTCAGCTTGAGCGTCACGTTCTGCGGCGGCGAGCCGTTCATCCGCGGGGACTTCGCGGAGATCGTCGATCACGCCGGGAATCTCGGATTCCTCATGGTGAATTCTTTTTCGAACGGAACCCGGCTGATGAAACACCTCGATATAGTCCGGAAACTCAACCTGCTGTACGTGAGCTACGACAGGGTGAGGGCGAAACAATATCCGGAGATCTCCGACCGCGTGCTGCGGGATGCGCGGCACATACGAGAAACGCTCCGCACGCCGATCGTCATCGTCGCTACCGTCACGCCGGAGGACAGCTACGAGGATTTCACGCCGCTCCTTCGATACATCGAGGAATTGGGGATGAAGCTGGTGCTGCAGCCGGTCCGGGTCGGGTGGTGCGTGAATGATTTCTCATGGTTCAACGAGATCCTGAAGAACACCGTCGCGGACTTCGGAGGAAAGATGCTGTTCAATACCCGTTCGTCGTACTCCCGTGACGACATCCGCCGCTGCCGGCCGAAGCTGGTGCTGTACATCAACAGCGACGGAACGGTGGCGTATCCCTGCGAGCGGTTCATGTCGCAAACGTCGGGGAACCTTCTCACGGACGACGCGCGGATGCTGTGGAGGCGCGGCCTCGAGCTGCACGGGGAATACCCCAACGAACGGTGCGAGAACTGCGGTATGACCTGCTGGTGGGACGGCATGGACAACTTCAAGGCCCCGTGGAGACTGGACTTTCTCCGGTTCTAGTGTATGGTTTCGGTACCCGGCGACATTGTACGACAGGAGGATATATGCACGACGGTGCCGCGAAAGATGAGCTGATACGCCGCTTCGCCCGAATTCGAGCGGCGACACTCGGTTACGTCAGAACGCTGGTGCGGGACCACCACCTGGCCGAGGACATATTCCAGGAGACCTGCCTGGTGGTGCTGAAGAAGCTCGACAAGTACGACCCGGCGTGCAGCTTCGACGGCTTCGTCCTGGGAATCGCCCGCAACCTCGCCCGCAACGCGATGCGCACGCGCCGGAACCTGGCCATGCCGAGCCCCGAGCTGGTGGAGGCGATCGACCGGGCGTTCGACGACATCACGGAAGAGGAATCCGCGGAGACGGCGTCCCGGCTGGAATTCCTCCACAAGTGCATCGAGAAGCTCGCCTCACCGCAGATGAAGCTGGTGGAGCTTCGCTACCGCGCGGGGGCCAGCCTTCGCGAGATCGCGCGGCACACCGGCCGGTCGGCCGGGGCGGTGCAGGTGGCGCTCAGCAGGATACGCCGGGCGCTGATGGGCTGCGTGGAACGGGAACGCGAGGGACGACATCATGCTCTCGAAACGTCTTGAGCAGCTGTTCGACGCCCACCTGGACGGGGAGCTGACCGCGTCCGAGGCGAAGGAGCTGATCGCGCTCCTGGATGACCCGGCCTGCCGCGCGCAGTGGAGACAGCTGGCGACGTTCACCGGCAGGATGCAGGAGGACCTGTCGGGAGAGGAGGCCCGGGTCGAGGTCGAAAGGCGCGTACACCGGCCCGCCGCCGAACGCGTGCCGGTGCGCTGGGGAACGTGGGCGGCCGTCGCGGCGTGCCTGGCGATCGTTGCGGGGGCGGCGCTCTACAACAGACACCGGCAGGAGCGGTTCGTCGAGACGATACTGGCCCACATAGAAAAAAGCTCGCCGGAGGCGGTGGTGATCCGCCGCGGCGAGGCGATGCCCGCCGTGGTGGGACTCAAATTGCACCCGGGGGACGTGATACGAACGACGGCCCCGCTGTTGTTCGCCTACCCGGACGACGGAACGCGCGTCCGGGTGAAGGAGCGTACGGAGCTGTCTCTGGAGGGTGAGGGCAAGCGGCTGAAGATGAAGACGGGGGACGTGGAATGCACAGTGACGACCCAGCCGGAGGACAGGCCGATGGTCGTCGTCACCCCCCACGCCGAGGCGATCGTGAAGGGCACCGTGTTCCGGCTGTCGGTACGGCAGGCCTCCACCACGCTGAATGTCGATAAGGGCACCGTGGTGCTCAGCCGCCGTTCCGACGGCGCCTCGGCCGAGGTCGGACAGGGACAGTACGCGGCGGCCGGCGCCGGCCTCGCGCCGTCGGCGCACGATCTGGAGGCCAACGGCCTCTTCGCAAAGCTGGTCCCGGCCGCCACCGCGGCGCGCACCGTCGCGGATCTGAGCGCGATGGAGCAGCCCATCCGAACGGCGTACGACGAGGAGGCCAATCGGACTGGGGCCTTCAACTACCTGAAGGTGATCTACCTGGGCACCGCGATGTCGATCGCGCACAATCCCAGGCAGGACCGGCAGGCGGACGATATGCGGTTCCTTATCCACCGCGCGCTGGCCGCGCACGATGCGGGAGCGGAGGACCTATCGGGCTCGGACCTGCTCCTCCAGTCCGTGAAGAAGTACGGCCCCGCCCGGATCGAGGCCTTGAAGGGCAGGTATTACTACTGGAGAACCGCAATGATCGATACGTCCAACCTGGCCTGGCTCGCGAAGCGATTCGATCTGCTCGACGCGCTCCGCTTCGAGACGCTGTACATCAACGTGTACGAGGGCGGACTCCCCAACACGCGGCACACCGGACCGAAGGTGGACGAAATATGGCTGCCGGGGTCTCCCTGCAGGGAATACTACGACGCTCACCTGCATGCTCTGGCGGAACGCCGCGCCGAGACCTTCCGGCGGCTGGAGGCGGCCGTGAATCCCGGGCGGAACACCGTATTTGACGAGCCGGGTACGTGGAAGACGGAGAGATACAGCTCCAGGGACGGGACGTTCGGAACGGAAAGCTGGGTGGTGAGCCAGCTCGACCCCGCCGTGAAGGAGACCTCCCGGGTGTTCCCGTCCACCCCCTTCCGCGACGCGGTTATCACCGGCCGCGTCTGCCTTCACGCGCTGGGAAAGGCGCCGGCGGACAAGACGCTGTCACGCGTGTTCCACAAGATAAAGGTCCATGTGCCGGGCAAGGGAAACGGGCTGTGGGGCACCGGCCTGCGGACAGTCGACTTCCCGACCGAGGCCCTCGGAAAGGGATACATATGGTTCTGGGCCCGGTACCGGGTGGACGATAACGGAACGTGGCGGTCGAAGTTCGCTCTCTGGTGGGAGGGGCGCCAGCCATTCGACATCATGACGCTGGAAAACCTGACCGAGGAGCAGTTCACTCGGGCTCACACGTCCGGGACGGGCACCTCCCCCCATCGGGCGAAGCCCTCCGCCGTGATGAGCGTGGGCAGCAGGAATGCGTCGGCGCAGTGGACTCTGTTGGGGCTTAACGTGATAACTCCCGCGAAACGAGAGAAGACCGTCAAATCCGGGAAGGGAAACGCGAACAGTAGGTAGGAGACCATAAAAGCAAGGCCCGTCGTTAAAGCTCTGGCAAGCACGAACGACGGGCCAGGGTAAAAGCAGCCCAGGAGGCACGAATGCCGTCCCGACAGCTTTCAGCGGTCCATGATATAGAAAGCGCCGCGCCGGAACAACCCCACGTTCACACCTTCGGACAGGACGACGAGTACGGCGTCCGGATCGCGTCCGAGGCCCTCAGCCGATGCAGCGCGTATCAGCTGGTGTACGACCAGTACGCCGCGGAGGGCTACGTGGAGAATTCCGCGGCCGGGCTGTGGCTGACCGTGTACGACGCCCACCCGGATACGGTCACGGTGATCGCGGAGCGGGACGACCGGGTGATAGGAACCCTCACCATCGTGCCCGACTCCCCCATGGGTCTCCCCGCGGACACGCTGTACCGGGAGGACCTGGACAAGCTGCGGAAGTCCGACAGGCGGCTGTCCGAGATCATCTCGCTCGCGGTGGACCCGGACGCGGCGGGCGGCTCGCAGGTGGTGGTAACGCTGTGCATGTTCGCGTACCTGACCGCCTGGAAGCTTCACGGCTCGACCGACATGGTCATCACCATAAATCCCCGGCACGCCCGGTACTACGAGAGGCGGATGCATTTCCTGCGGGAGGCCGGCGAGCGCTCGTACGACAAGGTGGGGGGCGCGCCGGCGGTGCTGCTGCGATGCGCCCTGGACACGCACCGGCGGCTGCCGGAGACGGACCGGAAACGCACCATCTACCGGCACTGGCCGTCGGAGGTGGAGCTGGAATGGATGGCCCGACGCATCGAGCAAACGCATCGCCCGATGAGCGAATCCGAGGTGGATTTCTTCCTCCGGGAAGAAACGGACGTCTGGGAGAAGGCGGACGAATCCCAGAGGGCATTCCTGTCCGACATCCTGACACTCCTGAACCTGCACACCGTCCCGACGGCTCCGTCGGTGCTGAACCGGGCGCTGTCACGATGACGCGGCCCCGGATTCTCTTCGTGGGCGAGGGCGTCACACTGGCGCACGTGGTCCGGCCGCTCGCGCTGGCCGGGTCGCTCTCCCCGTTCGACTACGACATCACGTACGCCTGCGACCCGCGTTACCGATCCCTCGTGGATACGACGATGCTGGCGTATCACCCGCTCGAGACGATCCCCTCGAAAACGTTCCTGAAGCGGGTGGCGGGGGCCCGCACGCTCTACACCGCCCGTGAACTCGAGGAGTACGTGCGCGCCGATCTGCGTGTCCTGTCGCATGTCGCGCCCGACGCGGTGGTCGGGGATTTCCGGCTGTCGCTCGGCATCTCCTCGGAACTGTACGGAATCCCGTACCTGTGCCTGAGCAATCTGCACTGGAGCCCGAATCTCGACGTCCCGTGCCCGGTGCCCGAGCATCCGCTGGTGAAGGTCCTGGGGGTGGAGGGCATGAGACGGTTTCTGAAGATCTCCCTCCCCATGTACTTCAACCGCCAGGTCGGGAAGATGAACCGGCTGCGCCGTTCGTACGGATTAGCCCCGCTCGGCACCCGGGGAAAGCCGGCCCCGTTCACCTACGGCACCAGAACGCTGTACCTGGACGTGCCGGAGCTGTACGGCGCCGGAGCGCTTTCCGAAACGGAACGGTGCATCGGCCCGGTCCAGTGGAGCCCGTACATGGACCTCCCCGACTGGTGGCAGGACGTCGGCCGCGACCGGCCGTCGGTCTTCGTCAGCCCCGGCTCGTCAGGCAGCCCGCGCGCGGCACTCACGATTATTCACGTCCTCGCACAGTTCGATGTCGATGTAATCGTCGCAACCGCGGGCAGGCTCGATCCCGCGCGGATGCCTCGGAACGTCCGGTCGGCCGATTTCATACCGGGTCTCGCCGCGGCGGAGCGTGCCGACCTGGTGGTGTGTAACGGCGGAAGCGGCATGGTGTACCAGGCACTCTCCGCGGGCACCCCGGTGTTCGCGGCCAACAGCGCCGGCCCCGGCAGCTTCTCCG
>CAYMFW010000259.1:0-6334 GCA_964389785.1 uncultured Planctomycetota bacterium
TGGCGGGCCTTCTTGATGCTGTCCTCCAGCACCTCGTTCCTTTTCAAATCCTGGCGGATCTGGACGATCTCGCTCTTGATCCATCCGAAGATGGCGGAATCCTCCGGGGCCGCAGGTGACCCGGTCATCACCGCCGCCACCGCCGCCGGGTCCGGCTTCGGCTGGGGCCTCAGCGCCGCCGCGACCCGCTGGATCTCCTCCAGCGGCTTCGTCTTGGCGCCCTTCTGCGTCGCCACCGCGCAGCCGTGCATCAGGTGCTGGGCCATCTGCGCCGGCGCGGTGAATCGAATCAGAATCTCGGTGGTGAGACTCACCGACCTCACCACTTCCGTGCAGTAAGGGCAGATCCACTTGTCGTCGTGGGATTTCTGCAGGTATACCGGATCGTTGGCTTCCACCTTCTGCCGTATCTTCGCCGCGAACGCCTTCTCCTTCTCGATGGACATCACGGACGTCTTGATCTGCTCGACCGACTTGAAGTTCTCCGGGTCCTGGGAGTACTCGAAGCACTTGGAGAGATGGTGGGACACCTCGCGGGCGATGTCGTCGTAGCTCTTCTCCGCCCGGTTGAATATGATGCCGGGCATCGTCATGCAGTACGGACAGAACCACCGGTACGACTTGTCGATCACCCGCCAGGAAGGCTCCTTCCGTATCTTGTCCTTCACCTCGGACACGAAGCGGGCCCTCTTCAGGTCCTGAATCTCCACCAGCGGGGTATCGATCCCCTTGTACCGCTTGCAGTCATCCATGACATGGTCCAGGATCTCGTCTATCTGCTCTTCCCGGGAATCGGCCTTGGGAATCAGCTGGACACAGTACGGACAGAACACGCCGTTACTGCCCGCGTCGACCCAGAATCTCGACTCGGCGTCGATCAGCTTGGCAAGTTTCTTGCTCTCGAGCCAGCTACCTATTCCCATACCATGGTTCCTGAGAGGCAAAAATGCATTATACGAAAACGCGACCCGAAATGACTACTCCCCTATTCCGAGCACGTCCGCCATGGAGTACAGTCCCGGCGACGCGCTGGCCGCGAATACGGCGGCCCTGACGGCTCCCGCGGCGAAGGTCTCCCTGCTCTGCACACGGTGAGTAATCTCGATCGTCTCCCCCGGACCGGCGTACAGCACGGTGTGCCATCCCACGATATCGCCGCCCCTCACCGCGTGCATGCCCAGCTCCGCGGTCCCGCGCTCGCCCACCATGCCGTCCCGGCCGTGCACCAGGTCCTTCATGCCGGAATCCCTCTGCACGCTCTCGGCCAGCTTCAGCGCGGTGCCGCTCGGGGCATCCTTCTTCCTGTTGTGATGCACCTCGATGATTTCGACGTCGTAGTCCGGGCCGAGCGATTTCGCCACCCGCCCCACCGTCGCGAACAGCACGTTCATCCCGACGCTCATATTGGGCGCCGCCACGCACGCGATCTTCCCGCACGCGGCTTTCGCCCGCTCCAGGAAATCCTCGCCGGTACCGGTGGTGCCTATCACGATCGCCGTTCCGCTTCCCTCGCATTCCTCCAGGCGCGCCAGCCCCGCGTCCGGGCTGGAGAAATCGATCACGCAGTCCGGCTCTCCGGTCAGGGAATCGGTCACCGCCACGCCCGCCTCGCCGCAGCCGGCGAGCAGACCCGCGTCCTTCCCCAGGTCGGGATGACCGGGGGCGTCCAGCGCGCACACCAGCTCGATACCGGGGCCCTCGATAACCAGCCTGGTTATCAGTCTCCCCATGCGCCCGCACGCGCCGCTTACCGCGATCTTCGTCACGTTCCCTCCAGGGACGGAGTTAAGCAATTAAGTTAGCGCAAGTATACGGGCCATATCACTTATGTCAATATGTAAGCGATCCCGCCGGACGCCCCGAGATTGACCTGAGATTGCCCACCCAGTCAGGATCTGAAAGCTTATCTTCGATCTTCGAGTAGAATCCAGAATCCAGGGACGGGGTTGAGTTAGTAAGTTAACGGCCGCTTTTGACAACGCGGAAACCGACCTGAAGAAATTCGGGGACACAACCCCGAATTCCGCTGCGCGAAATCGGGCCGTGTCCCCGAATGTCCTGAATGTCGAGCTTACTGCATCGAGATTGCGCTGACAGGGCATTCGTCAACGCACGTACCGCAGTCGGTGCACTCGCCGGCATCGATCACGGCGACGTCGTCCACCTTTATACATTCCGCTGGACAGACGTCTTCACACGCTCCGCACCCCGTGCATTCATCGTTATCGACAACAGCAGGCATTTCTACCTCCTTCCGCGCATAAACGCGGTTACACGAAGACTACCTCTTCTTCTTGTGTCTGTTCTCGCGCGCGCGCTTCTTCCTCTTGTGCTTCGACATCTTCTTGCGCTTGCGCTTTCTTCCACATGGCATATTTGTTCCTCCGCGCAGAATAATATCAGCGTCGGGAACCTTGTCAAGGATTCCGAGAAGAAAATTGCAGGTTTCGTGGGGGCGACGCAAAACCCTTCCCGGATGGGTGGTACGGGAATATGCGCGGTTGCGGGTGTCCCCGGAAGCACGCAGACTTGACAACCTAACTCCGTCCCTGCCCCCTCCGCTAACTCCGCTCCTGCGCCTCCCGGCAGGTGCGCGCCGCGACCGCCTCGTACACCTCTCTGAGCGATATCCCGTTCTCTTCCGCCACCCGCATGCAGTCCTCGTATTCGGGCGCGGCCCGCAGGAAGCTGCCGCCGTAGAACGCCTTCTTGATCTTCACCGGACCGTACGGGGTATCCACCACGTCCTCCGCCCGTTCCAGGCAGGATCTCTCTACCCTGGCACACCTCAGGCCGAACGTCGTCGTATGGCGGAACAGCACCTCCTCGATCGCGGCCCTCCGATCCTCCTCCACCATCACCGAAAGCAGGTGGCCGGGCCGGCCCTTCTTCATCAGCACCGGCGTCGCCGTCACGTCCAGCGCGCCGGCAGCCAGCAGCTTCTCGAACACGGACGGGTACAGCTCCGGGGACATGTCGTCTATGTTGGCCTCCATCATCAGCACGCTGGTGTCTTCCATGCCGCGGATGGTCTCCCCCACCAGCACCCTCAGCACGTTCGGCCTGCCGCTCTCCCGTTCCGCCGAACCGGCGCCGCAGCCGGTGGCCGCCAGCACCATGTCCGATGGTACCGCGCCCTGCGTCCCCAGCGACGTCAGTATCGAGGCGCCCGTGGGAGTGAGCATCTCGCCGTTCGTGTCCGTCTGTACCACCCGGAACCCCTTCACCAGCTGCAGGGTCGCCGGCGCCGGAACGGGAATCGTCCCGTGCCTGCACGTCACCGAGCCGGAACCCAGCGCGAGCGGGCCGAAACAGACATCCTCCACGTCCAGCATGGAAAGCCCCACCACCGCGCCGACGATGTCCACGATGGAGTCGAGCGCGCCCACCTCGTGGAAGTGTACCTGGTCGGCACTGGTGTCGTGGACCTCCGCCTCCGCCTCGGCGAGCCGGCAGAATATCTCCAGGCTCTGCACCTTCACGTCCCTCGCCAGCTCGGACTCCTCTATCAGCCGGGTGATGTCGCCGAGCGTCCTCTCGTGCTCCGGCTCCTCCTCGAACTCCACCTGGAACCGGAGGCCGGATATCCCGCCCTTCTGCACCCGGTGGGTGGACACGTTGAACTTTCCGAGGGAAAGGCCCTGCAGCACCTCGTAGATGTCCGATATCTCCACACCGGCGTCTATCAGCGACGCCAGTATCATGTCGCCGCTCGCCCCGCTCAGGCAGTCGAAATACGCTATTCTCATCTCTCCGTCACCCTCGGACCCGTCTCAAAGAGAACTATTGTAGCAGAAAGGAGTTGTGCACGCCACGACTCGGGAAAGACGACCGAACGCGCCCGGTTGCTTCCCGCGTGAAATCGAGGTATACTGTGGCGGCATTGGAGTTTAGCTCATTTTCACTCAGTGGCCCGGGGGATACGTATCGACACACAGCCTTCACATCCGGCCGTTCGGGTGGCATGCATCGTGGTGGTCACGGTGGTGTTTCTCGCGCTCGGCCAGCTGGGGTCCAGGATGTTTCCCCGCACAGGTGTCTCCGGCTTCGCCCCCGGCCTCCGGGCGGGCGAGAGGACGAAGTTCACCAGCCTGTCCGACCCGGACGCCAGAAAGTCGGGCTTCCCGGTCCCGTCGTCGGCGGAGTTCATCGACGCGGTCGGGCAGGCAAGCAACACCAACTCGGTGATGGCCATGTACCGGAGCGACAGCATGGCGCCGCCCCAGGTGGCGGCGTTCTATTCGACCGAGATGGCCGGGCGGGGATGGGAGCAGGACAGCCGCATTTCGAATGAGTTGAACAGACACGCGCCAGGCATTATGCTCTTCTTCAGGCGCAAGCAGCTGGAGTGCATCGTCCACGTGGAGGACGACAGCATCGGGTCCAAGTGGGTCGTGATATTCGGAAGGAAGTTCTTCGGAGGAGGAAAGAGATGAGGAACCAGATCGCGCTCGTGGTAGCAGTGGTACTGGCGATCCTCGCGGTCATCGCGGTGCGGGCGCACCTCGAGAGCGTGAAGGAGGAGAGCAAGGAAGGAAGCGAGAGGATGGGCGTCGTCACCGCCAGGCGTGATATCGAGAAGGACGAGCCTCTCACGCCCGAGGTGATCGAGCGCAAGGAAGTGTCGCCCGAGGCGTTCCAGGGGATCGACTTGATCACGTGGAACGAGCGGCACTCCTACGTCAACACGTTCCGCCTGCAGGAGAAGGTCCAGAAGGGCAAGTTCGTCACGAAGAACATGCTGCTGCCCACGACCCTGAAGAGCCTCGCGGCCAGCCTGCTGCCCGGCGAAAGGGCGATCACGATACCGGTGGACCAGGTGTCCGGCGTGTCCGGCTACGTCACCGCGGGCGATCACGTGGACATCTACGCCACGTTCACCGTGCCCGGCGCCGGCAAGGGCGGGGAGCGCAAGGCGGACATCAAGACCTACATGCTGCTCAGCAACGTCAAGGTGCTCCGCACCGGCATGAAGGAGGCGCCGGTGAAGCTGCGCCGCTTCTCCGCCACGAAGGGCACCGCGTACACCACGATAACGCTCAGAAGCAGGGAACAGGCCGCGCACATGCTGGCGTTCGCGCAGTCCCAGGGACGGCTGCACCTCACGCTCCGGCCGCCCGGAGACAAGGACCAGCCGTCCAGGATGATGATGGACATGGAGTCTCTTACGAAGATCCTCGGCTCCCGCCCGGTGTCCGGGGGGAGATAGCCGATGCCGCGCCTCCATCTCACCGGCGGGAACCTGCCGTCGAAGTACGTCGAGCTGAAGAAGAAGATCATCATCGGCAAGAAGTCCGACTGCGATATCGTGCTCACGGAGGGCGGCATCTCGCGCAACCACTGCGAGGTGTACACCGACAGGAACGGCTTCTTCTACATAAAGGATCTCGGCAGCACCAACGGCACCTACGTCGACGGCCGCAAGATCGCCGCCAGCACCCGATTGAAGGAGGGCGCGCTGATAACGCTCGGCCCGTACAAGCTCGCCTTCATGGAGAAGTCGAAGCACCGCGAGGAGAAAACCCACCAGGTGATCCCGACGGACCTGAAGGCGAAGATCCACCAGCTGCTGCTCGATGAGATGGACCTGAAGCACTCGGATTTCCACGAGGAATCCGAAGAGGACCTTCGCACCAAGGTGGAGAAGACCGTCCGCAAGCTGGTCCAGGACCTCGCCAAGGACATCCCCAAGGACGTGGAGAAGGAACTGCTGATAAAGGACGTGCTGGACGAGGCGCTCGGCCTCGGCCCGCTCGAGGACCTGCTGGCGGACGAAGAGGTGGACGAGATCATGGTCAACGCCTTCGACGCGGTCTACGTCGAGCGCAAGGGAAAGATCGTGAAAACGGACAAAGGCTTCACCAGCAACCAGCAGGTGCTGTCGGTGATACGCAGGATCATCGCGCCGATCGGAAGACGCATCGACGAGTCCAGCCCGATGGTGGACGCCCGGCTGGCGGACGGCTCCCGTGTGAACGCCATCATATCCCCGCTGGCGCTCACCGGCCCCACCCTCACCATCCGGAAGTTCGCGGCGGACCCGTTCACCGCGGAGGACCTCATCTCCTTCGACACGATGACGCCGGCGATCGCGAAGTTTCTCGACACCGTGGTGGAGAACCGGGCGAACATATGCATATCCGGCGGTACCGGCTCCGGAAAGACCACCCTGCTGAACGTGATCGCCACCTCCATCCCCGGCACTGACCGCATCGTCACCATCGAGGACGCGGCGGAGCTGAAGCTCCCGCAGGATCACGTGGTGTCCCTCGAAAGCAAGCCGCCCAACATCGCCGGCGAGGGAGCCATCCGGATACGGGAGCTGATGATCAAC
>CAYMFW010000260.1:0-6311 GCA_964389785.1 uncultured Planctomycetota bacterium
CATTTCCGTATGAGATGCAGAACTCTCCGGTCACCCACTCGCCTGCGCACGCATTCCATCAAATGATCATGCGGTATCGTGTCGAAGTAGCTTTCGATATCCACGTCCACCACCCATTTGCGATAGTTCACATGCTTATGCACGTTCTCTACCGCCTGGTGAGCCGACCGTTTCGGCCGGAATCCATACGAGCAGGGGAGAAAGTCCGCCTCATAGAGCGGCTCTATTATCAGCTTTACCGCCATCTGGACTATTCTGTCCTTCACGGTCGGTATCCCCAACGGCCGCTTCTTTCCTCCATCCTTCGGGATGTACACCCTCAGAATGTTGCTCGGCAGATACTCTTTCTTCTCAAGCTCTTCTCGGATTTCCTCCAGGAATCGGGCCACCCCGTACCTCTTGATCCATTCGATATCTATATGGTCTACTCCGCCGCTGCCTTTCTTCCGCGATACGCGTCTCCAGGCTTCCTGCAACACATCTTCCCGTATGACCTTGTCATACAGTATCCCGAACCTTCTCCTTCCATTCTCCTTGGCCGCACAATACAGTTTCCCCTGGAATGTCTTGACCCACTTTTCCGGCTTGGCTTGAGCCTTCTCGGCATTCATGCCGGGCCTCCACATTCCTTCAAAAACGCTAATGGCCCTTCGCATAAACAAGGTTATGTTGTCCTTGTCATCCCGGCTACTATGACCATCTCCGACTCTCTGCACAGCTTTGCTTCGGCTTTCGGCCTTTCGCGTTATACCGAAGCTTATCCCCAGACGTTCTGCTGTTCCTGAACACTTCGGGGAACGTCTCCCTCCGTGTTCTTGGTTGTTTACGGGGACAACCCCTTCATATCGTCTTAACCCCTCTTCCTGTCGGAACCGTACAGAGTCTCCCCAGTTGCTTTGAGAAACTTTCGTCGCATGCCGCCGCCTTTTACACCGTCGGACCATCAGGTGCTCATACCCATTTTCTTCCCTGATGGTGTCAGGCTTCTCCCGTCGAACGTGGGATCGCCTCCCGATATCTCCGGCTCTGTCAGCTATACTCGCCGGCTTACCTTTACGATGCCTACAGTCGTTCGTCTTCCTACGGCCTGCGTCTTTGCCTCGCCGCCCTGACTGACTACGAGTCATCCGCCTCTCGACGGACTCCCCTCCTGGCGACTTTGTCACTGCGCATCGGGTTCTCCCGGCAGTCAGGCTACCTACCTGAATTGGGTAATTGGTAGGATCGGAACTTCTCATCCGATTAGTTTCCCCAGCCTTGTCTGGGCACACGCTCGACAAGGGTAAATCCGCGCATTACAGCCCCACCGCCTCCTCGGCCCCGTAGATCAGCTTCGCCTTCAGGATCCTGTGGTTCGCGTGATCCACCGCGTAGAACGCCCTGTCCGAAACGGCAAGGGACCGGATCCACGCGAACCTCAGGCCGTCACGGCCTGCCTTCACGTCCGCATCCGTGTCGTCCACGTTACCGTATTTCCCCAGCCGGGCGACCCGGTTGCCGTTCGCGTCGAGCACCATCACCGAATGCACCGTGTTCGCCGGAATGAACGTCCGGGCCCAGTAGTCCGTGTCGTAGCGGGCGTTGGAGCTGCCGACGTGGCTCGCAACATAGACGGTTCCGTCATTCCCCTTCGCGACAAGAAGGTCGGTATCTCCCTTCTTCTTGGTGAACCCCGCGAATCCCAGCTTATGCGAGTAGGCGTCCCAGAGAATATTCCTCTCGACTACCGGTTTCAGTCCCAGGCTGACCCGAACCGAACACCCTTCCGGAACGGTCTGTCCCATGTCGTCGGTGCCGTCCCATTCGATCGTCTGGCCGAGCGAACCCTGCCTGAACGGGTACGGCGCATTCTTTCCCAGCACGCCGGACGCCAGGTGCCGGACCACTCTGCCTTCCCTGTCGACTACGGCGACCGTCGCGTCGCACGCCCCCCTGGACACGGATGCCGCCCAGACCCCTCGTGAACCCATCATTCCGTATCCTCCCCGCAAATCCCGCGTTCTATGCCTGTCTGCCCCTCCAGGACGCCCCCGGACCCCTTCAGACCGTATTGCGGCCGGATACACGTTCATTACAGTATTTCTGTAGAAAATACGGGGCCCGGGACTACTGGGTCTCTACCGCCGCCTGCTCCTCGGCGTGATAGTTCAGCCTGAGAACGACCAGGCGCTCCCCCCAATCGTTGAAGACCAGGTAGTTGTCGGTGCCGCCCATGTAGCGGGGCATGTACACACCGATGTTGTCCCCGCCGACCGGAAGCTTGCTGTTGTCGCCCTCGGCGCTGTCGAAGTTGCCGTATTTCCCGAGATGCATGATCAGGTTGCCGTTGGAGTCGAGAACGCCGATCGAGTGCCGGTAGACCTCCTGCACGAACGACCGCTTGTACCAGTCCAGCCACGGCCGGCTGGACGGGCATTCGCAGCCGCCCTCGACGATCGGCGCCGCCCCCGCGTACAGCCACCTGGCGCCCTCTATCCAGTTGGGACCGCCCCGCCACAGGTCGGGCGGACGGTTCGGCAGAGGATCCATCTTCACCACGGCGTTCTTCATCCGGATCCGCACGCCGTGCGGCTCGGCTCCTACGTACGTTCCCAGGTACGGGCTCCGATTCATCCTGTCGTCCGGCATGCCGAACGTCCCGCCCCTGTCCTCCAGAAACCGTCTCCCTTCGATCATGCGGGAACGCATGGTGGCGAAGTAGAGGTTCCGGTCCTCGTCGATGTACGCTCCCGCCAGACGCTCACCGATTATCGCAGCAGCCTCCTTCTTCGCATATTCCCCGCTGCGGTCGAACGTCCAGATGGTGTCTCCATATAGAGGAATGCCGGGCTCGCGGGGGAGGAAGTAGACCTCTCCCTTCTTCGACATGTCCTGTATGTCCCTGAGAAACGATGCGTACTTGCCGTGCAGATTGCCGCCCACGTATATCCCCTGTTGTTCCCTCTCCTTCATCACCTCGAACAGCGAATCCCGCACCGTCTCCTCCATCTTGGGGACGTAGGAGATCCGGCTCGACACCGCGACGTCGCCGCACATGTTGACTCCCAGGCCGTGCTGCCAGGGATGCGAGGAAGCCTGGGACTTCACCGGAAGGGACCCGTCGAGCGCGATCGGCCGGCCGCTCTCCGACCCCACGTTTCGCGGGACGCCGTAGTCGTACGGGACCTCCGGAAACAGGTACAGCGGCCCGACGCTTCCCGGCCCGCCCTTCCCTGAAACCGTCTCACCCCGGGACGGATCCACCCGCCACACCCGCGCGTCCGGACCGGTGCCCCAGGAATGGCCGTGCATGAATCCCCGTTTGTCGATGGCGATGTCGTCGAAACCCTCCTGGTCCTTCACCCTGAAACGCCCCTCGTACGTGCCGCTCTTCAGATCGAACATGAGAGAATTCCTGTAGTACAGCTTTTCCCTGACCGGATCGCAGACCGATTTCGGAGACCCGATGTGCCGGTTGTCCGAGGCCCCGCCCATGAACCTTCCGAAATAGCCCTTTCCGGCGTCCTTCATCGCCAGTTCGTCGAAATCCACGATCTTTGTCAGCGCCCCGTCCCGCTCCTCCAGTATGCGCACGCTCGGCCCGGCCCCGCCCACTTCGTGGACCGTTTTCCACACCTTCTCGCCGCCCAGCCACAGTCGCGGCCGGGGGCACCAGGAGTCCAGCGCGACCGCCACGGCGCTGAGCCCGTCCTGATGGAACTCCTTCTCCGGCCGGTCGAATGAGCGAAGCTTCGTCAGTCGATCGACCGTCTTGCCCTTGTTCCGAGGCGCGTGCAGAACGTAGATCGCCCCCGTCTTCTTGTGAACGCAGATGAACCTCGGCTTCTCGACGGGAATGCTCTTGACCACCGCTCCGTCCGGAGACAACACCTGGATGCGGTTATTGAAGGTGTCCGCCACGTACAGCCGGCCCTGCGCGTCGCAGTCGAGTCCCGCCGGGTTATTGAAATGCGCGCTGTCGCTGCCCGGCTTCTTCGGATCGCCGGCAAACACTTCGGCCTGCTCCCGGCCGTCCGCGGAACAGCGGAACACCGCGTGCTGGGGGCGTTTCTCGAAGCTGCCGGTGGTTACGTAGATCGTCGTGCCGTCGGGAGACGACGTCAGCACCGGGGTGATGAAATCGGTGTCGACAAACGGCCGGCCCTTCATTCCCTTCACGTCCGTCGAACCATCCGTATAGAGATACAGCAGCTTCCCCATCGTCTTGTTCCCGTCCGCGCTCAGCTTGGGCGCCTTACCGGTCGGTATGAAGAGCCGCCCGCCCGCCAGCGCCGGCTGGCACGATGACGGGCCGTACCCGCCGTCCACGAAGGGAATGAAGGAATAGCTGTCGCGCGACATCTGCACCAGGTCCGCCCCGTGCACCGCCCGCTTGCCCTTTTCGTACTCGACGTAGCTCAGGCCGCCCAGCTTGCTTTCCAGCAGGTTGGCGGGAGGCGGCATGAGCGACTGCACGTACCCGCCGTCGCGGTCGAACTTCCGAAGGGTCCGATGCCCGTGACCCTTCGTCCCGTGACCGAACACGTACGCCGCGTCCGGACCGATCGCGATGCCCCACACGTACCCCGGCAGGTTGTGGCCGCTGGCACCGCCGATCCGCTTGTCGAACGTCGGCTTCAGCCCGAGCCGCACGCGCACCTTCAGCGTCTCCGGTTCCCTCACGTAGAACCCCAGGTCGTCCTTGCCGTTCCAGTAGATCTTCTGCGAAAGCGACCCCTTCTGGAAGGGCAGCGGCGCGTTGCTTCCCAATACGCCGGCGCCCAGGTGCCGCACGACCTTCTCGTCTGCATCCGCCAGGTCCACTGCGACATCGCAGTTCCCTTTCACCGCGAACGTGATCTCGTAGCGGTCTTTCTCTATGAGCTTGATCGCCGGCTTTTCCGCGAACGCGAACACGTTCTCCCGCGCCACGCACGGCGGCCGGTAGGGAGTCCACCAATCCCGTTCATCCGCGAGCCCGGTCCCCGCAACTGCGGCCGCCGCGACAACCAGCGCCGCCCTCAGAGCGAAACGTCCGTAGCGATCCATGCTCATTCCTCCTCTACTGCAGGTGTGAACCCGGACATGAAGCCTCTGTGTGCCTCCGAAACGTATTGCAGCGGGAGACGGGTTCATTACAGATTTCCGGGAAGAATCCTCGCCCGCCTTCGGGCTAGTCGGCCTCCACGGGCACCTGCTCCTCCGCGTGATACGCCAGCTTCAGCACCACCAGCCGCTCCCCGTAGTCCGAGTAGACCAGGTAGTTGTCGGTGGACGAGACGAAGCGGACGAAGGTCACGATAGTATAGCCGCCTTTGCCCATCAGCGCGGCGTCGTCGAAGTTGCCCATACGACCCAGGTGCATGATGAGGTTCCCGTTGGTGTCCAGGATCCCGATCGAGTGCCGGTAGGCCTCGGGCACGTAGGAGCGCTTGTGCCAGTCGAGGTGGAAGTTCTGCTTGGGACAGGAGCACCCCGACGCCTTGATCGGCGAGGCCCCGGCGTACAGCCATCTGGCTCCCTCCGCCCAGCACTTGTTGGACGGCTTGAACGCGTTGGGAAAGCCGTGCCCCATCAGGTCGTGCGGCCTGTCAGGAAGCGGATTCATGGGGACCGGCGCGTTGGCCATGCGCAGCTTCACGTCCCGCGGCCCGGACTTCATCAGCGTTCCGGTGAAGGGGTTCAGATTGCGCCGGTCGTCGGGCACGCCGTAACGCCTTCCCTGCCCCTGCAGGAAGAAGGTGTCGCCCGCGCCGCGCGGGGAGCCGTTGACGAAGTAGATGTCGCCGGCCTCGTCGATGTGTACGCCGTTGATGAGCCATCGCATCATGACGGCCGGGCCGTCGCGCAGCTCGCCGGTCTTGTCATAGGTCCACACCGTGCCGCCGCTGAGCGGGATGCCCGCCTCGCGGCGGTGGAAATAGACCTTCTCGCCCTGCTTCTCCCGGTCCTGCACCTCCCGCAGGAACGTCTTGTAGTCCTTCACGCCGACCTGGGTGTATCCGCCGCTCGAGGTGGTGATGGAATTGATGCCGGCCTGCCACGAAGCGGAACCCAGGTCGTCCATCTTGGGAACGTAGTATATGTTCGATTCCACCGCCACGTCCCCGCGCATGTTGACGCCGATGCCGTCCTGGAAGTACTTGGCGCCCAGCTGGTCCTTCACCGGCAGAACGCCGGCCCACTGGAAGCTTCCCCTCTGGTCCCTGGGAAGAACGCCGTAGTCGTACGGCACCTCCCGGTACACGACCACCGGGACGAGGGAGCGCGGCTGCGCCCCGCTGGCCTTGTACGGCGAGGCCTGGCCCGGGTCGAGCCTGACTCCGGTGTGA
>CAYMFW010000261.1:0-6287 GCA_964389785.1 uncultured Planctomycetota bacterium
GGCGCCTGTTCGCTTCCTCTCCGACGTACCCCATCCGGCCGATGAGATCGTTGACGCGATCGAGTAGATCCGGTGATCGAAGGAAGGAGAGGGCCCGTGCGCGATCTGCTTCCGTGACCCGGACCGGCTCCGGGCCCCTCTCCTGTTCGTTCATCTCCGTTTTCTTCTTCTCCTCGATGGCTTTGACCAAGCCGGCGAGCGCTTCGTCGATCTTGGCCTGCTGCATGTTGAACGCTTTCGCCACGTGACCCGAGAAGATCTTACGGCTCTTGGATACGTAGAGATCAAACCGGTCCGTGTGGCTTCGGCCGTTCTGCCTTGCTTCCAAGAGCACCTTCATCGAGGTATCCGTTACGGTGCGTAGGCCCCTTGCCGTGTAGCGGATCCCGTTATGATCGACGGCAAGGTGACCGTTCGAAGACCCTGAGCTTGTCGAAGGGTTGCCGGATGTACCCGGCGATCGACGCTCGATCGGACCCGTACCTAAGGCCTCGCGAGCTTCGATCAATCGCTCTACGGGCAAATATGAGCTTCGTTTCCCAAGAAGATCGTTCGGATCGGCTACTTTTGCGGGAAGTGACGCCTTGGAGACGGTTATCCCGAGCGGCTTCAAGCGCCTTAGAATCGATTCTACGGCTTCGTTTCCTGCATGGTCGTTGTCCATCAGAAGGATGATCTCTTCCGTCCCGTACTTCCGGAAGAGATCCAGGTGGTCCGTTGTCAGCCCCTGGGTCCCGTAAAGAGGCACGCAGTTATTGCAGTCCATCACCATCATGGAGAGGCAATCTATGATCGATTCGACGATGACGATTCTCTGGTGGACCTTCACCGCTTTCCAGTTGAAGACGCCTCTATTGGGTCCTTTCAAGTAGCGGTGAGCGGGTTTCGTATCCGAATCCGTTATGAGGCGGCCATACAGATTGACGATTGCCCCCGTCTCATCTTCTACGGGAAAGACCATGTACCCGGCGAAGGTTTCCTTGCCGGAATCCGTCAGAAGTCCCATACGCTTCGCCTGGTCGATATCGCTTTGTTCGAGAGCCCGGCGGAACGTTCCGTCGGCATAGCCGATTCGGAATCGCTCGACGAGATCCCCCGAGAAGATCCCCCGTTTCTTGAGATACTCTTGCGCCGTATCGTCGGCGAGAAGACGTCGGTGGTAATAGTCGCTCGCCTCCTGCAGGATCTTCAGATCCCCAACGCCGGCGGCGGCCGTCTGCGGCGGCCGCTCTCTCTTCACGCCGTTGGGTAGCTCGGCCACGCCGAGCTTCTCTACGGCGGCTTTGAACGAGACCCCCTCCATTGCCATCACAAAGTCGATCACCGATCCCGATCCGCAACCGGCAAAGCACTTCCACGTCCCTCTTCCCGGGTCAACCGCCAATGACGGATTGTGATCGTCATGCAGCGGGCACAATCCCATCAGCTTGCCCGATCCTATGGGCTTGAGATCTACTCCGTATTCCCCAATGACGCTTTCTATCGGGTGCGCCTTCTTTACCCTCTCCGCTTTGCTGAAGCCGAACATGTATTCCGCTCCTTTCTCTGCCTTTGCTCATGCTCCCGGATCTTCTCGAACATGGTGTCCTTGAGCTTTTCCATCGTGAATTTCAACAGGGCCACGTTGCACGTCGCCCTTCCCTGCCGGTATTCGTCGGATGCTCGCTGCGCGCCTTCCCCTCGGAAGGTGAAGGCGCACAGCTTCTTCCCATTGTTGCGTATCACCGTGATGCGCCCGAGCCGGAATCCCTCGGCCAGAAGAAATGCCCCCTCGTACAGATCGTGGATGGATATCTCGGAATGCTCCATGGACTGACTCACCTCCTCTCGGTGTCGGTGAGCTTCTCTTGTCCGGTGTCGTGTCGGCTTGCTACACTACCCCCGAACGAAGAGGGCTCTGCTCTCTCTGTTCTCCTGAGCCGCCGGGATCTTTTGCCGGAGTCCGGCGGCTCTTCTTCCGAGCGCCCCGGGCTCGAAAACCTGTCAAGAAAAAACACCTTCTCTCGACCCTGTTTTCTGACCCTTGACTAACCCAAGGGCATTTTGTACATCTCCCGTACAACACTGTCAAGGGGTTTGTCACAAAATTCAGGCTGCCTGCCGATGTCGGGATACAATGTGATCGGACGATCTTTAAGCCGCGAGGACCATATGCCAAGAGCGCGAACCGCCCCCCGTTCCGATTTCGCGGAACGCCTTGCCCGATTGCGCAGGGAAAACGGCCTCACCCAGGAGGACCTTTCCACTGCAATCGGCATTTCCCGGCGTGCTCTGGCATACTACGAGACCGATGCCCCCAATCCCCCGGACGGCAAGGTCCTTATCAAGATGGCGAAGACGCTGAACGTCACGGTCGACCAGCTCCTGGGACTCCGCCAGATACGCCGCAAGACGGCTTCCCCCAGGGAGGCGCGGCTTCTCAAGCAGCTGCGCCGTGTGGAGGATCTTCCGGCACAGGATCAAAAGGCTGTGCTCCGGTATATCGACGCCCTCTGCAAAACGGCAAAGGAAAAGCATTCCTGATGATGTGGTATGATCACATGCATCCCGCCACCCTCCCGATGATTAGGTTGGACGCGGCGGAAGCGGCTCCGGCGAAAGGCGGCCTTCGGCACGGCAAGACGCTCGGCACACAGCAGGCCGGGTGGGCCCCTCCTCGGACCTCCCACCCGGCATGCTTTGTGCGCTTCTCGCTTACCGATAAGCCGGGCTTATCCGTCCTTGCCTCGCCTTTCGCCTCCGCTTCGCCCCACGGGGGAAACATAACGCCTTATGTTTCCTTCCGCCGCTATTATAAGAATACCCTCCACCCACCCCGGAGATCCTCATCCTTGACCACCCCTCCTTTCATTGCGAGAATGGTCTCGTTATGAGCGTCCACACGTCCGAAAAAACCGAGCACGGCGTACTTGCCGACGTCCTCGATCCAAGTGCCCGCAGGAAGTGCGCATACTCTTCCGATCTGGGCGTGCTCTTCGACGGAGATTGCCTGAAGTTCTTTCCGTCCGTCCAAGACGAGTCCATCAATACCATCTTCGCCGATCCACCGTTCAACCTGGCTAAGGAATACGGCGAGAAGGTAGATGATTCCCGGCCCGAAGATGCGTATGTCTCCTGGTGCAAGAGATGGCTGGATGAATCCATCCGCGTCTTGAAGCCGGGAGGGGCTCTATTCGTCTACAATCTGCCCAAGTGGAATATCATTCTCGGCAATTACCTCACCGAACAGGGCATGGATTTCCGCCACTGGATCGCCGTCAACATAAAGCTTTCCCTTCCCATCGCCGGAAGGCTCTATCCTTCCCATTACAGTTTGCTGTATTTCAGCAAGGGAAAACCCGAGACGTTCACGAAGATCCGAACCCCCATCGAGACGTGCCGCCACTGCGGCGGCGAAATCAAGGATTACGGCGGCCACCGGGGTGCCATGAACCCGAACGGCGTCAACCTGACCGACGTGTGGAACGATATCACTCCCGTGCGCCACTGGAAGTTCAAGAGCCGCAAGAGAACGGCTAACCAGCTTTCCACGAAGCTTCTGGAACGCGTCGTGCATATGTCTACCGTGGAAGGCGACGTGGTGCTCGATCCATTCGGCGGAAGCGGTACCACCTATGATGTGTGTGAGCGATTGCATAGATTCTGGATCGGCATGGAGATCGAAAACTGTGACGTCATCATCGAACGCCTCCAAACGGAGGACCTCGAGCCGCACAACTCGGGCGACTACGTCGAAGGCTAAATCGACGAAGGGACCTTCTCGCGTTGTCGATGTGCTTTCGTGCAACATCGTGGACGAGCTGTTTCCCCCGGAACGCCAACTCCTGCCCAATCTGAACGATCTCTATGAGCTCGAGCTGGCTCTCTATGAGCATATGCTGATGTCCGACGAGGAACTCGCTCGTAACGGCGCCTATTTCGCCAAGGTCAACGGCTCCTACACCAGGCATTTTCTCATGTGTACCGGCGAGCCGCTCAAGCTCCCGGATCACTCTTCTTCCCGGCTCAAGTCATTTTTCGTCAAGAATCTCTTCCGAACCGGCTATGCAACGCACGGCCTTTTCCCCTACCGGGGCAAGTTCCATCCCCAGATGATTAAGGGCATCATCAATGCGATGGGTCTCACTCCCGGCGATACGGTGCTCGATCCCATGATGGGATCGGGAACGGTCGCCGTCGAGGCGGCTCTCATGGGAATCAACTCCGCCGGTATCGACGCCAGCCCCTTCTGCCGGTTCATGGCGCAGACCAAGATCGATACGCTTACGATGTCCCTTACCCGCGCACGTAAGGCCCAGGGCAACTACAAGGAGATCTTCGAGTATTTCCGCAAGAGGGTCGGCAAACCTCTCGCCGGCAGTAAGACCCGCAAGAGTCCGGCGAAGAAGTCGTTTATGTCCGTCATGGAACCGGCTGCCGAATACTTCGCCTCCGGCAATACGGAAGCACTCTCCAAGAAAAAGCGCGAGGATCTCGAGACGTACAATTTCCTGCTTCTGGCGTATCTCGACGCTTCCGGTTATGCGGAACGAAGCGGACGCCGCTCTCCCATCGAACAGTTCAAGGCAGTACTGGAACGGTATCTCTTCGTTGCAGAGAAGATCCAGGCTATCCTCAAGGGCGTCGAATCCGATCTCGGTACCGCCGAAATCCTTGAAGGGGATGCCCGGGCACTCTCTCTCGATGACGAGAGCATCGACGGCATCGTCTTTTCTCCTCCCTACAGTTTCGCGATCGACTACCTCAAGAACGATTCCTTCCACCTGAACTTTCTCGGCGTCGATATCGAGGATCTGAGAACCCGCATGATCGGTCTTCGCGGCCGGGGTCTTGCCGCAAAAGTCGAATCCTACATGGAGGATATGGACCAGATCCTTTCAGAATGCGCCCGGGTACTGCGAAAGGGCCGCATCTGCACCATTGTTGTCGGCACGAACAATAACCAGCTCAGCAAGGTCCTGGGCGTTCCTCCGGAAAAGGTCCCCGGCCTTCATACCATGCTCATTGAACGTGCCGCTGCGCACGGCATGAACCTTGTCAAGCTGATGAGCCGCCCGATCGTCGGGATGTCGAACACGATGCGTAAGGAATATATCGTGATGCTCGCGCGGGAGTCTTGATCTACTGCAGCGCCCGCCCGTCGGTCCCCTTCTTCATACGCGGAACGTCCTTGCTGACGGCATCATGCTCAATAGCCATTACCGCAAGCAATCCTTCCTTCACCCGTATGGACTGCCACAGCGGGAAGTACGGTTCGAGCTCGCGGAAATTGCCGATACGATCCGTCAGGTAGTTGTACATTTCCCGCGTGGGCACGATCAGTAATCCGCCGATCAAAATATCCTTGAGTATCCCAAGCGCCATCTTGTTCACGGCGCGATGGCTGGATGAGATATTCCCGGTCTCCCACTCCACGCAGAAGAGCTTATCCCCAACGCGGCACGTTGCATCAAGCGGCCCGGGTCTTTTCGGTGTAGCGTACTTTATCTTTGTTTCCAGCTCCCACCCGTTCGATACGAGGTTTCTCATGCAGGCATCCTTGATCAGCTTGACGCCGCTTCCTTCGCCGCGTTTCTTCCCGCTCTGGTCATGCAGGGTGAACGACCCGGATCCCGGCGGCCATTCGACGGATTTGACCGCCTTCGTTATCTGATTCTCTATCCGCTTCCAGTCCTTCGATTGCGAGAATTTCCCCGCGTCGATCAGCCGCTCGACCTTCACGATCTTCATCTTATCGCCCTCTTCGCTTCTTGCCGCGAGAGGACGAGAGCATCGTTTGGACGGATCCGACCAGCTCCGCCGGCTTCGCTCCCAACGCGTCGGCCAGGCGGAATACGGTCTGCAACGACGGGCTCTTGAGCCCGCGCTCGAGAAGGCTGATATAGGTCCGGTGATACCCGCTTTTGAATCCCAGATCCTCCTGGGAAAGCCCCCGCCGGGTACGAAGCTGCCGCAGGGCGTCTCCGAATGCCTTCTCAACCTTACCGGCTGCGCTCGTTCTCTCTGTTCTCTTGCTCATTGGGCGATATGATCGCTGCTGCTCAGACTATATATCTACAGACTATAGTCTGAATAGCGTGCCATTCATATGCGACCGAAGGGAGCGACCTTTGAGGGAACCAGCTTACAAATCAGAGGAATGCTCGGAGGGGTGTCCGACGAGCCCCCGGCAATGCAACATATTCTATGTTGAGCGAGGCGAGGGAAGTGCGCGTCGGCACGGCGGTTGCTTTATGCAAGCGCCGTGATCGGTAGCGCACCACGTCCGATAAGATCGACTCTTATCG
>CAYMFW010000262.1:0-6273 GCA_964389785.1 uncultured Planctomycetota bacterium
TCCACCCCAGAGTTCCGAATGCGGTCTCTGAGCTCGGAGGCGAGATATCGCTGCATCTTTTCGCCCGTGAGTTGGCGGATGCCGGAAAGCAGCGGATAGATCGTCAGCTCCGTGCCGCCCTCGGGAAGCAGGCTTCGGCGCCGCGACACCGAATAGCTCGGCTTCTCGCGAGCCATAGTCATCACGTACGTCCGCCCGTCGGCGCCCGAGGATGCCAGCTCCAGCCGTCCCCCCACCGTCCAGAAGCTCAGCAGCCCGATCCCGTATTCCCCCTGGACCCACGATGCCCCTTCCTCCTTCAGGCGACGCTTGATGGAATCGCATATATGCGTGGCCACGTATTTGAAATCGGGGACGCCGCTTCCGTCGCGGATGATCCCTTCGCCGTCATCGCTGATGGTGAGATACTGGCTGCCCCTCTTCTTGCCACGGATTATCCGTATGTGCCGGGCGCGTGCGTCTATGCTGTTCTCCACGAATTCCGCGACGGCTTTCAGGGGACTGCTCTGCGACAGCGCGATGATGGTTATGGCGTTCCAGTCATCGCCTATCTTCAGCCGGCCGGTCGGCTCTCCGGATTTCTTCCTTGATCGGGACATTCCTGCCCTATTCTTCTTCATCCCAGTCCATGTACTGAGGCGGGCTCGCGCCGACGCGCTTGATGACCTTCGGATACTTGCCGCGGGGAGCATCGTCATCAATGGCTACCACGTCGATCTGGTGCCGCCAGTCATCGCCGAAATCGAACCAGTAGCCGAAGGGCTGCTTGAGTTGCAGGCCCAGCGATCCGATTGGAGTCTTCGTCACGTCACCGGCCGGCTTGCGATCGGAGAACGGATCGTCCATTGCCATGGGCAATACGTAGCTCCTTGCCTTGGGATCCATGGGACCTTTCCCACCGATTTGGAATTCATACATGTGTTCCTCCTCGCGGTCAAAGGCATCGAAGATCGCGTAATGCAGATCCTCCAGGGTCTGATTACCGCGAATCTGGATGGTGCGGCACAGCACCTTGTTCTTCTTCGCGAACTCTTCAGTTATGGGACCGCTGAGGATATAGACCTCCAGAGTGAACAGTCGCTCATCTGACAAGAGCCGCTTCTCTGCCGCGCGCTTCTTCTTCGCCATCAATTCAATTCTCCCGAAGAATCTCGACTTGGTCCCAACCTAGTCCCAACTTGGCCCCAGCCGGTTCCCTCGTTATTACTTCACCTACCTGGCGAATATCTACATACGAGACACCTCTCCCCCATTTGACGCTAAGAATGCCTTCCCGGTGTGTCAAAGTCAAGAGAACTGGAGACACCCGGAAAGCGCGCGAGATTGCGGTCATCCCTCCTTCGCTGTCTACCGGTCCTCTGCGTGCAGTTCCGGCCTCCGTGGCGCCCCCTCCCCCGGGGGAGGGGGGAGGAAGAATGGTACCCCTTTCTCGACCGCGCTCGAACTTGGTTTGAGGATAACGGGAGTGACGCATGAATTCAAGGGCAGTTTCTCATATGCCCGCCCCTGGCGTGCCAAAGGTACGCCGTCGCGCCGGGGACGGCGCCACGGCGGGCACGCCGCCCCTCCGCTCCGCGCCTGACGGCGCTCCGCTTCGCCACGTCGGTCGCCCGCTCGGCCACAGAACCGCTACTTCCGATATTCTCTCCCGTATCTTCTCCGATTCCCCGGGCGTATCGGTTCGCGGCCGGGCAGGGCTTCCTCCGACAGCCTCCGGCCTGGGCCTCCGGCAGAAAGGTATGGTCCCGCCAAAGCGGGACCGTTCATGGCCGCCATGGGCGGCCAAAATCTCGCGCGCTGATAACAAGGTACAGTCATCATGAATTCCGGGCATGTCGCGCCTTTCAATTGGTCTGCCGTCCCGGCAGCCCCAAATCAAAGGCGCCCCCCGGAGGCTGCGGAGTGTCGGGAGCGCTTCGCTGTTCCCAACACACCGCAGATGAGATTATTCGAACGCCAATGCCCCCTGCGCTGGATCCTCGATGGAATACCCAAGCGCAGCATACCCCTTCTTTCGCCGTTGGAACATTCTCCGGGCCATGGGAATCTGGTGGTCGACATAGTCATAGATGACAACTTCCCTTTTGGCATGATGCGCACGATGCAATCTGCCGGCATACTGCTGAAGGATTCCTTTCCACGAGACCGGACTCGTCAGAAACAGCGTATCCAATCGCGAATCATCGAAGCCTTCACCGATGTACTTGCCTGTCGCCAAGAGCACTCGCTGCCCCCCTTCCGGAGCTTCCTCGAACCGGCCCATCACTTCTCGCCGATTCTTCTCCCTCAAGCCGCCATGAAGAACATACAGGTTGTCCCCGAAGTCCGCCAACTCCTCCGCCAGACTGTCCAGGTGATTTCGACGTTCGGTCAGAATCAGTGGGGATCTACCCTCTCTGACTGATGAGCGAACATCCTCAGCAACCATCGCAGTTCGCTGCACATCATTCAGAATCGCGTCGTATACGTCATGAATTTTCGTCTGATCTTCCGGGATGTCGATTGTGGTATTGGTCTTTCTCACAACCCCTCTGTGCTCAAATCCTCTTTCTCTCGCTGCCTTCTTCGGACTCATTCTCCATCGAATCGGCCCACACTGCATGAAGATAATGGGATGGTGCCCGTCCTTTCGCGTCGGTGTAGCGGTGAGTCCCGTCACGTACCGAGCCTTGACCTGCCGCAAAACGAGTTCGAAAGAGATCGCTGATATGTGATGACACTCATCGACAACCAAGTGTCCGTATTCGGCGACCAGATCGTCAACAACCCCCTTCCGACAGAGCGACTGAATCGTCGCAACGTCGATCTTCCCCGTGGGATTCTTCTTACCCCCGCCTATCTGACCGATGCCCTTCTCATCCATCCCGAGGAACATGGCCATTCTCGCCCGCCACTGGGCAAGTAGCTGTCTTGTGTACACCACGACAAGCGTGTTCACCTTCCGCTCAGCGATCAGCTTCGCACCCACAACGGTCTTGCCGAAAGCGGTAGGAGCAACCAGCACACCGATGTCATCCGCCATCAATTTCGATAGTGATTCCTCCTGATCCGGCGTCAAAGCACCATCGAACCGAACCCGGATACGCTTCCCGACGCTTCTCTTGTCCTCACAGGACGCGTTAATACCAAGATCGTCCAGCAAAGCCGACAACTCCTCGAAACAGCCTCGCGGGACGGCTATGTGCTTCTCCATCTCCTCTGCACACGATATGACGCGCGGATTCCCGAATGTCGATCTGCGCATTGCCTGTGCCTCGTAGAATTTCGGATTCTGGAAGGCTGCCAACCTTATGACCCGGTTAATCAGACCCGACGGCAAGCCCTGCTTCTCGACGTAAATGAAGTTCGAACGGACAATATGAACCTCGGCAGGCAAGGTTCCGCGAATCGCCGGATACTTCCTTCGCCCCGACGGCGGGATCATCCATGGACGATCCGACATCTCATCGTCCAGAGCCATTCGGACCCCGACGACTATTCCCCGCCGCGCCGCATTCTCTTCGATCGACTGCACTAGCAATTCCGGCAGCAGTTTCACAGACCTCAAGAATGCCCACTGGTCCGGATAGGGTTCCCACCTCGGATCCACGAAGAGACTATTGCCTTCCTCGGCCGGACCCGCCTGCAAAGGAAGCGCTATCAAGTTCCCAAAGCCGTCCTTCATCATCGTGTCCTGGCTGGGAAACAGACGATCATACGACCCCAAGCCTACCTGGTGACGCCTCTCCATTGTCTCCGTCAGCAGTGCGCATCCAAATCGCCGCGCGAGACGGGCAGATATCGGATCCTCGAAGAAGAACCATACATGTGCACCGTTTCCGGATCGCGAACGCTCCACCGCACAATCAACATCTTTCTTACTGCATGTTTCGAGGAATGCCGACACATCATTCATCCAGTCTCTCTCGTCAAAATCTACCGCGAGAAACCGGCATGTTTCATCTTTGAGGAGCGGGTATACTCCGATAACCATCTCACCGGTGAGATGCGTCCTGATGACTTCCGGAGTTACGGGGAGAAATTCCCTGCTTTCGCATTTCCCGCACTTCACTTTGGGCTTTCCGCACACTCCCCGAACCCATTCATTCCGACACGCTGGTGAGTAGCCGCTCCGACCCTTCCGGTTTTCCCAGCGTTTCGGAAACACATCCTTCCGGCCCGAAAACAATTTCATGAAGACGTCGACATCGTCGTTACTGGGGCCGTGAGAAACATATATCTCGTGGGACTCGGCAACACGAGCGGGCGTGCGGGACTCGTCAAGCTGGGTTTGGAGCTTTTCCAGAAGAGAGATCAGAACAGATCGTTTCTCATCCAGTCCTGCCAGCTGCTTTCGCACAGACTGGATCTTGGCTTCGATATCCTGCTTTTCCTGCATTTCTTCCCCACATGTCTTCCCCGACCCGGACGGAGCGCTCATTCACTTTCCACTTCCCCGCTCAGCTCCGCCTCGATTTCTTCAATGGTCGGAAGCGAGGACTTGAACTCTTCCGGCAGCGACCGGGTCAGTTCGTATTCCGACACGCCGATGGGTTTGCTCATGCCACGCAGGGCGTATTCCGCCAGCACTTTCTTCTTCTCCTGGCAAAGGATCAGGCCGATCGTCGGTCTGTCTTGCTCGTGCTTGAGCGTATCGTCGACCACGTTGCAGTAGAAGTTCACCTTGCCCGCGTATTCCGGCTTGAACGGCCCACGCTTGAGGTCGATCACAATGAAGCAACGCAGCTTGAGGTGATAGAACAGGAGGTCGATATAGAAATCGTCGTCGCCTACGTCCAGATGATATTGCCTCCCGGCAAATGTGAAACCAGAGCCGAGTTCGAGCAGAAATTTCTCAAGGTGCTCGATTAGTCCCGCTTCGAGCTCCCGTTCGTGGAATGGCTTTTCCAGTGATAGGAAATCGAAGACATACGGATCTTTCAGCATCTCCTTCGCCATTTCCGACTGGGGAGCGGGGAGCCGCAAATCGAAGTTGGTGACCGCCGATCCTTGTCGCTCGTGCGCACGGCTCTTGATCATCGCCGCAAGCGTGTCGCGACCCCATCCCTGGTCAATACACGCAATCATGTACCACTTTCGCGTTGGAATATCTTTGACCTTCTGGATCAGTAGAATGTTGACCGACCATGACAGAGAGCAAACCAGGGCGGGCAATTCCAACGCGGACGGCGCTATCCCTGTAACGTCTTCCCTATTCAGGGGTTGTAAAAGTGCAACAGGCCGTTGCACTTTTGAGTCGGCAGGAGATAACTGGCTAACGGACTGTTGCCCAATCTGCGGCAAGTCCGGATATTCCCGGTAGAACTGCGTCATCAGATTGATATTCCGCTCGGAGAATCCCTGCAGATCGGCGAACTCGTTCTTCAAATCTGTCGCCAGTCGCCGCAGTACCCCCGAACCCCATCCTTCGGCCTCTTGACGCCCCACCAGCATTCGTCCGATATCCCAATACAGCGTAAGCAGTTCACGATTTGCCGCAGCAGCAGCCCGCGCCTGGGCACGACGGATGCGCTGTTTGATCTCCGAGAACAGCTTGGTGTAGCTGGCGAGTTCATTCCCCATAACCCAGAGCCTCATCGCCTCGATTGCAGCTTTCTACCTCTTCGACAGAATACACGATATCATGTTCCGTGTCCACGGCTTCCGACTTTCCTGCTACACAGAGGAACGTCGTCAGATCTTCGTTAAACGAATACGATCCGGATTCAAGACGCGCGCGAGATTGGGGAGCCCCCGTCGCGTCTACCGGTCCTGTGCGTGCGGTTCCGGCCTCCGTGGCGTTCCCTCCCCCGGGGGAGGGAAGAGGAAGAATGGTACGCCTTTCTTAGCAGCGCTCGAACTTGGTTTGAGAACAACGGGAGTGACGTATGAATTCAAGGGGGGATACCGGACCTCCAGTCCGGCATCTGAGAGTCATATTCCCCTCCCCCGGCGTGCCAAAGGTACGCCGTCGCGCCGGGGACGGCGCCACGGCGGGCACGCCGCCCCTCCGCTGCGCGCCTGGCGGCGCTCCGCTTCGCCACGTCGGTCGCCCGCTCGGCCACAAAACCGCTGCTTCCTTCTCCGCCTCCCACATCCTCCCCGATCCGGCGGGCGCATCGGTTCGCGGCCTTCGCAGGGCTCCCTCCGGCTCCGCCCTGCGTAGTCTCGGGCGAAGCATGGGCTTCCTCCGGCCCGGGCCTCCGGCAGAAAGGTATGGTCCCGCCGAAGCGGGACCGTTCATTGCCGCCACGGGCGGCCAGAATCTCGCGCGCTGATAACAAGGAAAGATCA
>CAYMFW010000263.1:0-6255 GCA_964389785.1 uncultured Planctomycetota bacterium
CGCGGTGTCGGCCGACGGCCCGCCGTCGCTGAATATGCCGCTTCCCGAAGAGAGGGCCCAGCCTATCTTCGTCGCCGTCCCGGTGGTATCCAGCGTGATCGTCCCCACGTAATCCGTCTTCGTCAGGCCGCCGTCGTCTTTCGCCGTCACCGTCACCGTCTCCGGCACGCCGGCCTCGGCCGCGTTGTCGTGGGCGATGACGAACCACCCCAGGATCGTCGTGGACACCGTCAGCTCCGGTTCGGTGTCGTCGTCGGTGTGCGTGCCGTCCGTCACCTGGATGTTGAGGGTGTCCGCGATGGTGTCCGTGATCTCCAGGACGGCCACGCCGGCGTCGCCCAGCGCGTACGTGTACACGGCCGTGTCCACGCCGCCGCCGCCGTCGGCGAACGAGCCGCCGCCCGTCTTGAGCGCCCACGCGATCTCACCCGTCTCCCCCAGCGCGCTCACCGTGATCTGCCCGGTGAAATCGGTGACGACGCAGTTGGTGACGGTCATCGCGGTGACGGTGATCGCTTCGGCCGTGTCCACCAGGGCGGACCCGTCGTGCGTGATGACGAAGTGGTCTATCGTGGTTGTGATCTCGAACGTGTCGTCGGTATCGGCCAGCATCACGTTCCCGGCGACGTCCTCGGCCATCGTCACGCTCATCGTTGCCGTACCGTCACCGGTGGAGCCGTCGAGGACGGTGCTGTTATGGACCGTATACGTGTCGTTGGGATTCGTCGTGGTCGACCACGCGCCGTTCGTCCCGACACTCTGCGGGCCGGTGTCCCCGGCCGGGTCGTACGTCACCACCGGGGCGGTGCCGGTGTCCATCGATTCGGAAAAGACGAGCGTGAACGCCAGCTCGCCCACCGCCCGGGGACCGGCCGGATCGGGCGAGACGGAAACCGTCACGGTCGGTTTCGTGGTATCGTAAATAGACGTGAAGATGGTGAGCGGTGCGCTGTAGTTCCCGGCCGTGTCGAACGTCCTGACCCGCAGATAGTAGGTGGCTTCGCCGGTGGGCGTGGTGACGTCGTAGGTGTTCCCGGCCTGTTCCTGCGTGAGGCCGGGCTCGCCGCCGGAATCGGTCCCCCAATAGATAGAATAGCCCGCGACACCGCTCCCGGCGCCGTCGTCCGCCCCGGTCCATTCGAAGTACGGGTTGTCGTCGATATTCTGCCCGGTATTGTCCGGTATCACCGTTCCCTTGGCCGGGGAATCCCACGCGCCGCAGGGGGCGGTCGGGTTCGTCGGAGACACGGCGTCGTACCTGAAGGTGAAGAGCGTCACCGGGACGCCGTAGTTGCCGGCCAGATCGAAGACCCTCGCCCTGAGATAGAATACCTCGTTGCCGGTCGCGGCAGTCTCCCCGTACGACGTTCCCGACTGTTCCTCCGTGAGGCCCGGCTCGCCGCCCGAATCAGTCCCCCAATACACGGAATAGCCGCTCACGCCGGAGAGCACGTCGTCGGCACCTGTCCATTCGAAATACGGGGTCTGCTCCGCATTCTGCCAGGTGTCGTTGATGATGGACGTCGTCTTCGCCGCCGTCTGCCAGCCGTCGCACGGCGCGGTCGGGTCCGTCGGGGCGCCGCTGTCGTACTTGAATATGAACAGCGTCACCGGGTCGCTGTATTTATTCAGCGTGTCGAAGGACCGCACCCGCAGGTAGTACGTGCCGTCGCCTCCCACCGCCCCGGCGTCGTACGTCGTGCCGGCCTGCTCCTGCGTGGTGCCCGGCTCGCCGTCGGAGGCCGTCCCCCAATAGACGGAATAGCCGCTCACCCCGCTCGGGTCGGACGCCCCGCTCCACTCGAAGTAGGCCGAATTGTAGTCCTTCTGCCAGCTGTTGTGCGTCAGCACGTTCGTCTTCCCGATCACGTCCCAGCCGTCGCAGGGCACCGTGGGGTTCGTCGGGCCGGACGTGTCGATGAGAAAGGTGTCGTCCGTGTCCGGGTCCATCACGTTCGCGGCCAGGTCCTGCGCTCCGGAGACGTTTATCGCGGCGGTTCCGTCGCCGGTGGCCATCGTGATCGGGTCGTCGTTGTACACGGTGTACGTGTCGTTCGGGTACGTCGTGGTCGACCACGCCCCGCCGGTGCACGGCTGGGGACCCGTTGCCCCGGCCGGGTCGTACGTCACCGTCACCGCCGCGCCCGTATTCATCTTCTCGCTGAAGACCAGCTTGATCTCCAGCCCCCCGGCGGTCTGCACGTCGGTCGGATCCGGCGTTACCGTCACCGTAACGGTGGGCTTCAGGGTATCTATGGGCCTGCGTATCGCCATCGTCACGACGTCCTTGGAGTACACCGTGTTCGCGCTCGCCCGGTGCCACGCCTTCAGCTCGTGTGCGTTCGCATCGAACGTGACGATATTCATGAAGTTGGCGTTCCGGTAGTCGCTCAGGTCCTTGTAGTCGCGGTATTCGGCCGCCTGCACGACGTCCACGGCCGGGTTCGCGGCGTCGTGGGTAAATTCGTGGTACTGCAGAGGCGTCAGATTGTCGGTGCGGCCGAACGTCTGCGCGAGAAGAAGGTAGTCCCCGGCATTGTCGGACGGAACGGCGGCGTTCGCGAGAAGCTGGTTCGAGGTCTGCGCCGTTGACGCCTCGGAACTCGTGTACTGCTCATCCAGGTAGTACTCGTACACGTCCGTCAGGCGCATGGCGAACACCCTCTGCATCCGCACGCTGCCCGACGTCGTGTCGTCCATCCTCGCCTCGAGGCCGATATTGTGCGCCGCGGCGGTGAGATCGACCGGTGCCATGATGAACACCGGCTGCCAGTCGGTGGCGTCCTTCGGCTCCAGCATGTAGTGCCGGTTGGTGACGTCCGCGTACGGCTTGTACGTGGTGTTGTCGATGTTGATCCGGATCTGCGTCGAATCGCCCGTCGTAGCGACGTCCAGCTCGCAGTAGCCGAACACCAGGTATGTGCCCGCCGTCGCCGGAGTGATATTCAGCAGCGCCCCCCGATTCTCCCAGATTCTGCTGTTGCTCAGGGAGTAACTCGCCGCGCCCCCGTCGGTATCGTACGCGTACTGATAGCCGGGCTCCTCGTTGATCCGGATGGCGAGGATGCGCGACCGTTTCACTCTGGTGATCGTTCCGTCGTCGTTCCGGTGGTCCAGGTCCACGTGCAGGGCGCCGCTCGCGCCCTGCAAGACGTAGAAACCGCATTCCGTCGTGTAGTTCGCCGCGTTTACCGCCTCCACCCTGACGGCGTCGGAGGGCGAATAGCCCATGAGCTGCGTGCTGTCGTTGAGCTGAACCTGCAGCTCGACGCTGTCCCGGTTGTCGTCTCCCTGCCACTCGAACTGCCAGATTATCAGCCAATCCGTGTTCGGATCCGCCGTCCAATCCAGCCGGTTGTGCTGCGTCCACACGGTGGTCGACGTGCTCTCCTGCTCGCTCGGATTCTCGCTGCTGAACCACTCCGCACCCATCCCTATTCCGGGGACAGTTACCGCAATCACTATTCCGAGTATTCCGGGGACAGTTACCGTCATTCCCAGAAGACGGAACACGGAGCTAACCAGGCTCGAACGACGTCGGCAATGCATACTTGGATCTCCTTGGCTTACGGCTTGGTTACTCATTATGAGTATAGTATTCGCAAGAACCGTGCCAGAAGACACGTGTGCGCATCCCGATTCAGGAACTCTCAACATGTTGACAGCACACCAGTTATAGATCGCGTCGGGCTCCCGGCAGGCCCACCCGCTCCATACTGCGACATCATCGCCGCACTATGCGCAACTCCCGCCCCAACTGGGTGTTCCGGGGACAGCCGCTGTCACCAACTGTGCATTGCTTGACAAGGTTCATCGACTCCCTAGAATGTGATGCTATGCCTCGCATACCCGAAATAGTGGAATTGGGAAGGAGTCTGCTATGAGTTGGATTCGTTGTATTGTCCTCGTCATTGCCCTCGTTGTTTTGACTGCCGGACTCTGCGCTGCCGGAGAGAAACTGACGAAAGATCAGGAGACCGCTGTTGAGAAGTTTGATGACGACATCAGCGAGCAGCTCGAGGGGGTGGAGGAGGCGTTCTCCGAATGCATCGAGCTGCTGCAGAAGGCGTTCGCCAACAAGCTCGATGCCGTCGAAGAAGATGCGGAGAACTCTATGTCCCGGTTCAAGGCGAAGCCGGACACAAAAGTGCTTCTCGCAAACGAGGAAAGCATCAAGAAGAAGATCGCTGCGCTCAAAGACGCCGTCGAACAGCTCAAAAAGAATCCGATCTTCCCGGCAGAGACGAAGTCCAAACCCACGCCCAAGAAGCAGTGACAGTCAGACAACTCGGGGCGGCGCCGCGGGAATCTCCGGCGGTCCCTGACTGATTGAATAACGGTACCTGTCCCCTTTCTCTCCCTTTCTCCAATGGACGAAAGAAACTTGAAAACTTGAAAACTTGAGAACGTCCTCTTAGTGGCGGAAGCGGGCGGGGGAGATGCCGTAGTCTTTGAGCTTGCGCTGGATGTTGCGGCGGTCCAGGCCGATCTCCTCGGCGGTGCGACTGACGTTGCCGTTGTTTCGGCGGAGCGCCTCGGTGAGGAATCTCTTCTCGAAGCCTTCGACCACGTGGGCGCGCGCCTCGCGGAAGTCGGTGGTGCGCGCCACCGCGTCCCTCAGCTCCGCCGTCTCGGGCGAGCGCATGTGCATCGGAAGGTCGGTCGGCTGTATGAGCGGCCCGGCCTCCATCACGACGGCCCGGTGAACGAGGTTCTCCAGCTCCCGCACGTTGCCCGGCCAGCCGTGACCCATGAGAATATTGAGCGTGTCGTCCGCCATCCCCTCGACCGACTTCCCCTCCAGGCTGTTGTACTTCGCGATGAAATGCTCGACCAGCAGCGGGATGTCGCCGGACCTCTCCCGCAGCGGCGGGATCCACAGCGGCACCACGTTCAGCCGGTAGAACAGGTCCTCCCTGAACGTTCCCTTCTGCACCGCCTGCTCCAGGTCCTCGTTCGTCGCCGCAATCAGCCGCACGTCCCCCTGACGCGACTTCGCGTCCCCCACCCGCTTGTACTCACCGTCCTGCAGGACGCGCAGCAGCTTCGCCTGTATGCCCACCGGCACCTGTCCGATCTCGTCGAGGAACGCGGTGCCCCCGCTGGCCGTCTCGAGCAGGCCCTGCTTGTCGGCGACCGCCCCGGTGAACGCGCCCCTCACGTGGCCGAACAGCTCGCTCTCCAGCAGGCTCTCCGTAAGCGCGCCGCAGTCAACCGGCACGAACGGCTTCTTCACGAGCGGGCTCAGCGAGTGGATCGCCCGGGCCACCAGCTCCTTGCCCGTCCCCGTCTCGCCCCGTATCAGCACCGTGCTCTTCGTCGCCGCCACCTTGCGGATCACCTCGAACATGTCGTGCATCTTGCTGTCCTGCGACACGATGTCCTCGAAGCTGTACTGCTTCTTCAGCTCCTGCCGGAGCGCGATGTTCTCGTCCTCCAGCCGCTTCTTCTCCAGCGCCTTGCCGATGGCGATGAGTATCTTGTCGATATCGAACGGCTTGTTGATGTAGTCGTACGCGCCCAGCTTCACCGCCTTCACCGCCGTCTCCACCGTGCCGTACGCCGTCATCATCATCGCCGTCACGCGCGGGTGGGATTCCCTGATCTTCTCCAGCAGCTCCAGCCCGTCCATGCCGGGCATCTTCAGGTCCATCAGCACCAGCGCCGGCGGCTCCCCGGCGATCTTCGCCAGCGCCTCCTCCCCGCTGTGCGCGGCCGTCACCCGGTACCCCTTGCCGGCCAACAATCTCTCGAGGAACGTGCAGAGGTCCTTCTCGTCGTCCACCACCAGGATCAGTTCGTTAGAAGCCATGTCACCCTTTCTTCAGGGGGAGCGTGACCGTCACCGACGTGCCCTTCCCCACCGCGCTTTTCACCTGGATGTCCCCGCCGTGCGCCTGGATGATGCCGTAGCTGACGGACAGCCCGAGCCCGATGCCGTCGCCCGGGTCCTTCGTGGTGAAGAACGGATCGAAAATCTTTCCCAGGTTCTCCTCGGAGATGCCGCTGCCGTTGTCGTCGAAGCGCACCTCCACCATGTCGCCCCGCCCTTCGCCGGTGCTCGCGCGCGCCGCCGCGACGGTCAGCTGCCCGGCGCCGGCTATGCTGTGGACCGCGTTCATGATGATGTTGACGAAAACCTGCTCGAGCTGTACCGGGTTCGCGTGCACCGCGGGCAGTCCGTCCTCGAGGCTCTTCGAGATCTCCACGCCCTTCCCGGCCAGGTGGCTTCCCGAAAATTCCAGCGCCCGGTCC
>CAYMFW010000264.1:0-6238 GCA_964389785.1 uncultured Planctomycetota bacterium
CACGCTGTGGCGCCGCCGGAAGAGCCCGTCGTTCCGACCGGCCCCGGCCCTCGGAAGGGCGTTCCTGTTCCGCCGCGCGGTGTGGAGGGGACACGCGCACATAAGGAAGCAGCTCGAGCTGGAGCGCACCGTCCGCTACGAGGACATCGAGCACACTCTGCCTCCTTCACTGAGACGGGACTACGTGCCCGACAAGTACTACAACGCGCCGACGATGGCGAAGATGCGGGAGCAGGAGGCGATCGAGGCACCGGTGACGGCGGATTCCCTGTAATGATTCGGAGCCAACGGTAGACATATGGATAACGACAAGGACAGGAGGACGACGGAAATGCCCTGGGCAGCCTGCACGATCGGACCTTCCGGAAAGAACCCGGGACCTCCGGTGCTGACCGATGCCGGCCTGGACCGCCTGGTGGCGGACATTCTGCTGCTCGCGGAGATGGATCGGCTTCTGGACGATGACTGCGACCCGGACGAGTTGGAGATGCCCACCGGGGCGCTCACCGTGCCCCTCACCCCCCGCACGATGCCTGAAAAACGCCCTGAAAACCACATTAATACTGGTAAGCAAGATGAATAGCCATATAGAGATATGTCGATTCGTGACCGATACGGCGCAGATTCCCTGTAATGGTCCGCACCCGGCGGTAGATACCGGGATAGAAGGGAAAACGCGCCGGGAAGGAGCTGAACGATGAGCGTAACAACTACTGTACCGAACACGCGATACGGCTTTACCGCGGGCGGGGACAACTACCAGATACAAATCGCCAATACGCGGGAGCTGAAGAAGAAGGCGTACGGGCTGATGTACGATATCTACGAGAAGATCGGCTACGGCCACCCCAACCCCTCGCGGATGTGGTACTCCCTCTACGAGCTGCTTCCCGACACGATAACGGTGCTGGTGTTGAGGGACGGCAAGGCGGTCGCGACCATGTCGGTGGTGTTCGACTCCCCCTTCGGCCTTCCCGACGATGAAAACTACGCGGACGAGCTGGATGAGCTGAGGGCCTCCGGGCGCAAGCTGGCGCAGATCATCTCCCTGGGCGTGCGCACCGACGTGCGCGGCGTCACCAAGGTGCTGGTGAAACTCTTCAACTACGCGTACTTCGTCGCCCGCGGCCTGCACGGCTCGACCGATTTCGTCAACACCGTCATCCCCCGTCACGCGGCCTTCTACTATCACAAGCTGCTGTTCACGAAGGTCGGCGAAACGCGCTACCAGCCCAAGACCGGCGTGGACGTGGTGATGATAAAACTCGACTTCAGCGACGCGGAGAACGAGGCGCACCTGGAGCACGGGACGCTGCCCGGCGGCCCGGTCCATCATTCGCTGTACCGGCAGTTCAAGTCGGTGTACGAAGCGCCGGAGATGGTGACCTCGCTGGAGAAGGACCTTCGCCGTATCACGGACGCGGACCTCAGATACTTCCTGGACTGCAAGCCCAAGCTGTGGGACAATGCCACACCCGAGCAGAGAATGTACTTTGAGCTCATGATGGGCTGGGACGGGGAGAAGGACGAGGAGGTCTGGGCCGCGTGACCGCGCGAAAGCTGAGGTTCCTGTTCATCCAACCGGAATTCAACAGGCACTACGTAACGTTTCTGCCTGTCTACGAACCCCTCCACGGCCTGATCTGCGACTCGGTATCGGGCGATCTCACCGAATCCCTCATATTCGACCGCCGTTTCGACACCGACAGGAACCTTCGGAAGACGCTGCGTGACTTCAAGCCGGACGTCATAGGCACCACCGCGCACACCGCAGGCGAGGTGACCAACAGCATCCGCCTGCTGGCGCTCGCCAAGGAAGAAAGGCCGGAGGCGGTGACCATCGTGGGCGGCCAGCATGCCACGCTTCTTCCGGAGGATTACTTCCACCCGGCGGTGGACCTCATCTGTATAGGACCGGCCGAGGGCACATTCAAGGAAACGATGGAGACGATCGCCTCAGGCGAAGACCTCGCACAGGTGCCCGGCCTGGTGGTGCGGCAGGGCGACGAGCACGTGGTGACGCCGCCGCGGGAACTGCGCTCCGGGATCGTATCCTGGCCGCAGTTCGACCGCACCATCATCCCGAAACGGTACCGCCGGCATTACTACTTCATCTTCGAGGCCCGCCCCTCCATCTACACCATCACGACGATGGGCTGTCCGTACCGGTGCAAGTTCTGTTCCCTGTGGGCCGCCCAGCGCGGCACGTACCGGCGCCGCCCGCCGGAGGAGATCGTGGAGGACATCGCGAGCCAGAGCCAGACGTACGTCCACCTCACCGACGACAACACGTTTCACGACGAGAAGCATGCCCTGGAAATCTACGAGCTGATGAAGAAACGCGGGGTGAAGAAGAAGATAATGGCGTACGCCCGGACGGACACCATCGTGCAGAAGTCGGACCTGCTGGAGAAGTGGCTCGAGATCGGTCTCGGCGGGCTGGTGGTGGGCATGGAAGCGGTCTCGGACAGCAACCTGGAGTACATCAACAAGAAGACGAGCGTGGACGTGAACGAACAGGCCCACAAGGTGCTGGAGAAGCTGGGGATCGAGAACTGGGCGCACTTCGTGATGCTCCCCGATTTCAAGAAAGAGGACTTCGACCAGGTGTGGGATTTCATCGACCGGCTGAACATCACGTATCCGGTCCTGGTCCCGCTGACCCCCATTCCGGGAACGCCGCTCTTCTTCGAGGCGAAGGAGGAGAAGCTGCTGACCACGTTCGACTACGGCTTCTACAACCTGGAATACATGGTGATGAAGACGATCCTCCCGAAGAGGGAATGGTACGATCACATGGCTGACCTGTACCTGAAGACCTGCTCGCCGCGCACGCTGTGGCGGCGGCGCAAGAGCCCATCGTTCCACTATCGGCCGGGCATCGGCCGGGCCATCGTGATGAGAAACACCGTGCGGAAGATAGACAAGCACGTCGAGGAACAGCTGGAGATGGAACGAACGGTGCGCTACGAGGATATAGAGCATACCCTTCCGCCCTCCCTGCGGCGTGATTACGTGCCTGACAAGTACTATAATGCGCCGACGCTGGCGGCCATGAAGGAGATGGAGCCGGTCGAAGCGGCCGTCTGATCTCCCCGCACGCGTTTCCCCGCACGGGGGAAGAAACCAAGGAGGTGCTGGATGAGTAACTGCCGAAACTGCCTGCTTCCCGAAGGGGTATTCGACGTGGTACTCGACGAGCAGGGCACCTGCAACTACTGCGATTTCTACGAGAAGCACCGGGCGATGTTCGCGGACCCCGCCGCCCTGGAGGCGCGACTCCGCGAGAAGCTGGACACCTGCAGGGGGCAGTACGACTACGACGCGATGGTCGGCATCAGCGGCGGCAAGGACAGCGCGTACGTGCTCTGCACGCTGATCGAGAAGTACGGCCTGAAGGTGCTCGCGGTGACCTACGAAAACGGCTTTCTCACCGACTACGCAAAGCGGAACGTGGAGCAGATAGTGAAGACGCTGGGGGTGGAACACGAGTACTACTACCCGAACTGGAACGTGCACAGGGAGTTCTACCGGGCCGCCCTGATGAAGTTCGGCGACCCCTGTCTTGCCTGCTTCATCTCCGGATACTTCATCGCGATAAAAAAGTGCCATGAGCGGCGCATCCCGTTCTTCGTCCACGGCAGGTCCCCCTACCAGATGCTGATGAATTTCCGGGAAGGAACCAGAGACCTGTTCCTTCCCATCATGCAGCTCAACATGGAGCCTCATTCCTTCGAAAAAACGGCGGCGGCGTACCGGCAGCTGCACGAACAGCTGAAGGGCTGGGTCGGAAACATGTTCGACGACCCGGGCGCGGCACAGAAGGTGTTCGACGAGTTCTTTATCGACGCCTCGATGCTCACCGGCGAGTTCACCCCGGAGTTCCTGGCGCTGTTTCTCTTCGAACCGTACGACGAAGAGAAGATAAAGCAGGAGATGGAGAAGAAGGTCGGGTACGAGCGCCCGGCCAACGACGGGCTTCTGACGCACGGCGACTGCGGCATCCACGACGTGGCCGGGTTCCTGTACGAGAAGGTGAGGGGGCTGAAGATCACCGCACCCGAGGTCGCCGTGATGCTTCGGCGAGGGGACATCGGCAAAGACGAGGCCGAGAAGCTCCTCGCCCGGGAGGGCGCGAACGGGGAGGCCGTCGAGGCGTCGGTGGCGTGTATCTGCGACCGCCTGGGAATGGACAGATCCGAATTCGAGGCCCTCGCGGCCGCTCTGGAACGGGCGACGTCCGAACGATTCGACGTCAGCCAGTCATGAGTCCGGACGTCTACGACAAGAGCTTCTCGCACAACGTCGGCGTCATCAGCGCCGGGGATCAGCAGAAGCTCCGCAAAACCAGGGTGGCGATCGCCGGCGTCGGCGGCGTCGGCGGCAACGCTGCGCACATCCTGGCGCGCACCGGTATAGGCGCGTTCACGCTGGCGGACCCGGACACGTTCTCCATGGGCAACATCAACCGGCAGTACGGCGCGACACCCGCCGCGGAGGGCGAGAAAAAGGTGGCTGTGGTCGAGCGGGAAGTGAGGCAGATCAATCCGGACGTCGAGATGACCACGTTCCCCGAGGGACTGACGGTGGAGAACGTCGAACGGTTCCTGGACGGCGCGGACGTGGTGGTGGACGGGGTGGATTTCCTGTCCCCCGACGTGCGCAAGGAGCTGGTGGACGGCTGTCAGAAGAAGGGCCTCCACTCCTTCCTGTGCCCGGCGTTCGGCTTCGGCGCGTCCCTCGTGGTGTTCTCGCCGGGCGGGCCGTCGTACGAAGAGTTTCTCGGGGAGCTGCCGAAGGAGTTCTCCCCCAGGATCATCATAGAACACGGCCGGAAGATGTTCCCGATCGTACCGTCCTACGTGGACCTGAAGTCGTACTTCTTCGGCTTTCAGGGGAAGAGCCACGTGCCCACCTTCGCGCCGCCGGTGGTGATGGCCGCGGCGCTCACCGCGGGCGACGTGATACTGCTCCTCACCGGACGGCGCGCCCCGGTGTGCGTTCCCAGGGTCAAGTGGATAGACCTGCTGGAGCAGAGGATGAGGGTAATCAACGTGCGGCTGAGGGAATCGCTCATCCTCCCCAAGCTGCTTCTCGCCATGCGGCTGAGCAGGCTGAGGAAGGAGCTGAAGGGCTCCTCGTCGTGAGCGAGGAGGAACTGAGTCTCGGCATAGACGTCGGCTCGGTGACGCTGAAGCTCGCTCTGCTCGACGACGAGGATGATCTTCTGTACTCCACGTACGAAAAGCACCACAGCCGTCCGCTGCAGGTGCTGCTCGACGCGCTGAAACGATTCCGCGGGAAGACCAACGCACGGAATTTTTCGGCCGTCGCCGTCACCGGGTCCGGACGGCGGCTGGTGAGCGAATGGCTCGGCATCCCGTCCGTGAACGAGATAGTGGCACAGTCTGCCGCGGTGTCCCGCTTCTGCCCCGGCGCGAAGACCATCCTGGAGATCGGCGGACAGGATTCCAAGTTCATACAACTCGGTGACCGGGACTCCTCCGGCAGGGCGATAATGCTGACGCAGAAGATGAACGACATCTGCGCGGCGGGCACCGGCGCGTTCGTCGAACAGCAGGCGGAGCGAATGGACATACCGATAGAGGAGTTCGGCGACCGGGCGCTGGAATCCGACCGTCCGGCGTTCGTGGCCGGGCGGTGCGCGGTATTCGCCAAGACGGACATCATCCACCTCCGGCAGGAGGGGGTGTCGCAGTCGGACATCGCCGCAGGGATATGCCAGGCGGTGGTGCGGAACTACCTGGCCCAGTTCTCCAAGGGGGCGAGCCTGGAGCCCCCCATCGTGTTCCAGGGCGGGCTCGCCGCGAACAAAGGCGTGGTCAAAGCGTTCCGGGACGCGCTCGGGGCCTCGGAGAACGATCTCCGGGTGCCCGACCACTTCAACGTGATGGCGGCCATGGGCACCGCGCTGATGTCACGGGAGGGGACCGCATCGGAGAAACGGACGCTCGACGGGATGATAGACGCGCTGGAATCCGGTCTGAGGGATTACCGGCCGGGCGAGCAGGCCGTCTCCACGCTGCCGAAGCTGGTGAAGAATACCCGGCGGCTGAACGTGTTTCCGGAGGCCCCGCCGGAGGGACGGGAGCGGGCCTTCGTCGGCATCGACGTCGGCTCCACCTCCACGTGCGTCGCGGTGCTGACCGACGACGATCATCTGCTGGCGAGCGCGTACACGTTCAACAGGGGCAACGTCATCGAATCCGTCAACTCC
>CAYMFW010000265.1:0-6198 GCA_964389785.1 uncultured Planctomycetota bacterium
CGTGGTGAATTCACTGCCGGCGCCGAGACCGAGTGAGAAGTTCGACGTGCTGTTGACTTCAATGGTGGGCGGCTGTCCGGCCAATGCCAGATCGCTGTTGCCGAATACGCCCATAAAAAAGAACAGACCAAAAACACCCATCCAACGGGACAACACTTTTTTTGCCGCCATCATATCCGATTCTCCTGAAAAAAAAGAATGCTTTATTTTTTTTGACTGGTAAGAAAAAATAAATCTCCGTGAAAAAGACGACAGTTGTCCTTTTCACGGAGATTTATCTTAACATTATAGTAGAAAAAATCAAACAAATACCGGCTGAAAAATTAATGTGATATTAATCACATCTTTGCGCGTATTTGTGCATCCTGCGCAAATACTTCGTAAATCTCTACAACGGCGTCCCTGCCGCTGCTTGACGAGATTTACTAAAAACCTACTGACATCCAATAAAAAAGGGGCGAACACATGGGTCCGCCCCTACAACATTAAATTGGAATTATTAATACGTCGGCAAAGCTACAGATTCTTCGCTTCCTCCTGCTCTATGAGCTTCGGCGTGACGAGTCGCTCAGAATGACCATTTGAGTCCATGGTTGAGGTGGCAGTGTCGCCCCTCTCCCTTCGAGGTCTTCGCGTTGCGCCCCTCGGGGTTTCGCGTCCCTCGTCTATCGTCCTTCGTCCATCGTGATTTCCGGTTTTCTTCCCGGAAGAATAGCATGCTCTTCAACCGGTTCCGGAGCAACAATGGTCGAGATAAAGCATCCACCGCCCCCACCGCCGCCGGCTGAGACAGCAGAAACATCCCCGCCCGGAGGTGCCGGAGGTGTATCTTTCTGCGCATACGCGGCATCCGGCAGCACACCGGTCGTTTTGAACGATGCCTTGCCCATGGCCGCACTGGCATTGCCGAGGATCACGGCCACTTCATTGCCGCTCTTGTTGTTGACCCAATAGCCGACACCCGGTTCCAGATGATCGGCCGGTATATACCCACCCGCGCCGTCATACTGGTACGGCATGGAGAGACAGGTATAGAGCGATCCGTCATAAACGGCCGGATCCTCGAGGGAGTTCTCCTTTTCCGAAAACGGGTTGCGGACCACGCCGGATCCCCAGTAATAGGAACTGCTGAACGGATTGCCGATCATGTTCCAGCCCGGACCGAGCCAAAGCGTGCAATGATACTGATCCGGCGACAGAGTGAATCCCTGCGGAATGGCTTCGGCACCGACCCAGGAAATGACCCACATGGCCATACCCGGTTCAAAGGTCAGATAGCCGTAGGCCTTGGCTTCATTGTATTCGATATACCGGTGTTGCCACGGATCCCAGCCGAATGCCCGCCAGACATAAGGGTCATAAGGCCCGAGAATATCTTCAAAGAAATGATCGAATCCCTTGACATAAAAGGCCGGGATCGAGATCAGCCGGTATTCCCACTGGAGCGGGGTTCCGGTCGCCTGATTGGCCGGTGGCACGCTGACCGGTGCGCTGAGAGTGGTCAGAGGCCGGACAAAAAACGGTTTGTTGATCGAGGACATCCGTCCGTCCGGCAGGATCACTTCAATACCGCTGTAATCGCCGGCCGGCATGGGAGGCACACTCAACTCACATTCCATTGAGTCGATCACCGAGACCGTACAATTGTATTGGCCGCCGATCTTGGCAGTCATCCCGGGTTCAAACCCGGATCCGTAAAGCACGCATACACCGCCTTCGGTTGCAGCAGCCGGCGGCGACAACTCGTAGATTTCAAGCGGCATGGGTCCGGTACCCGTATAATAGGCCGGATCGAATTCAAGCGAACAGATGCTCTGCTTGAAGGTACGCGTCCTCAAGGGCAGATATGGAACCGATGTGTTCATAATCTGGACCTCTATTTTACCGAGCGGCAGGTCCACGATAATGAACATACCATCCGATCCGGTGCTTGTCATTCCGGAATCCCAGACCGGCGCCATACTTGGGTGACCGCCCTCACCGGTCTTCATATAATCAGGCGTTCCGCTGGAATAGACCACCCGGCCCACTGCAGTCGTGCCGATAGAACCGTCAGCCGCGATCTGATACGCAGCGACCGTGGCACCGGCCACGGGTCCCATATCACCCCAGATATCGCCCACAATAACGCCCTTGTTCGTATCTGCGGTCAGATCTGTGGCAATCTGATTATACATAGCCTCAGGCACCAGCGGCAGAAACAGGTCCAGGACATTACCGGTCTGGAAGAGTTCGCTGTAGGTATTTTTGTAGCCGATCTTGCTCGCCTTGAGCTGTTCATCCACAAAGGCCGGCACGTCATTGAACATAAATGACCCGTAACTGTCCGTAACCGTGGCCAGACCGCTGTTCACCAGTTCCACATTCGCACTGTCCACACCCATCATGGTCTGAACATCTTCGATATAGCCGTATAATCCAAGGGTATTGCTGAACGGATAGAGCGGAATGGTCGCATAAGCACCGGAGACCGTGATATTGACCGGATAGCCGATATACGGATCAAACATATCCACATGCACATCCAGTTCAAAATTACCTTCCGGAAGCCCGCCGATATAGAAATATCCGTCCGACATGACCGGCGCACCGCCAATAAACATCCCCTGGTTCGGATCAAAGACATCCACATACCCCATGCCGCCTGTAATATTGGCACCGGTCTCGGCATTGGTCACATAGCCTTCAACCCAGCCGGTATTGTATGTTCCGCCGCCGAACGTATCGGAATTGACTTCGATAGACAGGGCGCCCATATGCGGATCACCTCGTACCACAAACTGGTCTGTTCCGGATCCAAGGGCTACCCCAAGGATTTCCCACAGCGGGAAGGTCGGGGTATCCATGGACGATCCGTTCGGCAGGATAAACAGCTCTTCACTGTCACCAAAGGTCCAGTTCGCATCTCCAGGCGGAACAAAGAGGACGGACGGCGATTGAGAATTGTCCAGTTCGACTTCCACTTCAAGGAATCCCGGATGGACAGACGGAATATCTGCCGTAACATCCACTTTGAACAGAATCCCGTCCATACTGGTGTCCTATGGTTGAGATTCTACCCGTATTCGGCCTGTGCGAAATTCGCCGCACTTGCGCTTGTTTTGCACGCGATCGCCTCCCCCGCTGTTCTCTGGATCGGTCGGCCCTTCGAATGAAACCCGGATCATGGACCGACCTACTGATGGGGACTCTGAATCTGACTTCAACGTTCGACTTCTCCTACTTCTTCCCCAGCGCCCCGGCCGCCTCGGCGGCGGTGGCGTAGAGACGGTCGGTCATGCTCGGCCATCCGGTCCCGGCGTACCAGTACCAGCCGTAGGGCAGGATTCCCCCGCGGCCTTGGCTTCCCATGCAGTCCACCCATCGCGACCGCTGTCGACGCTCGTCGAGCACCGCCTGCACCTTGGCCGCCAGCGCCTCGCCCAGCCCGGCTTTCCGGTCCAGGACCGCGTCCTGGAGAAAAATCACCGCCTCGGCCTCCTGGACCCCGCTCCGGATCGCCTCGAATCCCATCGTGGCCACCGGCCCTTCCGGCCGCTGCGCCAGCCACGTCTCCCCCCAGTTCATGGTACCCCAGTTCGTCTCCAAGAAACGTCCGAGCAGGCGACCGCTCCACCGGGACTTGGGGTTCATCCGGACCTTGAAGAAATCCGCGAACACGCGGCCGAGCCCATCCATCCGATTGTGGAGGCAGTCCTCGTACATGGACCAGAAGTAGCCGGGCGGGTTGCTCGGTGTCTTGATCCTGTATGGTGACAGGACAGTGAGATTATCGCGCCACCCCAGGCGGGACAGCGTCGCGTCCTCCTGCTGCAGTTCCTTGCGAAAATCGGACTCGTACTTGAAGAACGTGGCGTAGACCACCTTGGCGCCGAACCACGTCTTCAGCCAGTGATGCCCCGAGCAGATCCACGGCGCCTCCGGCATCAACTTGGTCCAGAACTGTATCTGCTCCTTCAGCGGACGACAGTCGCCCATCGGCCCCAGGACGGCCGCGTTCCCCAGCCCTCGCTTCTTCAGCCGCTCGCGCACCCCCTCCACGAACGGCTTCCAGAAGGTCTCCGCCTTTGGATCGCAATACGCCGGGCCGGTACCCTCGGTTATCTGCCCCGTCGCAGGATCGAGGTAGCTCACCTTGATCTGAACGTCGTTGGCGGTCGGCGGCTTGGGTCCGCGGGCGTAGCCGCCCGGCCACCCCGCGTCGCCGAACAATTTACCCCCAAGGTTCACATCCCAGACCATGAGGCAGACGTAGCGGGGCTTGCCCATATGGGCGACGGCCACGTCGAGGTACTTCTCCATGATCGAGAAGTCGCAGGAGTAATCATCCCCCTTCTTGATCCATTTCACCATCCCGTCCTCGTTCCCGAAGTTCGACCTGGTCAGGACCGGGATGTAGACCGTCCGGTTGCCCAGCCCCCGGATCAGATCGAAGCTCTTGCCTATCAGTCGGAAGTGCTCCTCCGACCACTTGGGCACGTCGTACGCATACCGCAGGGACTCCGGCGATTCAATCGTGTCGTTGAACGACTTGAAGTCCTCCGGATCGGGCAGGGCCCAGTCGCTCACGTTCACCTCCAGCGGCACGTCAAACATGTCCCCGCCGTTGGCCGAGATCGAGATCGTTCCCTCGTACAGGCCGGGGGAGGCATCCTTCGGGACCGCAACCGTTATCCACACCGGCAGCACGGCTCCCCGCGTACCGCGGGCCCGGGCCGGGACCGGAATGTCGAGGGGACCCTTCTCGGCCAGCACCCAGGGGACTCCCGGGGTCTCTGCCCCCAGCCGGTGACCGTCGTATTTATCGTAGTTGCAGGGGAACGGCATCGGGATGGGGCATGAGCCGCTCCTTCTGCCGTTGTTCAGCGCGTATCTTACACTTACGGCCGCGCTGCCGATGGTCCCGGCCTTCGCCTTCTCTTTGAGGTCGCCCACCCGGACGCTGACGTTCTTGAGCACGGCGTCGGAACTCAACACCACCACTCCCGAGAACGCCCCGTTGCGCGCCGCCGGGATGCGCACCGGCCGGAGCTTCTCGACGGGCGTCCCAAAATCGGCGTCGAGCACGAACTCCTTCGGAGACGAGTTCCACACCTGCACGCCCTTCGGCCTGCCGTTCCAAGGCACGATCCCGTCGTCCGACGCCGCGGTCAACCGCAGGCCGGCGAATCCGACGCTGGCCCAGCTCATGTTGTAGTCGTTACAGCCTCCACTGACATCCTTCACGGTCAGCGCCGCCCGGTGGAGTTCGACGGCCAGCACGTTGGTTCCCTTGCGCAGCAGCCTGGACGGAACCACCGCGCCTTCGAGGCTCCTGATCCGCTTGGCGCCTTTCTTCCGGATTACGTACCCATTCAGCCCGTGCGCGTCGTCGGGATAGTCCTCGGCCAACGTGTTGACGTCCGTCTTGCCCGCAGGCATGTTCCCCCGCGCGACTTCCTGCCCGTTGAGGTAGACCACCGCCCCGCCGCGATAGCTGAGCGACAGACTGAGATCCCTCACCCGGGCCGGATCCGTCACCTCGAACTTGCCGCGCAGACAAAGCAGGGCCAGCTCCATCCCCGGTCCCCGGCCATGGCCGTGGTAGAAGGGCCCGGGGTCCCGCCACCACTCGCTGTCGTCGAAGTCCGGCTGCATCCACTCCGGCGGAGGCGGTGCGCCGTCCAGCCACTTCTCGTCCCCCTTCTTGGCCCCCGGGTTCTTGCCGCCGCCCGCGATGACCAAGGGCCGAATCGTGACGTGCACCCGCCAGTAGCTGTGCGTTTCGAGGACGCCCACGCCGCTCGCGGCGCCGTTGCCCACCCCCTTGCCCGCCGGTGCCGCGTGCCCCACCGAGGGCTTGCCGGCAATAGACGGATCGGCTTCCTGAGCATGAGCGTTGCCGATGAATCCGGCGCAGCAGCTCAGTAGCGCCGCCGGCATCAGCAAGGTACCAAGTGCAACAACTCTCCAGTTTCTTCCTCTCGTCATCGTATTGCCTCCGTTCATGAATCCTACTGTCCCACCCGGAGGGGGCCAATAGGCACTTGCTTTTTCGCCGAGCCCGCGCATCGCTCCCACAGAGCCCATTTCCGGCATCTTCATAGTATTATCGTAACGCGCGAGATGGGGGAAGACAACAATCGCGCCTCATGACAGTTCCCGAGCAGCGCGTGATACGCCAATTACTCTATTCCGACAGGACCAGGGCGTGGACCT
>CAYMFW010000266.1:0-6183 GCA_964389785.1 uncultured Planctomycetota bacterium
TCCAGCGAAAGATTGTCCAGTTGGGCCTAAAGGGCAAATATGCAGTACACCACATCATTACGCAGGAGCTTTTCGATGATCCCTCACTGGCGTCTTGGCTAGATGACTTGGCTGTGTACAAGCACGCAAAAAAGAACGTAGTCGCACTCCCAAGAGGTACGGAGGCTATTGCGGCCACTACGAAGCGTGCTGCCAAGGGAGCTGCAGCACATACTGGAAGGCACCTTAACGAATACGTCAGAGTACTCAAGCAGAAATTGCTGTCCATCAAGAAGATGCACAGCTTAGGAGATCTCACGGATCCCGCTGCGCGTGATGCCATCCGAAAATTCCAGACCGATCTTCGTCGAGAGCTCTTGACTGGCCAGAGACAAATACAAAATGTGGTTAAGGGGTCGAAGGTCGGGAGAAGAAAGGCAATCGAAACCGCAGTCGAATCCCTGTTTGGTGCGGCTGTTCTTGCTGGCATGAGTGAAGCGGAAGCAGAAGAATTGGTGATGGCAAAGCTGGACAGGTTCCTTGAAAACGAAACCTATTACCGAGAAAAAAACGTTTACGTGAGGTATCTTACGGCAGAATACTATACGCGTGATAGCACCAGTGAAGTCCTGAGGTGGGGCGCTTTTGCTGTTGACATGCTGAACCCGGTTCCGGACGTGATGTACGCTACTGATGTTATGGAAGATGCTCCAGACATAGTGCCAAGCACAGTTGACGCCATAACAGAAGCGGCCAAACGAAAACTCGATACCGCCAAGAACACCAGGGGACATCGGATAAAGAACATCGGTAGTATCTTGGATCAATCAGAAAGGAAGGACAAGCCGCTCACGGCTGGTTCGATACATAACTTTTAGTCGAAGAAGAGCGCCAAAGTGTCATATTCGCGATCTGGTCGAATCATTGACGAGGGCAGGGAGGCACTCGCTTCTTCCTCGTCAAGCGGCACCCAACACCACGGGGTCTGTGAGCCCCTTACGACAGTAGAAGAACATGCCCTACGGGAAGGCATAGAGAGTATCGGGTTCCCGATTTCAGTAAGCTCCTGTATACTACTCGGGAAAAGAGAGGTGAGAGGCGATTAGCAGAGAATCTCGTAAGGTTATGGAGTATTTCCAACTTGGCATATCGACCAATGACGAGGTACCTGAAGTTTACACTCCAGTGGACGAAGACGGACAATGCGTAGAGTCGGGAAAAGGAGAATCACTCGTTGTTGCGGGCACAAGCGTTCTGCTCGGCCGACCGCCGAAAGAGTTGCCTGATTGTCTCGACTGCGTGGGTGGCGAGTTGATCGTCAGTATGCGAGCTGCTGAGATCTTCTCTCGCGCGCAAATGGAATCAGGCGTCAGATTTGTCCCTACGAAAGTCAATACTTCACGAGGAGAGTTTGTTGGCGATTATGTTACGATAACCTTCCCCACCTTCCAGAGGATATTGGACAAGAGCAGAACCGCCTTCAGGTATGAGGAAGGCATATCAGTCCCCCTTGAGGCAGTTGCCCCTGTAATTGCCTCAAGTCTGACCAAGGACTATGATATTGTTTGTTCTGTCTACCTGGGGAATGTAGTATCCAAGAAGCTGAAGATGATGATCGAGAGTGCACACTTGAGGGGCTTCGCATTCACCCCTGTTGCCGTGAGCAGGGATTGAATGAGCGAATTCACATGCCGCCAATGCGGGGTACCGATAACGGAAGACACTTTTCACGGGACCAATGGTCTCTGTATGCTGTGCGCCAAAGGTGTCACTTGCGAAGTCTGTGGGAAGAGAACGCTCGGTCATGTAGGGAACCTGTGTTTTCGCTGCTCCAAAGAACAGGACCGCCAGAGACCATCACAGATCGAGGATTTTATCCTTGCTCATGGAGCCTGGGAATGTACAGTCCTTCGCCGACTGTACGAATTCGATGAGACAATCAGGCGCGAGGATACACCCGGCTGGATTGGATTGTGCCTTATCGATCCGCCGCGGGATTATGCCTTCGTGAGTACGTTCATTAGTCGCCCACGCGTCAGCCCGAACAACGTTGTTGCCTTTGCAGATACCGCATCAGATGACGTGCACTTCAGTCTCGTAAAAGCAGAAGATGGTTACGGTGACTTCTCTCCCATTGTGATGACCGTTCCCCACGTCAAGGAGAATATCATTGTCGGGGAGGGGCTCCATGAGTTTCTGTGCCTCGGATGTACGCACGGCTTTTCCGTATTGGAGGACCTTGCGTCCGGGGGCAGAAAAGAGGTCATCGAGATGCTTTCCGGACCACCGGATGATCAGGAGGAAGAAGACCGGAAATTACTGGAAGGCTTTCGGGACGCTCTGGGATTGAAGCCCTGGACGAACATCGCCGACAGGCTGAGGGACCTCGATGCGCAATGCCAAGGCATGCTGGAGTTCGAGTAGCAGGTGTAGGAACCCAGCCAACTGTGCACGGGCCTCCGGCTGCAAGCACGCGCATCATCCCGTGAAGCATGCAGCAAGAGCAGTCACGCCAACGACTTAACCAGCTCGAACCGGATCGCTGCGCGGTGTCCCCATTGTGAGGACGCTAGGGACACCTCCCGTCGGTTTCTTTGGCAAGTTCCAGCGCATTCTGAGGAGATCCTGAAGCCTGCGCCGACACTGGAGCCGTCCCTCGAATAACTTGACCGCCCTTCAACCGCCCGATATAGTGCTTCCCGAAACGGACTGAAGTGCTCCAGACTGCCGATATACGCTTGACGTCCGAAATGTTTTTCGGAACATTTTCGGAACATTAACGTGCAGGTTTACGCGGGAAATGGTATATGACCTGCGTTTTCCTGCAGAAACGCGCAGAAATCTGCACGTTTAAGTGGTTGGGTTTCTTTAACATAGCGGACGGGTTTCGCAAGTGGCGTGAAACGCGGAAGTTGCGAAAGCCCTTCACTGCTTGAATGGGGTTCAAGAGGTCGCAGGTTCGAATCCTGTCACCCCGACCACAAGAAAAGCCTTGTAGGGTTGAACTTACAGGGCTTTTCTTCTTTCTTGGAGGCAACTCAAATCCTGCCAGATCGACTGATTTTGACCCCTTTCAGATCCATTGGACTAAGCGGCGTCGCCGCCTTTGATCCTCTGGGCAAGGTTGCCAAGCCATCAGGCTGAGCCACTCGCCTGACCTCGATCCGCCTCTCAGCAGATTCCGTATACGGTGTACCCTTCCGCTGTGCAACCCCATTTCCCCCACCCCCTGCTTCTGACCTATGCTCCATGCAGCCCCGGTCACGGGGACCGGGACGTTTCTTGTCATGTTGTGTGGAGGGTGAGTCATGGCTGTTATGGGTACGGGTGTCGTGGAAAACGTGCATGGGAATCTGCCGGTTGCGGGGGGAACGGTATCGCCGCTCAGGCTGCGGATGATGAGGGATATGCATCTGGCAGGACTTACGCTCAGCACGCAGGAGAGTTACATCACCGCGGTTACGGTGCTGCAGAGGCATACCGGTGTGCGTCCGGATCGCCTCTCCGAGGAGCAGGTGTACAACTATATCCTCTGGTTGCGCGATGAGAGGGGCGTGGCCAAGGGCACGTTCCAGACACACTTTCACGGGCTCAAGTTTTTCTTCTATCGCTGCCTCGGCGTTGATTGGGGACTCTTCACGAAAAAGAAGGTGCGCCAACCCAGGCAGATGCGCCTTCCGGTCGCGCTCTCTCCGGACGATTGCCGGCGCCTGGTGGCAGCCATCAACAAGCCGGTGTACCGCCTCTGCTGCTCCAGCATGTACGTCCTGGGATTGCGGATCAACGATGCCGTCTCCTTGCCGATCCGCGCCATCGATTCCCGGCAGATGGTCGTGCGGCTTATCAGCAAGCGCAACCGGGAGCGGATCGTGCCGCTTCCGGAATCGCTGCTCCTGCACTGGCGGGCTTTCTGGAGCACCCACCGCCATCGAGAATGGCTGTTCCCCAACAAAAGCGGCACTGATCACCTTCCCCACAGGTCCCTCCGTCGAGCGTTCCGCAGCGCGCGCGATCGCATCGGCCTCGGCCCGGAAGTCAAACTTCACAGCCTTCGCCACGCCTTTGCCACGAGCCTCCTGGAACGCGGCGTCGACGTCCGCGTGGTACAGATGCTTCTGGGGCACGCCAGCATACGCTCCACCGAGATATACACCCATCTCACCGTCGCCATGCAAACCGGGATCCGTTCTCACCTGGATACCATGTTCACGGAGGTCTTCGACGGAGGGCTCAGCCATGGCCGATAACTTCCTCGAGATCGCCGATGTGATCCGCGCGTTCATCGAACCCTACCTGGAGCGATTCGGTCACCTCATGCTCCCTTCCCACCACCGGGCACTCAATGACATCCTCCGCTGCATGACCCCGGCCATGGGCGGCGGACGCTACCGGTGCCGCGACTGCGACGAGACCTTCTGGAGTTTTCACGGCTGCCGTAACCGTTCCTGCCCCAGATGCCACGGCCGCCAGATCGTCCGGTGGATGGCCAAGCGCACGGCCGAGGTCCTTCCCTGCGATTACTTTCATGTAGTCGCCACCGCCCCTGCCGAACTGCGAGCCTTCTTCCTTCGCGAACAGAAGCTGTTCTACGATATTCTTATGAAAGCCGTCGCTTCGGCCCTGTGCGAACTCGCCAGGGACCACCGCTACGTCGGCGCCGTCCCGGCTATCCTGGCCGTGCTTCATACGTGGACCGGACAGATGCTCTATCACCCTCACGTCCATCTCTTGGTCTCTGGAGGCGGGCTTAGCAAGGACGGTGCTACCTGGCATCCCGCGCCGTACCGGTTTCTCGTGCCGGTGAAAAAACTCTCGCCCATGATCAGTCAGCGGTTTGCTCAGGCACTCAAGGCACAACGTCCCGATCTCTTCGCCCAGATCTCTCCCAAGATCTGGAAGAAGCCGTGGTGCTCGTTCTGCAAGCACTTCGGCCACGGGCGAAATGCCGTCCTGAGCTATCTGGCCCGTTACGTCTTCCGCATAGCGATCACCAGAAGCCGCCTCCTGACCATGGACGAGACCCATGTCACCTTCCGCTACAAGGACAATGACACAGGCTCGTGGAACACCGAGCGCATCACCGGCGTCGAGTTCATCCGCCGATTCTGTCTGCACGTGCTGCCCAAGGGATTCCACAAGGTCCGCTATTATGGTCTCTGGAGCGCGACCAATCAACCGCGGCATCGCTCCGCCCGGATCCTGCTGCATCTCGTACCACCGCACGGTGCTCTTGCGCATTCCACTCTCATCGCTGATCTGGCTGAAACGGCTCTGGTCCAAAGCGAGGACGAGTCTCCCGTACGTACCATCAAGTGCCCCAGGTGCAAAAGCATAAACGTTCTGCTTCTTGAGCGCATACCACGCGGAGGTCCCTTGGTGACATAAGGCGCCGGCACGATCCCTTTCCGAATTTCAGCGTCCGGGTTGTCTCTACTCGTTTGCGATGATTCGCGCGAGTCAGAACGACGGCGTGTTGCTCCCGTGTCTCCTTTTACCCCCAATTTCTTCTGCAGCGCTCCTGTTTCCTCCACGCACGCCTTCCGATCGATCCCAAACTGGCTTGGCTGATCCCGCGCTCAGTCCAATGTGGTTTTCGTCGCCGGCTTCGCGACGACAAAAACCTTATCTATTTTGGACGGGGTTTGGTCACAAATCGGTCACAGGACTTCTTGAATAATCTGACTTCTTGAATGGAATGGTTACCAAGGGGTATCCTCACGTGGCTCCGGGGGCTATTGACTACACAACCGTGGTCCCTGAAAGATGGACCCCTTCCACCATTCTCAAAGAGATTAAGAAGCGAAAGCGTAAGGGACGTTCCCTTACATATAAGGATGTCCGGAAGGAAAACTACCGGGTTATGCCGGGACGAACTCATCACAGACTCATCAGGCGATGATGAATCCTCCACAACATTGCGGATTTTCCCTACACGGCTATGGGGATTTGTCCTACACTCCGCTAACGGAATCCGTGATGCCAAAATCACGGGACGTCTGTGATAGAAAGCGACGGCACGCCGTGAAAGAATACCCCGCCGAAGCTGGCGTTTTCTTGAAGACGGCACGCGGAACGGGTAGACTGCGTGTCCCCCGGTAGTGAGTTCGGTTGACAGAGGGAATCGAGACAGCAGAATCAGGCGGATCATCCGCATGCTCATGACAAGCGACAGAGAACGGCGGTGTCGGACGGTGCTGAGCATCG
>CAYMFW010000267.1:0-6124 GCA_964389785.1 uncultured Planctomycetota bacterium
GGCGGTCTTGCTGTCAGGAGAATCCCCGTCGCCGAAAATCCCCTTTTCCGCAATCCACTTCGCAAATCTCGCCCCACAGCGATCGTCAACCGAAAACAACAGATCTTCATAACTGCCGTAATCCGATCCCTTGTGGATATGCTCGTCAAGCCGCTTCAGATCGTTCACAAGACAGCGATCGTCCGCATCAGCCGGGATCACCTCATCAGACAGAGAGAGACCGCCGTAGTCAAACGGTTCGATCCTGTGGCGTTCCTCCTTGCGCATGAACATGACCATTGGAGTATCCGGTTGGACATCGCGGGGGAAAAGGTAATTACGCCGCTCCGTCATCTCAGCGAGAAACCCTTCCGCCCGATCGGCATCCATCCCGAACGCCGCCTTGAGAGCCTCAAGACTCAAGTCTCGCAGATCGAGCGCCTCCCTTCCGTCCTCCACGGAGATCGCGTAGTTCCAGAGCATAGTCGACAGATTCATCACATCCTGGATATCAATCCCCTTATCCTCGGCAAGGGCGAAAAGCGGCTTGGCGTACTCGAAGGTCGATTGCGCCATTCCGATGGTGCGAAAACCCGGCGGCGGTTCCATGTCAGCTAACGGCGGTCTTGCCGGAAAATCCAGGACCGGAGATCCGGCCCGTACGGCATTTCTGGTGGAGGATTTTGATTGCCGTCGATCGCGTCTCTTGCGAGACTTCTCTCTGGTCTTGGCGGCCTTCCTGGCCTTCTGTCTCCTCTTCTTCTTCGCCATGGTCAATCCCTCCTTTGGCCACAGGATATCGCAAGACGGTCCGTTACGTAAAGGCCTCACCCTCGACGGATTTCTTCTTCCGCTTGTGCTCCATAATGGCCATTTCGGCCCGATATCTCAGGTTGCGCACCGTGTTGTACGAAACGCCTCGTTTCTCGGCCCACTCCCGCTGATTCATCCTCCTGTAAACGAGCGTCTCTACGATGAGATCGTACTGCATCTCGGTAATGATATCCCGGTAGACCATACCCAGCAGATAGGACTCCATCTCTTCGGGAGGTACTTGCGACTCGCCGAGATCCCCCGCATCCAATCCGGCCCGCTCCAAGGCACCCAACTCCTTCACGGCTTCCCGTTCCTTGATGACACTGTCGACCCAGGCAACCGTCTTTTTCTTGGTATTGAGGAAGATATTCACGTCGATCTTCTCAGAAGATCGATCGGGATCATGGCCCATAACCGCCTGATAGAAATACCATTGAATCCTGCCAAAGAGCTCCTCCGGGTCGGCCACAATCGCCGCATAGCGGCGACGCAACCGTTCGAGACTCTCCCAGAAAAGCACGTTGACAAGAGGATAGACGGTGTCGTCCTCATGCAGCGCCTTCAACAGAATGCGCATCATCTCGTTCTTGTCCCGATAGTTTTTGTTGCCCGGTTTGATGAGAACGCAAAGCGCATCGACGCTCGGATAGCAGTCGAAGATCTCATGTTCCTCCGTCAGCGTTTTGAACGCATCCTTGAACCTCCGTGATTTGAGCTGATCCTCGAGGTCACGACGATACTGCTCCCCCGGCATGTCCGCTCCTTTCCGGGACACACCGGATCGGAACGGCTAACGAAAGAGAGGGCCCAATCGCGGAGACGTGCCCCCATTCGACGACTGGACTGAAATGAATACCGATTCTCAGGCTCCGACCCACAGCGAAAGAGACACGCATCCGTGCTCGTATCGCAGAAGGTCTCCTGGGTCAGACGATCAAGCTGGTCGCATTCGTCCCGCTACATTCACCCCATTGAAAGCAACGGGATTCATCGACGATTGCTTCTTTCTCGCAGCAACTTGTTTGATTCGACAGGACAGTTTCTACCACGCACAAGCATGGTTGAAAATCGTACAAATGTATGAAAAACGCCTGGCACAAATATGCCAGGCGCTCATGACAGAAACGTATGAGGCATACCAGGAGAGGAAGATCGGAAGGGCAAAGAAGAAGCGGTCCGCAGTTACCGCGGCAATCGGGAAGACAACGCCATCTCCATATCGTGCTTCCTCAACCGCTCGAGAATCACCTGAGGCAATACCCCTTCCTCAAAATCAGCATCCTGAGTGACAAAGACTTCCGGGCCGACCTTCCATTCTCTCGCCTTCTGAAAAGCCGACCACTCCATTGAGTCTTCCCACGTCAATCCCGCTTCACGGGCCCGAAGGATGGAAGTCTCATACGGAACAAAACGCCACGGCGAATTCTCGGAAAAGAACAGCTTCGCAACAGCTTCTTCAGCTCTCTCGTGAGCTTCTTCCTCCGATAGATCCATACCCGATTCACTCTTCGGCCGGACAAGACGCAGCCGAAGGTAACTGTACGACGCAGTCACACAGTTGACCGACACCGTCCCGTCAATCTTCCCCCGAAGGATGGCATCAATGAGCCTTCGTGAGTACGTATGCGTCGAGACCCCGAATACATTGTGAGCAAGGCAATGAATGACAATATTCTTATCCACATACACCCTGATGCCCGGAAGGGCACGCTTCGCCACCTTCCTGGCGAGCGACTTCAACAGGCGCTTGTCTCTCGCCCTGATGGTACTGTAATGCGTCTGGCACATGCCCGTCGCGAAATCCTCCCGGTCGCACGGCATCCCGTCCTCCACAATGCAGCAGACTCCTGAAGGGGCCTGTCGAATTTCATAGAGATCTCTCAGCCGGTGGATGAAATCCTTGATGTTCAGATCCTTACGCCGCGTGATTGCCTGACGATGCTTGTGACAAATCATACCCTTCGCAGGCGTAGTCTTACGTTTGCAGGGAACATCATCCTCGATGATAACGCAAACGCCGCCCACGATATCCGAATCCGACTTCTTTCTGAATACCTTCTTCTTCCTCTTCTCCAAAGGCAAGGCAAATTCCTCCAGCAATCCCTTCCGTGACAATATCCCGTGGTGGTTGCGGCACAGCCCTCTTCCTCTGACTTCGCTCCGGCAGGGAGTTCGTTCAATTTTTCCGTTGTACAAAACCGTCTGAATTATCCGGCACGTGCCCGGCTTCGGATGCGCATTCACGGAGTAGTCTATCTTCATCTCTCGGTGCTTGTTCGGAAGGCCCCAGTCATCAAAGCTCTCACCTGCATGTTTCAGGGCATCGTAGTGCTTGTTGCAGATACCCCGGAGATAGGCTTTCCGCGTACAAGGGACTCCACCGTCGATTATGATACACCGATTCGCCTTCGGACGGACGTTCTTCCTTAACCGTTCACGTATGGGAACCGGCCCCTCAACGGGAAGCGCGTAATCGTCAAGATTCAGGTCCTCTCTCCGGCGAATGTTGTTATAGTGAACCTTGCACAGCCCCCTGAACTGCGATTTTCTCTCACAGCCTGTTCCGTTCACAACAACGCGACACGTTCCCGGTCTCGGACTACTCTTCAACTCGAACGAAAGCACCGACCTCTTCGGTAGACCATATGTGTCAAGCAATCCGTGTTGCTGGCAGTATGCCCAGTGCGGCCGGCAAAGACCTCTCTGGAATGCCTTCTTTCTGCATCCCTTGCCGTGAACCATGAGACGACACAATCGGTAAGGATTATCGGCTTTGATCCTGAAAGCCGAATGAGCATCCTCCGGCTTGGGATGAACCGTAGCAGTTGACGGTGCCCCATTCACCTCTATATTCAGCCCCTTGCGGTTTCTTGCCATGACATAGCACCTCAAAACCGCGTGTATCACATCCATTGGTTCAACGCAAGTCTTTCCGGAATCATCGTAAATTTTTGCCGGATACAAGACATGACCTGAATCACTCCGAACGGAACTTAAAGCCTGCAGAATCCGCACTCCCCGCAGAACCGGTAGCACGAATGTGCTATACAAGAACCGTACAATCGTTCCATAGAATGGACCTCACTCTCATGATAGAAAAACAGCGTGTTTTCCAAATGTTCTCTCTCGGGAGGTTCCCATGTCCGCCACCTGGCCCCTGTGGCTTCGCCGCCTGCTGGATGCAACCACCATCCACTTCGCCCGCTGCTACGAGCTGGCCCGCCAGCGTGCTGCCGGCAATGCTTCTTCGGTCAAACGCATGATGGCAGAACGCGACGACGCGCTGCTCGATGCGGCGCTTCTCAAGCGCGAGATCGCCGTCCTTCGCCGCAATCGTGCGAGCCTGCCTCACGAAAAACGTCCTCACTATTCTCCTCCCGACCGCCGCGAGATCCTTCAGATCCGCCGCCTTCGGCGCTGGTCCCTGCGTATAACGGCTCATCACTTCGTCCTTCACTACAACACGGTCTGGAACTGGAATCGGGCGTGGTTGTCTCGCACACACGTCGGCCTGTTCTTCGGCCGCGTCCCCTGGAACCGTATCTCGGACGGCGTGCGCTGGGTCGTCCATGAACTGCGTACGCTGTGTGTCGAAGTCGAGTTCGGCACCCGCTCCATTGCCATGCAGCTCGTTCGCAGCGGTATCAGGATCTCCCGCAGCTCCGTTCAGAGAATCCTCCGCGAGGAAAGACCCTCCAGGCCGCCTGCGCCTGTAGCCGTCCCGCAGGATACGGCGGTGGATACCGTTTCCCCGCACTCGATCCTCCGTCCTGCATGCATCCGGAAGACGTACCATCTGGATTTCACCACGTTCGATTTCCTGTTTGTCCGCTTCTACGTCGCCGCCGTTGTTGACGGGTTCTCGAGAAGGCTCCTTGCGCTCACGGTGTTTCCGGATGCGCCGAGTACGGCGATGGTTCTACATTTGCTCCGCGCCACGTTTGCCGAGTACGGCGCGTGCCGATTCCTCGTTACCGATCACGGGTGCCAGTTCCGGTCACGGTTTCAGAACGCTGTCAAGTCCGCGTTCGGCATCAATCTGATCAAAGGTCGTGTCCCCCGGGCCGCCGCCATGAACGGTAAGGTGGAGAGGTTCTTCAAGACGCTCAAAATCTGGCAACGGGTGAAACTGCTGTTCGCCTCCGAGCGATCGATCCAGAAGAAGCTCGATATCTTCCGGCGATACTATAATGCCGTCCGTCCTATGTTCACGCTGGGCATGAGAACGCCGGATGAAGTATGGAACGATGTAACGCTCGACGAGCCGGTTCTGATACGACAAGCGGACCCGATCAAGCCGGCCTTATGCGTCACAAAGGATTCGTTCGAAGGCGATCCGCTGCTTCCGGTGTTCGCGATCGATGTGGTCGGCCGCTCGCAGCGATATCGTCCGGCCGCGTAGCAACCCCGTATACGTGTAGCGCGGGAGGATGTCCGCAGCCGACGTGTGTTGATAGTGATCACGTCGGCGGTGATTTCGCTGCTATCCGGTCCGATCGGGAGCGATATCGGACGTGGATCTGGTTCAGTGTCGTCGTCCGTGCCGGATTTTTCCGGCCGGAACCCCGGATTTATTGGCCGGAGGCTGTGTCATAACGTCGTGAGCCGCTGCAGATTCTCCGGCCGGAGGCTTTGTCACAGCGTCGTGAGCCGCTGCACGCTGCACACGTCCCACATCCGGGCCGTGAGGTGCCGGTGTTGCCTTGCGTACGATATTCAGAATGACGTGCTGACATAGTCAAGCCCTTGGAGGTTCCTCCCGAGATATACCGTACGCCCCTTAACCCCCCATTGAACGTCAAGCACCGCAGAGAGCGCACAGATCGTGGAATACAAATCTTGCGCGTGATAGGTGATGGGTCGCCGATTGTCAAAGTTCTCAGAACTGTAGACAAACCGCACCCCAGTGCTCTTTTCTAGGTGCCTGACAATATCGGAGAATTGTTCATCTTGGAATAGATGCGATACCTTGATGCGCTCCAATTCGTTGAGAAATTCCGACGTGCGTCGTTCTGTCTCGCCCTGTCGGGATGCAGTACAACCGCCCTGCAAGCAGATAACTAGCACCATCAAGGCATATGTGCTCTTGTACATTCCGATCCTCGCTAGTTCACCAAGACTATATGCTGCAAGCATACGGCATCCTTGAGAGCCATAGGCTCTCTCCTACGGATTCAAGGGATTGAAGTTCTTCTTGCAGCCTTGACCCATCGTGCCCCATTTGTTCCTTGCTTCGCTCGCATCTTTGCAGTTGCCCTGCTTAACACAGGTCGAAACAGCATACTCAACGTGCGTATTCTCGTCGGATGGTTTGGGTGGTGGAACTTTT
>CAYMFW010000268.1:0-6107 GCA_964389785.1 uncultured Planctomycetota bacterium
TATCGGTCGAGCCGGAAAAGGGGACATTCATCTTTATCTCAACGCAGGCGCCCGGCGGGGTGTTGCCGGAAAAGGGGACAAAAAGGGGACATTCATCTTTATCTCAACGCAGGCGCCCGGCGGGATGTTGCCGAGCGGGTGCTAGGTTCGACCGGCTGTCCGCCGACAGGCGGACCTTTCCTCGGCCGGTCGAAGCTTGCCTCGCCCTTCGGCAAGCTCAGGGCCCCCGAGCCCCGTCGAGGGGGAGGCGCCCAATTCCGTAAAGGGCGCCGAGAATGAGCTCGGCAACATCCCGCCGGACGCTCTCAGAAAAAGATGAATGTCCCCTTTTTCTGCTATAATGCCCGTCCATGAAACCGATAATCGTGATGAAATTCGGGGGCGCGGCCGTCAAGGACGCCGAGGGCTTCGAGAGGTGCGCAAGCATCCTGAGCAAGCGATTCGACGCCAGCCCGGTGATCGTGCTCTCGGCCATGTCCGGCGTGACGGACGAGCTGACCAGGATAGTCGCGCGGGCCGAAAGCGACGAGAGCTGCGTCGCCGACTTCGTGGCGCACCTGCGGGAGAAGCACGTCGAGGTCCTCGACAGGTGCGTGAAGGAGAAGGCGGCCGCCGACAGGGCAAAGCGGGACCTGGACGAGGTGCTCTCCAAGCTGGAGCGCGTCCTTTACGGCATCGCCTACACGGAGGAGGTGACGCCCAGGACCAGGGACTTCGCGCTCGCCACCGGCGAGCGGCTGTCGGTGAGGGTGCTCGCGGCGGTGCTGAGAGACAAGAAATGCCCGGCGCACGCGATGGACGCGGACGCCATCGGGATACTGACGGACGGGACGTTCGGCTCGGCCAACCCCCGTCTCGACGAGATAGGAAAGAACCTGGAGCAGAACCTGAAGCCGCTGATCGCGAGGGGCGAGGTGCCGGTCATCACCGGGTTCTTCGGCTGCGACGTCGAGGGCCGCACCACGCTGTTCGGACGCGGCGGGAGCGACTTCAGCGCGGCCATCGTGGCGCACGCGCTGGAGGCGAAGGAGGTCGAGGTCTGGAAGGACGTGCCGGGGTTCCTCAGCGCGGACCCGCAGGCGGTCCCGGACGCGAAGTACATACCGGAGATGGGCTACGAGGAGGCGGCCGAGCTCTCCTACTTCGGCGCGCGCATACTCCACCCCCGCACCGTCGAGCCGGTGATGGACAAGAAGATCCGCGTGCGGGTGAAGGGGTTCCAGGACCCGGACGCGCCCGGCACGCTGGTGTTCGGCGTGGGCAACGGCGAGGCGGGAGAGGTGCGAAGCCTGGCGTCCCGCAGCGGACTCTCCATCGTCACGCTCTACGGTCCCGGCATGGCGTACACCCCGGGTCTTGCCGGCCAGCTGTTCGGCGCGCTCTCGAAGAGCGGGGTCAACATCTACAGCATCGGCACGTCGATGGCCTCCCTGTCCGTCATCGTGGAGGCCGACGACTCGAAGAAGGCGATGGGAGTGCTCCGGATGCTCCACGAATCGGTCGTCCACGACATCACGGTGCGCGACGGGGTATCCCTGATATGCGTCGCCGGCGGCGGCCTGCGGAAAAACCCCACGGTGGTCGGCAGGATATTCAAGGCGGTGGCCGAGAGCGGAACGAGCATACTGCTGAACGTCGACGGCGGCTCGAAGGTCACCCTTACCTTCGCCGTCCCCGACGACGACTGCACGAAAACGATAGGGGCCATCCACTCCGAATTCGTGAGCTAGGCGTACTGACAGCTCTCCAGCAGCTCGTCCACCGAGGCGGTGCCGACGCAGATGCAGGTGTCGGCCGCGCCGTAGTAGATCTTCACCTCGCCGTCGTCCTCCGGCACCGCGCCGCACGAGAACACCACGTTGCCCACGTCGCCGATCCGCTCGTACGGCTCGCGCGGCGTGAGAATCGGAATCGCCGAGCGGCCGATCACCTTCGACGGATCCTCCAGGTCCAGCAGCAGCGTCCCCAGCCGGTATATGGGCCCGCCGGAGGTCCCCTTCACCCCGTGGTATATCTCCAGCCAGCCGCGGTCCGTCTCGATCGGCACCGCGGACGCGCCGACGCGCGTGGTGTCCCAGTACCCGTCCCGGGTCGGCGCGAGCAGCTTGTGGTCGCCCCAGTCGATCATGTCCTTCGAGTAGGACATCCAGATGTTGCCGACGCCGCCCCCGTACGGCCGGTCCAGCCGGACGTACCGGTCGCCGATCTTCCTCGGGAACAGCACCCCGTCCTTGTTGCCCGGCTCGGAGACCGCGGCCAGCCTCTCCACCGTCTTGAAGTCGTCGGTCTTCGCCAGCGCGATCCGGTGTCCGAACCCCGACACCGCGGTGTACATGATGTAGTAGGACCCCTCTATCAGCGTGATGCGCGGGTCCTCCACCCCCTTCTCCTCGAACGTCTTGAACGGCTCCTCGGTCGCCGGCTCCATGAACAGCTTGTCGTCCACCTCGAAATGATACCCGTCACGGCTCCGCGCCAGCGCCAGCACCGAGTAGCCCCGCAGGCCCTCGATGCGCAGCAGCATGATGTACTCGCCGAATTTGATGACGGTGCCGTTGAACACGGTGTTGCACGCGAACGGAATGTCCTCGATCGCCACTATCGGATTCCGCTCCCAGCGGTGGACGACGTCTCTCCCGAACTGCTTCATCATACACCTCCGCCCGGAACGCAGTTTTCCAGGATTTCGTTCAGGTGCGCGCTGCCCAGGCAGATCGCCTCGTTGGCCGCCCCGTAGTACACCTTCAGCTCGCCGTCGTCCTCCATCACCGCCCCGCACGAGAACACGACGTTGCCGACGTCGCCGATCCGCTCGTACTGCTCACGCGGCGTCAGCAGAGGCACGCTCGTCCTCTTCAGTACCTTCGCCGGATCGTTCGCGTCCAGCACCGCCGCCCCGAGCCTGAAGATCGGACCGGCGGACGTGCTCTTCACCCCGTAGTACGTCATCAGCCAGCCGTCGTCGATCCGTATCGGAGGCGCGGCACAGCCGACCCGGTTGCTGTCCCAGAACCCGGAGCCCCGCGGCGCCATCACCGGCACGCTGCTCCCCCAGTAGATGAGGTCGTCCGAGTAGGAGATCCAGATGTTGCCGCCGTCCCGCGGACGCTCCAGCCGGGCGTACCGGCCGTCGATCTTCTCCGGAAACAGCGCCCCGTTCTTGTTGTCCGGCTCGGATATCAGCGCGACCCTCTCTATCTCCTCGAAATCATCCGTCCTGGCCAGCCCCAGCCGGGTCCCGTAGCTGGAGTTGGCGGTGTACATCACGTAAAACACGCCGTCCAGCTTCGTGATGCGCGGGTCCTCGACGCCGCGGCTCTCGAATTGGGCGAACTCTCCGTCGTCTGCGGGCGCCATCAGCGAGTGCGCGCACAGCGTGAAATGCACGCCGTCCTCCGACCGCGCCGCCACGAACACCGAACGGCCGCGCATGTCCTCGACGCGCACCAGCAGGATGTACTGCCCGTCGCACTTCACCGCGCCCGCGTTCATGATGTCCAGGCACGGAAACGCCAGGTCCTCCTGCGCGATTATCGGGTTGCCCCGCCACCGGGTGAGGATGTCCCGCCCGCCCCTCAGTCTCGATAAATTACTCATTCTTCACGTCAAATCGGGGACATGATAAAGCGAAGCGTATCGTGTCCCCGGTTTGCCCCTATTGCGTTTCTTTCTTCACTGTATCCCAATAATGCTCGAAGAACCTCTCCGCATCCACCTCCGTCGCCACACGGTGCGTCCCGCCCTCCTTCTCCGAGAACAGCGTCTTTCCCATCGTATCACCTTCGTCCGTCTCGATCTCCACGCGCCCGGTGCGGTACGCGCAGATGTCCGGCTGGAACACGAGCGCGCCGGCGAGCGGGTCGTGGAACGTCACCGTGTCCCGCGACCTGAACCAGATCTCCGCGAACGACGCCACCACGTCCAGCACGCCGCCCTTACAGCGCTCGCGGAAGTCGGCTTCGGTCATCGTCACCTTTCTGGTCACGTCCAGGCCGACCATCGTCAGCGACGGAACCGAGGACCTGCAGACGATGTCCAGCGCGTGCGGGTCCAGCAGGGCGTTCCACTCCACCGTGGTATCCTCCGCCTCGCCGATCACGCCGCACATCATCACGATCTGTTTGAGCTGTTCCGCTATCTGCGGCACCGTCTCGAAGAGCACGCCGACGTTCGTCAGCGGCCCTATCGTCAGCAGCGTCACCTCCCCCGGCCGGGACTGTATCGTCTCCGCCATGAAGCCGATCGCCTCGCCGTCGGGGAACACCCTGGCGTGGCGCCACTGCACCAGCGCGTCCGTCTGCGGCACCTCGGTCTGCTTCGGCTCCACGATCATCGGATCGTCCAGCCCGCAGTACACCGTCACCGGCTTCTCCGCCTCCCGGCACATCGCGTCCACCATCATCGCCCGCTTGTCAGGCTGGCCGGACACGGTGGTCACCCCCAGAAGCTCGCACTCCGGGTGGCGCAGCAGGTACGCCAGGCACACCGCGTCGTCGACGTCGCTGCCTATATCGGTATCGAGAAGAACCGGTATTCCCATAAGTCTCCCATCCTCTTCACCGCGGACCGACGGGTATCATACGTAAATCAGGGGACATGATAAAGCCTGTAAACCCCCTCTCCCCCTCCCCCGTCTAACGGAGCGGAAATGAGAAGGTACTCTGGAAAGGAGGCGGATATGGGTGGAAAGGCATGGATGGGGGTCCTGGCGGGGCTGGTCGGCGCGGTGATGGTGGCCGGCACGGTCCTGGCGGGCGAAGGCGAAGGCAAGGGCCCGGAGGGCAAGGGACGTCGCGGCGCGGGCATGATGGGACGCGGAAAGGGACCGGGAAACCCCGGCCAGGGAAACGGCAACGGCCGGGACAAGTTCGCCAGCGAGGAAATGCAGAAGGAATTCGAGCGCTTCAAGAAGGAGATGGAGGGCCTCCGCGTGGAGATCCAGGCGCTGCGCGAGAAGATCAAGAATGCCGTCAAGGAAGCCCGCGAGGGCGAAGGCAAGCCCGACATCGAGAAGATGAAAGAGATCGTCAAGCAGTTCGAGGACGAAGCCAGGGCGCTCGCCACCAGGCTCGCCGACGCGCGCATCACGCACCACAAGAATATCGTCACCATCCTCGAGGCCCAGAAGGACAAGATGGTGGAGGGGCTCACGAAGATGATGCTCCGTCCCCATCCGGGCCGCGCAAAAGGCATCCGGAAGGGTGAAGGCGGTGAAGGAGAAGGCGGCGAGGGCATGGGCGGCAGAGGCGAGATGATGCGCCAGCGGATGAAGGAGCGCAGAGGCGGCAAGGGCGAGGGTAAGGGTCACGGCGGACCCGGCGCGACCGACGACGACGAGAACATCAACATCGAGCCCGCGTCCTACGATCTGAAGATCGAGATGATGTAGAGGAAGTCTCACCTCGCGACGAGCGAGGATACCCGAAACGAGAAATCCGGGGGCACGTTTCCTGCGTGTCCCCGGATTCTTTTCCTGCCTCTTCATTCGCCGCATGCCACGGATTCTTTTTGTTTGTGACGCGCTCCCGATTCGTATACAATCACGAAAATCAGGAAATCGGGGACTGACTCGATTTACGGACCGAGAGAAGCGAGGTCGTAGAATCGTATCTGTCCCCTTGATTTCCCTAACTGAGGAGGAACGAAATGGAATTCAAAGGCTCTTTCGTAGCGCTCGTCACTCCCTTCACCGACGACGGCGACGTCGACACCCGGAAGATGCTCGAGCTGGTGGACTGGCAGATCGAGAGCGGCACGAACGGCATCGTCCCCTGCGGATGCACCGGCGAGGCCGCCACCATGACCCACAGCGAGCAGGAGGAGGCCATCAAGGCGGTGATCGACCACGTCGACGGCCGCGTCCCCGTGGTCGCCGGCACCGGCTCCAACAGCACCGCCGAGGCGGTCCGCCTCACCACGTTCGCGGCCGAGGCCGGCGCCGACGGCGCGCTCGTCATAACCCCTTACTACAACAAGCCTACACCCGAGGGCCAGTACCGGCACTACAAGACCATCGCCGAAGAAGCCGGCATCCCCATCATGCTCTACAACGTGCCGTCCCGCACCGGCATCTCCATGACGCCGGAGACCGTCGCGCGCCTGTGCGA
>CAYMFW010000269.1:0-6103 GCA_964389785.1 uncultured Planctomycetota bacterium
GTCGGTAGCCCCACGGACCTCCCAGGTTCACCTCGGGGCCCACGTACGTGATGAGGCGCCTGCCCAGATCGTCCTTGATGAAGCGGGCGATGGGACTGCCCTTCACGAAGGTGGTGAGCACCTTTACCGGAAGCCCGAGGAACGCCGACGCGCTTGCCACGTTCGACTCCGCGCTTGTCGCCTGCAGAATGAATTGCCCGCCCAGATGCACCGGCTGGCCGTCTGCCGGGGTGATGCGTACCCCCATGCTGGTGGCTACGAGCAGCGAATAGTCGCAATCCTTCTTGAGTTCGATCGCCATGAGTACCTCCCTTGTATCCGAGACCGACGAACGCAGACGGCATCTTATGCCGGCACGCGGGGGGAATCAAGCGGGTAGCGCGGGACGTGCGATTCGAGACACACCGGAAGGAAGTGAGCGGTCAGCGAACCGTATCTTCCTGGGGCGCCATGACCGGCGGCGCGTTCGTGGCCGGAGTCAGTCCCTTCTTGGCCATCTGCAGTGTCAGCAGGGCGTCCAGCCCGTGCTCGACGAGCAGGATGATCGCTACTATCGGCAGGGCGGACGTCCCTTCTTCCGCGACGATGTTGATCAACACGCCCCAGGAGATGATGTACGCGATCAGCTCGATAATGCCAAGGAAGGTGTGGCCCAGATAGAAGTCGCCCAGGCACGGAAGTATCAGTGACATTACCGCCGGCTTCCACGGCAGTATGAATTCCTGACTGCACAGCGGGCAGGTGTACTGCTTGGCCGGGACCGGCTTGCAGCAATTGGAGCAGAGGTTGTCCCTGCTCTGGTACTGCGGCATGTGGAACTCCTCGGTCTTTGTTCGTACGATCATCTCCGCTATGTATTCCTTTGCTGTGGCCTTGTCCTGTTTGGTCATGCCGGTGAAGGTGTACTTCTTCTTGTCCTTCAGCTTGTAGACCGCGGCGGCGGACAGGAATCCCGAGGTGAACTCGAGTATCTGATCGTAGGCGATGTGCCACTTCATGTGGCGAGGAACGTTTCTGGAGTTGACGTTGAGCATGATGACGCGGAAGTTGGTGAAGATGAAGACGGTCTGATTCACCAGATGTGAGAAGATTCCGAGAAGGTACTGCTCTCCGAAGCTGTAGAAGATTCCTCTGCAGACGAACCGGACCTCTTCGTTGGGAAACAGCAGGGACTTCAGGCTCGGTTCGATCGCCCTTATGAGCTTCACCCTGTTTCGCACCTGCCGGCGCATCCCCCATCCCTTGGTGGTCGGGAACAGCTGGGGGAGGTAGTAGGGGTAAGGCCCCAACTCTTCGATCGCGGCCCTGACCTTCGCGTCCTTCAGCCCGTTCAGGAACTCTTCCCGCAGGGACGGGTAGTCCCTCCGGGCCATGACAGTATTATCTATTTTCATGACACCCCCTCCCTGCCACATCCTACTGCGGGAGGTCCGACCGGCACAAGGGGGGCCGTGGGAAAATCAGTCAGGACATAGCTTTAGGCCTTGACAGACCCGTTGTCAATTGAGAGACTGCACGCGAGCACAGGCGTGAGGCGGTAGGGGGGGAAGGGATTTTTCGTGTCTTTGGAGAGGGGTTTTACATGGGAGCTGAAGTAGACGTTAGTGCGGGAGGAGGAGGCGGTGGAGCCATCGGGGTGGTTGTCGGCCTGGTGTGGCTGGTTGTGGCCCTCGTGGCGGTCATCGGATGCTGGAAGGTGTACGTCAAGGCCGGCAAGCCGGGTTGGGGCGTTCTGATCCCCATATATAATGTCTTCCTGTTTATCGATATCGCCGGGCGGCCTGCCTGGTGGTTCTTTCTGTTGCTCATTCCCGTCGTGAACGTGGTCGTGTGCGTCATCCTGGCCCTGGACGTCGCGAAGAAGTTCGGCAAGGGAACGGGGTTCGGGATCGGTCTGATCCTTCTGGGGGTCATCTTCTATCCGATCCTCGGGTTCGGCGATGCCCAGTATGAGGGCGGCGGCGGTGCCTCGCCTGCCGGGGGGGACGACGCCTAGGGAGGGTCTAGTTCTCGTCGAACGGGTCGTCGAAGATCGGCGTAGCGACCAGCGGATTGACGATGTCGTAGCCGCCGCCCTCCTCGTCGGCCTTCCACGGCCATCCGTAGGGGTGGCCGTTCGGCGCGACGGTCCAGCCGGTGGAGCTCTGGGGCTCCTTCCAGACGGAGTCGTGGACGTGTCCGCCGAGGTGGAGGACGTTGAAGCGGAATCTCTCGTAGAACGGCTCCCGCGCCAGAAAGTGCGACATGTACCCGCGTGCCCAGCCGTTCCATTCCCTGGTGGGAGTCAGGTCCGCCGCGATCCACACGGAAGGCTCGTGCGCCATGCGGGGCTGTTTGTACTTCGTCTTCTTGCGGAACCCCTGGTCGCAGCCCCACCAGGAGCTGCCGGTGCCCCCGCATTCCGGACAGGTCGCGTCCCGGTAGCCGATGCGGTGGCAGCCGTTCGCGATGAGCGACGGCTTCCTCTGCTGATGCGGCCAGCAGCCGACGCTGTGGAGGAAGAGTTCGTACCCCACGTTCTGCCCGCCGCGTGAGCGGTTGTCCCTGCCGATCTCCGTGCCGGAGGTGCTGGGCTCCCCGTACGGGCCGGCCTCCAGACTGCTCCAGCCGAACGGCCAGTCCCTGACCTTCAGGATGGGGCACCAGAGTGCTTCCACCGGCAGATACTTGCCGGTATCTCCCCGGGCGCCGACCCAGCCGTTGCTGATCTTGGTGTAGTGGGTGCCGTCGCCGACCACGCCGGGGCTGTCGCCGAATATCTTTCTCATCAGATTGAGTATCGAGGGGCCGTAGCCGTGGAACCACCGGTCGCCGTAGGCGCCGATGCGGCCGTTGATGGTGTGGTCGCCGACCCCGCACCGGTTCTCCGCCTCCGGCAGGACGCCCTTGTGGTCGGTGGCGAATACGAGGAACCCGATGCCCATCTGCCGGAGGTTGCTCTTGCAGCTGGTGAAGTAGGCGTATTCCCTGGCGCGTGACAGGCCGGGCAGGATGAGCGCGGCCAGGAGCGCCACGATGGCGATCACCACCAGCAGTTCGACGAGCGTAAAACCGCGTCTGCGCATTATGCGTTCCTCCGGGCCGGTTCCGGGGCTGTCGCAGATGATGATACGCCCGCGGGGGCGGGCAGGCAAGGGCGGCGTTCACGGGCGGTTCGCCGGCGGGGCCGATTCGGGTATAATGCATGTCTGCGTCAACGGTAGAGAGACTTCAATAGTATGGAGGAGGTATCCGATGAAACGAATCTGTATTGCCGTTCTCGCCGCCGGGCTCTTCGCCGCAGGACTGCACGCCGAGGATTTCCCGAAGCCGTACAGCGCGCCGGCCACGGAGCGGGAGAACGTGTTCAGCTTCACGCAGAAGCCGACGGTGAAGCTGGTGGGCAAGGACAAGTACGAGATCGCGTTCGCGGTGAAGGGAAACTGCGACGTGACGGTGGACCTGGTGGATGAAAAGGGGATAGTGGTGCGCCACCTCACGTCGGGCGTGCTGGGCGCGAACGCGCCGGCGCCGTTCCAGAAGAACTCGCTTGCCCAGAAGATCCGCTGGAACGGGAAGGACGATCTCGAAACGTACGTGCGGGAGCCGGAGAAGTTCACCGTCCGGGTGCGGCTGGGACTGAAGGCGGAGTTCGACAAGCTGCTGGGCGGGTCGGACCCGAGGAACCTGCCCGGATACATATTCGGCCTGGCGGTGGGGCCGGACGCGGTGTGCGTCATGTACAAGGGAAACGGCAGTCACGGTCACGTGGGCGTCAGGAAATTCGATCGTGACGGGAAGTACCTCGCGGCGCTCGTGCCGCCGCCCGCGAATACGCCGGAGAAGAAGCGGGGCGGGATGGGCTATATCGAGTACGAGAAGGGCAGGAAGGGGACCTTCGGCCCGGCCTTGAACGAGACGCTGGCCCGCGACGCGTACGTGCTTCCCGGCGTGAACGGGAAGAGCGTGGGGGACGAACAGCCGGCGCTGGTGGGTAACCGGCTCTATTTCATGAACGCCGGCTCCAGCCAGCTTACCGGGCGGGGAAGCCTGTCGAGCGCCTACTATATCCACACCGACGGGTCGACGACGGTCGACGGACTCGACGGCCGGCCGGTGTTCGAGAAGGCGAACACGCACCTGTTCCCGCGCCTGGCGGCGTCGCCGGACGGGAAGTGGATGTACATGCTCGGCGTGGGAGACAAGGAGCCGGCGCCGGTGGTGTTCCGCTGGACGATCGCGGGGAAGGAGCCGGCGACCGCGGTGATCGGTTCCGGCAAGCCGGGATCGGACAACAAATCGCTCAACCGGCCGCGCGGGCTGGACGTGGGCCCGAAGGGGCGGGTGTACGTGTCCGATCACGCCAATAACCGTATCCAGATATTCGACGCGGACGGGAAATACCTGAAGACGATCAAGGTCGAGCGTCCGACGGTGATGCGCGTCCATCAGAAGACCGGCGCGATCTACGTGCTCCACGGCGCGCGGGTGCAGGGCAAGACGGTGGGGCGGCTGACGAAGTACGCATCGTTCGACAACCCGACGGAGGAATTCCACCACGACGGCCTGGTGGCGGCGTGCTTCGCGGTCGATTCATGGTCGTCCAGGCCAAGGCTGTGGCTCGCCGGCGAGAAGAGCGAGGTGAATACCGGAGGCGCCCACGGGTCCGGTCCCGGCCTCACCGTGTGGGAGGAGGACGGGAAATTCCTCAAGAAGATCCTGGACTTCGACGCGGAGGGGCGGAAGGCGGCGGGCGAAAAGTGGTTCGGGAAGTGGACCGCGGCGGGCGGCGCGGGCGGTGCCGGATTGAAGGTGGTGTGCGATCCGACCCGGGAGCGGGTGATCGTGAGCTGCCGGAAGCTCTTCGACATCAAGAGCGGGAAGTTCCTGGGGGGAGTGAAGATTCCCGCGTACGCGTATGACGACGTGATATTCGATAGGCGGGGGTACATGCACGTCCACCTGAATCCCGGCTTCGACGCCGGTCCGGGCGTGCTGCGGGTGGATCCCAGCCAGGAGACGAAGACGGACAAGGGGGAGCGGTACTGGCCGGAGGTCCCGTACGACTACGGGGTCCCGTTTGCGGGCAAGTACTGTGAGGAACGCAAGGGAATCCTGCCGGTGAAGGACCAGCCCGGCGCGAAGTATTTCCAGGACGGCATCGGGGTGAACATGCGGGGCGACGTGGCGGTGCAGACAAACATCTATTATGTCCCCAAGATGGAGGACGCGGGGCGCGCCCTGGCGTTCTCGGGGGCGCTCGAGGCCGGGAAGCGAGGAGAGTACGTCGGCGGGAAAGCCGGGGCGATGATGTCGTCGGGCGCGTTCCTGCGGGAGATAAAGGAGAAGCAGAAGCGCGGCGAGGACGTGTATTTCATCAAGCGCCGTCCCGGTATTCCGCTCGCGGGCGCCACGATATGGACGTACGAGCGCACCGGAGAGCTTCGCACCGAGTGCGCCGCGGTGATAGGCAAACACGTTGCCGGGGTGGGCATCGACGGGGACAACAAGCTGTATTTCACCACCAGCCGGCCGAAGATGGTGGGTCAGAAGCATTTTCTCTCCGGGCAGGGCGGGACGTACGGCAAGCCGGACGCGAAGGGGAACGCGCACCCGTTTACCGGCACGCTGATCAAGACCGGTGACAAGGCCGCGGTGGTGCTGACGAGAGCGGCGGTGCCGATGGAGCCGCTTCCGAAGAATGCCCCGGCCCTGATGCACATGAGCTTCCCGAACGTGTTCGGCAAGGACGGCTGGAGCTGGGTGGACGGCGCGGAGTGGCTGTACGGCGGGGTGTCACCGGTGCAATTCACCGGGTGCACCTGTCCGACGTCGCGATTCTGCGTTGACTGGTACAAGCGGGTCTTCCTGCCGGAGGGCTACCGGCATTCCATCGGGGTTATCGATTCAAACAGCAACGTGATTGCCCACATCGGCGCGTACGGCAACTTTGATTCGTGGCAGGGGCCGCAGAGCAGGATAAAGGTGGGGGACGACGGCATCGGGATATTCGTGCCCCGGTTCGTGTCGGCCACGGACAACTACATCGTGTTCTTCGACTGGGCCGAGCGGCTGGCGGTGCTGAAGATGGCGTACCACGCGGAGGAGACCGCGCAGATAAAGT
>CAYMFW010000270.1:0-6078 GCA_964389785.1 uncultured Planctomycetota bacterium
TCTTCAGCAACTGCTGTTTTTCAGTGATGTACCAGTACTTCGGCCTCCCCTCCGAATCCCTCGACGCCAGCTCTCTAAGCAAGGACTCGTCAACGTCCTTCCTAGCCCCACCGATGCCGATGCAGTTTATCTCCACTCCACTATCGTGAAGCTTATACGCCACAGCTTTCGGATCCCCGACCGTATTGTGGCCACCGTCGCTCAACAAGATGATCCGACGCTCCTTCCCGTTGGCTCGGGCATCTGTTTCCTGAGGCGGTTTCGGTACTGCAAGAAGCCAATCAAGGAAGGAAAACCCGGAAGATGCGATCTGAAAAGGGTTCCCGCCATTCAGGACATTTCTTGATTTCGCCAGTCCAGCCTTGATGTTGGTTCCACCGTATGTTCTGATTCCGTCGATAGCCCTTAGAATCTTTCCTTGCCCTCCCGCAACCTCAAGGGGAATCTGTTCGATCCGGGCCCTGTCCGCAAAAGAGACGATGCCTACCAGATCTTTTGACCTCCCGTTACGAATTTTCTCATCCAAGAATGCTGCCGATGCGTCCTTCGCCCCTTGGAGTCTTGAAGGCTCCCAGTCTTTCCAATCCATGGACCCAGATGCGTCGATAACCAGCAAGACTATTTCGCTGCCATGACCTCGCTGTTCATCTCGCCATTTTCCGGACATTATGGTGTCCATATGTATCCTCCTCTCATTTCCTATTGCTAGGGCACATCCCTCCCATTCCCGCCGGACTTATATTCAATCTTCATGTCTCCGCTTATACCCGACTTCAAATCTCGCGCAGTTGCCGTGAGAAGCCCCGAAGAATCCAGGTTGAAAGTCATTTCGATGCGTTCCGTGATATCCGGGTAAGGGGGCAGATTCTCCAGTCTAAACTCTCCCAGCCTTCCGCATTGGTCCGCCGGAGTATTATTCTCCCCCTCCATGACTATAATGTTGGCCATGGTCTGGTTGGGCTCCGAAAGCGTATACGGGCGCACCTGGGTGGACGGATAGGGGACCCCTTTCTTGAGCAGGACGCTTTGCACCAGCGCACCGGCGTCGTCAATTACTGCGACGCCGAGCGAATGTCCAATTACCTCGCGAGAGAACACGTTTATCGGTGGAAGAGCCCCCGCTTCGGTGAACGCCTGTCTCCCCTGCCTCTGCAACTCGATACGGCCGGCAACAATCGCTCCCAACGCAGCCGAGTAGTCCGGCTCAACGTTCTGCGACAGATGCTTTCCAGAGAGCCGCTCAAGCTCTCTGCCGACAATCGGCATCCGAGACCCACCGCCGACAGCAAGGAGGGTGGTAATCTCCTCCCAGCCGATTTGAGCATCTATGAGAGTCTGTTTGACAAGGCTTGCGATCCTTTCGATGAAATCCTGTATCAGTCCCTCCATTTCCATCCGAGTTATCTTCCGGTGAAAGACCGTGCCCGCGTCGTTGATTACGAATACAGCCTCCTCACTTGCAGACAAGGTCACCTTTATCTGCTCGAGCCGACAATGAAGGTCCGAATAGAAGACCGGAGACTGCGAGGGATCCGGCACATATCCATGTTCCTTCTTGAAAAGGCCAAGGACATGTTCGCGCAGACGAGCGTTCACGTCCTGGGCACCGTTTGCGCTATCGCCGTTCGTCTGCTTGACTTCCACGAGGTTCCCGCGGATGTCCACAACCGAAACATCCGTTGTGGAACTTCCAGGGTCTACCACCATCGCTTTCTGATCACCTTTCAGGTGAATTCCGTTCCCCAGGAGCGCCGCATTCGGTTCGGATACAAGACATGTTACCTTGATGCCGACGCTCTCGGCCGCTTCTATGGTTTCCTGTTTCTGCTTCTCCGTGTAGCTTGCCGGAACCGTTATCGTCATCTCGGTGGGGATCTCTCCGCTTCTCCTCTCGATGCAGTGCTTTGCGAAATCAATGATGACCGCAGCGACGTCTTTAGCCGTCTTACTTTCCACGACGGGCTCGTCTGTTCCCATCTTCCTCTTCCAGTTTCTCGCAACCCTGCCAGGCTCCAAGAATGACATATTCACCGCCTCGCTTCCCACGACTGGAGTGCCTCCGTCGGGAAAGTAGACAACGCTCGGCGTACAGACCTCTCCGACTTCATTCGGTACGACTATCGGCTGCCCGTCTCTGTCGGCCATCGCAATCTTTGTGCGTCCGTCACCCAAATCCAGCCCGTACAGTTTCATGGCGACCTCCTCCCTGAAATACCCATCGTCATCAGTTCGCAGGCTCGGCGAATCGCCATACTGCAACGCTTGCCGGCCTGACGACCCTTTCCCTGATCTTGCACCCGACCTGCAAAGAACTTTCCACCAAGTTGTGGCATTCTTTATCGTTTGTGCGCACCATTCTCACCGCCTTCATGACTGTTCCGTTGAATTGCTGTTTCACTCGAGGTGCGTAGACCTTTATGCTGTAGTTCTCCAGATACTCCAGAATCATGTTTTGGATTGCTGCCAAGGCTGTATCCATTCTTGTGTTCTCATTCTTCTCGCTGCCCTTTTTCGCAATCATCTCCAGAACGATATCCAGGGCGGGAAGCAATTGATTAACCATAGGTTCAACGATTGTTCTTTCCCAACGCTGCTCACTGAGCTTTTCAATCTGCGAATGGGCCGCAATCAAAGCCTTGTGCTCATTCGAAATCCTTGTTACGGCATCTTCCAGATGACCTGCGTGTCGAGCAACGGATTCGTTCTGTTCGATGAGAAAAGACAGCTTCTTGCTCATCGCATTCTGCCCGGTCAGGATCTCCTGCTGGAAGGCGATCCCGACCTTCTCCGGAGGAGACAGGACCGAACCGAGTTCATCTCCTTCTGCTTCAGCCGGGATCTCTTCGTGTTCCACCGGCACTTTGTTCGCCTCCCCATCGCCGGCCGTAGAGGGTTCCACGGAAAACGGCACCTTTTCTTCATCGCTTGACATATTCGCACTCCTCATTTCACCGGTTGCCCACAAAATCAGCCACCAATTTGACGTCGATTTTTGAAAGAGCATCGGCGTCCCTCTTGCCGAGACGCTTATTGAGCTTCTTCCGAAATAGTGAATCACGTGCCACAAGAACAAAGGAGTTGGCTTCGATTACCGGCAACCTGAGCGCCTTGATAATGCTCTCCGCTTCCCTCGCGACATCGCTGACTCCGATGTTGTGGAACACCTTCTGACCGTTCTTCTTGTTGTGCCACACCACGTCTATCCTTACCCCCTCGAGGTCGACTTCGTATTCGATAGACATCCCATTCTCCCGCCCGCGGGCGCCGACCAAGATTGCAGCAAGATTATGTTCCCATCCGCCCTGTGTCCGCATCCTTCGAGGAAGAAGGCCGGCCCTTCGCACCTCCCGTTCTCCAGTGGCGGTCACTTCCAAGAACTTGATTTGGCCACCAACCCTGCCCGTAGAGAACGAGTGTTCACTCACAAGACCTTTGGCTTCCAAAGCAACCACGATCTTCCGGCCCTTGGTTCTGTTCATACCGGTCGAGGCATAAAGCTCAGTCACAGTCTTGACCGCACCCGTTGTGGCTTGGATCAGGACCTCTCGTTCTTTGGATTCGAGTTTGACCGGCACGGTTTTCTGCCCCGTGCCGGTTCCTTTTTCGGAATTCTCTGTGTCTTTCTTAGTCGATGGGGATGGAACGATTGCACGAACGACTTTAACCCGACTGAGCAATGCGTTGGCTGTCGCTTTGCGCTGCGCATCGCCCAGTCTCGGTGTCATTTTCGGTTCATCGAATGTCGCGAAAACCGGAAGGGGCCATCTGTGAGGGATCAGAGCAACGAGCTGACCGGGCGTAAGCACTCTGGCCATTTCCGTCTGCTCTGGAGTAGTCATCCCAAGAAGGTTCTGGATCTTTCGTGAATCCTCGCCCTGGAGCCCGAAGAAGTACAGTGAAAGCGTGTTTCGTATGATCTTCTCGCTCATCGTGAGGGTATGGCCCGCCCATATCACGGCGATTCCGAGACCTTGTGACATGAACAAGACCTCATCCAAGGCGGTCGTCCCGCCTGCCGTTCTCGCCTCCCTCTGGCGGTCGATAACCGCCGTCAAGTCGTCCAAGAATAGCGTGACCGGCATGACGGATTTGCCTTCCCCGGCGCCCAGCCTTCTGAGATAGAGCCAGCGAACCATGAAAGACACGAGGAACTCATAGTGGTCAGGATGCAGAGTGCCCGCGCTGATTATCAGCAATCCCGGAGTAGAAAAGACGTGTTCCAGAAAATCGCTGTACACATAAGAGAAGATCTGCCCAAGGTCAGAATGTACCATGTCGCGAAGTACACTGCCGATACTATATATGTACCGCCCTTCGATGCTGTAGCGCTGCTGTCGCAGACCATCCACCGAATCGGCTACGTCCTTGAGTGTCTCGTATCTCTCGCGGTTTCCCTGTTGCGGCATCTTCGCCAGCTCTTCCCTCATGACCCTCTGTGCAGCCCAACGGGCGTATGAATTGGCGATGAGGTTGGTCAATTCATCGTCCCATACGGTCTGCCTTACGCCCGGTGGTGGCTGCCTGAAGCAAAGGGGGATTTCGGTATGTAGAAGAACCGTTGTATGGGCGGCAAGATCTGGTGTTGTCGCAAGATCACGCAGTTCATCCTTCTTGTCTATCGCTACCACGCGACACTGCCTGAGCGGCGCCTGCCGTATGAACTGCTTCGCAAACGACGTCTTCCCTCGCCGGCTGGCCCCGATGAGTCCCGTGTTCCCTGGGCCGTGTACGTGGTGAAGGGGATGAGCCAAGACATCTCCGTTGCCCATTCTGCCGGCAATGATCATGCTGCTGGACTGGCTCAGGCTTCCTTTCGGAGGGTAATTCGGCCAGAAGGGGTCAGTGTTCTGAACCGTCTGCGCCCAGTGTTCCTGAACCTTCACGCGAAACAGGTCTTGAAGGTGCGGGTCCTCCGGATTGTTCACCAGAATACTGGCGAGGGCGCAGTTGTGTGGATTGTCGCTCATGCGCAGCTGCGGATCCTTCATGATGAGGGCGATCTCCTCCGGCCTGAAGGCGTTGTCTCCCACCCCATCGCAGTCCATATCAAGGAAGCCAGCGGGAGGCACACGTTTCTTATTTCCCTGCTTGTTTCTATGCTTCATCGCTTATCCCCACAGAAGATTCATGACCCGAGATAGAAAAGGATGGTTCAGCTTCTTCTCGCAGTCCCGGCATACGGATATCTCTTCGTCTTCAACTGTGATCGTCGTCATGCACCCCGAGCAATGCACTCGCCCGCATGCAGTACATGTCGTCGCATGTTTCGTTTGGCAAACGATGCTGAGGCACCTCGAACACTCTGCCACATCGTGAATACTCTCTGGCAGGCAGCTGCAATCCAGTGGAGGTACAACTTCAAGCGATTCGTAAGTCGTATAGACCCCGTGAGAATCACAAACCGTCTCAACGATCTTCCGTAATTCCCTCACTTGACCACTGGGGGTCCTATGCCTCCTGATGGTTTCTATAAATCGCCCGGGGGGAGGGAACCCCACATTTGCTGCGGCAGTTACATGCATCGGCTGACTCATATCCATGCCTCGTAGAGGAATTTCATATATATGTATTGAGTCAGCCTGAAGACGAACCATACCAATACCCAGGCCAGACAACCCGTGGCGAAGATCAAGAATAAGGCTACGGGAATTCTCGCCGCGTATTTGAGGACCTCTAACGCAACCCGCCAGCGCCCCTGCTGCATCTGCCCCAGCGGCATATCAGCCTCCCTTGATTTCCATCAGCATCAGAGACACACCGCTCCCTCCTGAGACGCGAAGAAGTCAGCGTCTTCGTCGGACACGTACTGGAGGTATCTCAGCTTGTGCAGCTGTCCGCGCCGGCCCATCTCTCCCTGTATCTTTAGGAAGAGAGTCTTGCTGTACGCCCGCCACGCTACCGCGCTCCCTGCCACCTCCTTGAGCTGAGCCGCATGATCCTCAAGGTCCGCGCCGGCAAGTGCCTCCGCAGTTCTCGAGAACGACTTGCCCCGAACGTTGACCGCTTCGGCCCAGACGTATTCGCACTTCTCGGGTCGCACCTGTTCAACCAGGTCGGGGATATTGTCTATTTCGGAGG
>CAYMFW010000271.1:0-6062 GCA_964389785.1 uncultured Planctomycetota bacterium
GGAAGCAGCCGCCTCCGCCGCCTCCGCCGCCTCCGCCGCCGATGATGGGCTGTCCGATTGACTGGCCGTCGTCACCTTCGACCAGGTCCGCGTCCACCCACTGCAGCACGACATCGACCGAAGCCTCATGCCCCTTCGAATCGTACACGATCAGGGTAACCGTGTCCTTGCCCCTGAAGTCACGATCCGGCTGGAACCAGATCACGTCACCGGTAACGAAGGACTGACAGAAGTCCTCGCCCTCGACGGCCCACTCCAGGTACTCGTCTACGTCGTCGCGGGCGGCTCCCGCCACGTCGACCATCAGCGGCCTGTTGATCTCCCCGGTGACGTTCTCGATCACCCGGATGAACACCGGCGCGTTGTCCTGGGCCACGGAGCTTACCACAACGCCGTCCGAATGCGCAAGGCCGGTATCAAAGGTGTGGACCTTGTAGTAGTACCGGGTCCCGTCCGTCAGCAGGTTCGGGTCGCTGTCCGTGAAGGAGGTCACTCCCGCGGGCAGCACGCCCACCACCTTGCCGGCGCCGATCATGTCCCCGACCACCGCCAAGGTGCCGTCGTGGGGTCTCGTCAGACCGGATTCATCGGTCCCGCGCACTATCACCAGGCCGGCGAAGTCCTCCTCGGTGGGATTCACCCATGTCAGCATCACCTTGCCTACGCCGTCTGCGCCCAGAGGGCTGGCCTGCAGGTTGGTCACCTCGGAGGGCGCCGGGTTGTGCGTGTTCCACGCGCCGATCGCCACACCGTCGACGTTGACGTCGATGGAATCCAGAGTGAACGTCGCGGAGTCCGCGTACGCCGTCGCCTTCGAAGGCGTGGCGGCGTTCCATACCCTGAAGTACAGCACCGCGCCGGAAGGCAGCTTGCCGCCGGCGGACCTGAGATCGAAGTCGTCAGCGAACAGGCCGGTACCCGACGTCGGCAGTTCGTCGGTCGGGAACCCGTGACCTATCCTGGCGTTATGCGTGGTCGTGTCGGTCGCTCTCACCAGCGCGACGTCGTCGTCGGTCGCGGTGGCCGACCCGCTCGCGGGATCGGCCGCGCCGTCGGGCCCGGTCCACAGCACCTGCACCATGCAGGACGTGGCTGTGCCGTTTCCGGCGAGATCCGAACCCGTCGGACCCTGGATGACGTCGGCTATCCTGGCGACGTGCACGCTGTTCGGGAAGGTCCCCTGAACCGGCACGTTGCCTCCCCGCTTCTCCACCCAGTACGCCTTGCCGGCCTCGTAGACCACCTCGCGCGGCAGGTTGTCGGCGTACCACATCCCGTCGATCGCGGGCGCGGCCCCGGCGGTATCCACCAGCCAGGCGAACTCGAAATCGTCGCCGTCCCAGAACCACAATCTGTCCGCGGCGCCCTCACTGGCGCCTCCGGTCAGCAGGTCTTCGAGCGGGAATCGGTCGAGCGTTGACTCGCTCGTCCACGTGGACCGCATGTTCTCGTGGTAGGTGACGCCTACAAGGTTCAGGCCCGCGAGCACCGTGAGATCGATGTCCTCCAGACCGCCGGCGATGCCGACGAAGGAGACGGTGACCTGGCTCCCGTTAACCACATCCACCCTCAGGCCCTCGTCCCTCCTGAAGTTGAGGTTCATGCCGGTGGAGTCGGACGCCGCCTGCCAGAGCCCGGTGGCCGTGTTCAGCCACGCGGTCGAGAAGGACGACGACGACCTGTGCCACCTCATGATCTTGTCGGACGTGGTGGCGGTGGCCCCGCCGGTGAGCTGGTCGCCCATCAGCGTGTCGAAGCTGGCGTCACCGAGCGGCTCCAGAGGCACGCAGATGTAGTTCGTGCCGCGCGTGAGCGTGAGCTCGCAGATACCGACCACCTCGGAGACGATGCTCTCGCTCACCATTATCGCGTAGTACCGGGCCTGGCGCAGGGACGGGTGCGTTCCCACGTCCTGGCCGTCGTCCGTCCAGGACATCGAGCCGTCAGCCGGTGTCGAGAACGGAATCGACGTGCGTGCCGTCGCGACGCTCAGACCGTCGACCGTGTCGCTCACGACGAGGGTGTAGGTCCAGTTGTTGGGCAGAGTCGCGGTGCTCTCCCACGTAATGCGCACGTCGAACGGATACATACCGTCGGCCCGGGCGATCTTCTCTATCGAGATGATCTCGCCGAGCACCCGGTAGCCGGTGAAGTCCTCGTCCGTCTGGCTCGGGGGCACCACCACCGTTCTCTCGACCGGGGCGAACACGTAGCCGCTCTTCTGAGCGCTTACCGTGTGCGTCCCTTCCGTCACCGGCGCAATCGTGTACGCGCCGGCAGAGTCGGTCAGCGTGTACTCCCCTGTGTCGACGGAGACCTTGACGCCGGAGTGATCCACCTCGCCGTCAAGCGTGACGGTTCCCTCGATCGCCAGGGCGTACCCGGTGAAGTTTACGCCGGTTCTCGGGTTCGGGTAGCTCGGGCCCACGTCCACGACCCTGCTCGAGGGCTCGAAGACGTAGCCGGGCGCGGCCACGCTCACCACCCGCGCTCCGGGCGGCAGCGAGGTGATCATGTACGTGCCGTTCGAGGCGTTGAAGGTCACCTGGCCCTCGTCGCTGTCCACCGTGATCGCGACCGATCCGTAGTTCGGACTGGTGACTCCGGTGAGCGTCACGGTGCCGCGGATCTCGTACTCAACGTTGTCGATCGTGAAGATCTCGGTTATGTACGTGTCGGTGTACCCGTCGGTGTCCGTCGCGACCGCCCTCAGCAGGTACTGCCCGCCGTTGGCGCTCGCCGGAGTCACCCAGGAGTACGTACCGGAGTTCTCTACGCCCGTGGCCGGGGTGCCGCTCTCGTCGACCACCGGCGTCCAGCTGCCGCTCACCGAGCGGTAGCTGAGGGTGATCGTCAGCGAGTCCGTCTGTCCCGGGTCGGCGTCCGAGGCGCTGTACTGTATCGCGTATGTGCCGCGGACCACCTCGTCGGGCAGTGGCGCGTTGATGACGATGTCCGGCCTCCGGCGCACGATCACCCTGCCGGTGCTGTAGGAATACGCCTTCGGGTTCAGGCCATCGTCGATCTCCCCGTAGATGTAGTACTCCCCGCTGGCCACCTGGGTGACGTCCCAGTCGTACTCGTCCTCGGGGTTGTCCTCGAGCAGAGGAGTCGTCGTGATCAGCACGCCGTCGTAGCCGATGTTGTTCTGATCGTAGTAGAGACGGACCTCGGCGTTGTTGTCGATGTCCTCGTCCTGCCATTCGATCTTGAACGTACCGACCGCGATCTCGTCGATCGACGGCTCGAGCATCGTGATGCTCGGGGCGTAGTTGAGCACGACGGGGCCCTCGGAGTACGCGTAGACCGGATCGTGCAGGCCGTCGTCGATCTTCGCGTAGATCCAGTAGGATCCGGGCTGCAGCCCGCTGGTGTCCCACATGTAGAAGTCGCCGCCGTCCTCGTCCGCCTCGCCATCCTCGTCGTCGTCCTTCACCGCCAGCGCCCAGTCCTCAGGATCGTCGTCGCCGCCGGGGCCGTTCTCGTCGGACTCCATGATCTTGTTGGCCCCGTAAAACCGGGTGCCGTCGCCGTCGTAGTCCGCGTACGCCACGTTGACGTCGTTGAAGTCGACCCCGCCGTCCTCGTCGTCGTCCACGCCGAGGTAGCCGGGCGCCTTGTCGCCGCTCGCGTCGCCGCGCGGGTCCTCGTCCACCAGCGTGTCGTTCCACCGGTCCTCGTTGATGCCGCTGTCCGGGTCCTCGCTGATGGCGGTCTCGATCTGGACGCCGTTCAAGCCGGTGTCGTCGGTGTCGTAGAACAGCGTTATCTGTGCGTTCTCCTCAGGGTCGGAGTCCGTCCACTCGATCTGGAACTTCGTTCCCGGTGAGGTCACCGATCCCTCGGCCGCCGGGAGGGTGATCGCGATGGTCGGCGCCTGGTTGGTGCCGAGGTCGCAGGTGATCGTGGCGCCGGTGATGCGCTCGCCGGACCAGCCGTCCGTGTAGTTTACGCCGTCGATGACGCCGTCACGGATGATGCCGACCTGGAAGTCGTCCCCGTGGCTTATCGAAGGCGACGTGGTGATCGTCACGAAGTAATCCGGGCCGGAATCGTTGCCGTCGTCTATGTCCGGAACCGGGGCGTTGTCGAACAGGCCCGGGGCGCCCGCGTCCGCAACCAGCAGGGTGACGGTGCGCCTCTGCAGCCCGCCTCCCCACGCCGGGGTCACCCTCAGCGGGAGGAAGATGTCGAGCGGATCCAGTATGCCGTTCTCGCCGCCGTACGGGTTGTCCCGGTAGAGCGCCACGCCGCTCGACTGCGTCTTGGAGAGCGGCATCAGGTCGCCGGCCGTGAAACCGCTGTCGCCGCCCACGTTGTAGAAGAACACCGTGATGGAGTTGAGCGCGTTCTCGATGCCCTTGTCCCGGCAGCTGAGACCGATGACAGACATCGGCTCGCTCGCGGGGGTCACCTTGTGGCCGAAGGCGCCGCCGACGTCCGTCAGGTACGTCGGGACGTTTGCTTCGATCCAGTTGGTCGCCAGGTTGCCGTTCGCCGTGGAGGAGCCGGAGCTGTAGGTGACGCCGTTCCAGTACACCTTCAGCCGGAACGCGTCCCGGTAGTCGATAGAGTCCGACGTGCGGACGGCCACGAAGTAATCCGCGCCGTCGTTGCTGCCGTTGTCGTCGTCCGGCACGTTCTCTCCGGACTTCGGCACCAGGTCAACGTAGTAGCCGTTCGAATCCTCTGCCCACACCGGCTGGCCTATCGCGACCAGCGCGTCGTTCGCGTCGAGCTGGCCGTTCACCAGGCCGGTATCCTCGTCCCTGTAGAGACTCACGCCGCTCAGGACGTCGGTCGTCAGGGTCGCCAGGTCCACCGACGGATCGAACGTGTCGCTCGGCAGTATCGTGATATCCTCCTGCGTATCGGAGGACGGCAGCAAGGTCGGGTCGACCCACACGATGATGTATTCGCCGTCCCCGGCCGAGAGCGTGTACGTGCCGCCGGCCACCGCGCGGATGAGCGGCTCGTTGTAGCTCGCCCCGTCGCCGTAGATGCCGTCGTGGTTGCTGTCCAGATACACGATCTGTTTCGTCAGCGTGATCGACAGCCCCACGACGGCGCCCGGATCGTTTCCGTACAGCAGGTCGTCGCCGGCGCCGTAGTTCGCGTCGCCGTGCCAGATCGCCTCGCCGCTGTCCCACTTCCCGTTGCCGCTCGCGTCGTTGAAGAACACGCCGTCCGCCATGTCGAACAGGGTCAGATCGGCCTGCCCGGAATCGACGACGGTGTCGGCCGCGGTCATCAGGTTGTCCATATCGACGTCCTGTACGATCGCCTCCGTGGCGTCGAACTCGTCGTTGTCCGTCTCGTCGTCGTCAACGACGTAGCAGGAGAACCAGTCAGGGCTCCACCGTCCGAGGGGCACGCTCGGGCCCGGGTCCAGGAACACGAAGGACGTCAGCAGGTTGCTGTCGTCGCTCACGCCGCCCTCGGTGACGTTGACGATCGGCTCGCCGAGGTCGTACGCCCCGTCGTGGTCCGAGTCCAGGTACGCCAGGTCCGCGTGGCCGGGCTCGTCCTGCGTGATGCGCAAGCCGCGCTGGTTCGCCAGCACGTTCGTCGCCTGGCCCACGTACAGCAGCGCCTCGCCCACGTCGTACCGGCCGTTCCCGTTGGCATCGAGCCACACGTCCTCCTCCGGGTCCCAGTCGCTCTCGCCCGGCTGTATGCCGTTCACGTTGTCGAAGAGCACGTTGTCGGAGCCGGTGAAGTTCATCAGCGCCGCGGTTCCCTCCCGCACGATCACCGTGTCGGAATCGAGCACCGGGGTGCTGTCGTCCTGTACCACGATCACCGCCTGCGCGCTCGTGTACGAGCCGGTGCCGTCGTCGATCGCGTAGCACGGCTGCCAGTCCGGGTTCCAGTCGCCCACCGCCCCGGCCGGCTGCAGAATCTGGTACGTCGTCGCCAGGTCGGAGTCGTCCTTGACGTTCAGGCCGAGCGCCACCGCGGTGCCGCCGTCCCACGTCAGGTTGCCCGCGCCGGCCACGAACTCGTACTCCAGCGTCTTCTCCGGGCCGATCGAACAGGTCCATGGCGCCCCCCCGGAAAAG
>CAYMFW010000272.1:0-6061 GCA_964389785.1 uncultured Planctomycetota bacterium
CAGAAGGCCGACCAGGGACGATCCACAGGGCGGCCGGATACAGCGTGAGGCCCCCGTGCACATGTCCAATCTGCTCGCGGTATGCAGCAAGTGCAACCGGGGCGTCAGGACGAGAGTAGAGCAGGCAGAAGGAAAGAAGAACAGGCGGGAGTGCTCCAGGTGTGGTGGAGCGGTGGGGGCTGACTGATGGCTGGCTTGATGGAAGACTACAGAACGCGAATGGTTCCCGAGCTGATGAAGCGGTGCAGCGTGAGTAATATCATGGCGGTTCCGAAGCTGGTGAAGGTCATCATTAACATGAGAATCGACAGCGGGGTTGACAAGAACGAGGCGCTTGAGGAAGCCGTGAAGGTGACGTCGGTTATAACCGGTCAGAAGCCGGCCGCAACCAAGGCGAGAAAGTCTGTGTCGGGATTTAAGATTCGCGAGGGTGATATCGTGGGGTGCAGGGCAACGCTCAGGGGCCGGATGATGTATGAATTCCTGGAGCGCCTGATCAACGCTGCCATGCCCCGCGTGAGGGATTTCAGGGGTCTGAATTTGGAGTCGTTTGACGGAAGAGGTAACTACAATATGGGCATTGACGAGTGTCTGATCTTCCCGGAGCTGGGGCACGACGAGGTCAAGGGCTCGCGGGGAATGGACGTCACGATAGTGACGACCAGCAAGACGGATGACGGGGCGATCGAGCTGCTGCGCATGCTGGGTATGCCCTTTCGTGAGGAAGGCGGAGGTCAGTCGTGACCCGGAAAGGACTGGTCGAGCGATGGAAGAAAGCGCCGAAGTTCTCGTGCCGGCAGTACAACAGGTGCCACCTGTGCGGGAGAAGAAGGGGTTACTACAGAAAATTCAAGCTTTGCCGGATATGTTTTCGCGAGCTGGCCTCTCGCGGAGAGATTCCCGGAGTGCGCAAGGCGTCGTGGTAGCGCTATGATGACCGATCCAATAGCCGACATGCTGACAAGGATGAGGAACGCCATCCTCAGGAAGAAGGAAACCGTGGACATGCCGATGTCCAAGGAGAAGCAGGCGATTGCGGAGGCCCTCAGACGGGAAGGCTTCGTTAAGGATTTTCGCGTTGTCGATGTGGAGCCAGTCAAGATCATGCGGGTGTACCTGAAGTACGCACCGGACGGGGAAAGCGTGATACACGGGTTGAGGCGGTTCAGCAGGCCCGGGTGGCGCGTGTACCGGAAGAAGCGGGAGATCAAACCGGTGATGCAGGGCATTGGTGTGACAGTGCTGTCCACGTCAAAGGGAGTTGTGAGTGACAGGGAGGCAAGGAAGCAGGGCGTTGGCGGAGAGGCCCTACTTACCGTGTGGTAGACCATGTCTAGGATAGGACGAAAACCGGTTCCCGTACCCGCCGGGGTGACGGTGACGGTAAAGGGCAGTATGGTGAGCGTCAAGGGCAATCTTGGGAGTCTCGATTGCGAGGTGCCCGAGCCATTGACGGTGGATGTGAAGGAAGGACAAGTCGTCGTGGTGGCGCCGTCGAATGACAAGGAGCACCGCGCGAAGCACGGGCTCGTGAGGAGTCTGATCGCCAACGCGGTCAAGGGTGTGTCCGAGGGTTTTCAGAAGGCTCTCGAGATCGTTGGGGTGGGCTACAACGCGAAGGCGGAAGGGCGGACGATCACATTACGGATAGGCTTCTGTCATCCGGTGGTTGTGTCGCTTCCGGAGGGCGTGGACGCAGAGACGCCTGAGCCGACGAGAATAGTCCTGAAGGGGTGTGACAAGCAGGTTGTGGGGGAGATCGCCGCGAAGATTCGCAGGATACGGCCCCCCGAGCCGTACAAGGGCAAGGGCATACGGTACCTCGGGGAGCATGTAAGGCGGAAGGCCGGCAAGACCTTTGTGGCGGTTGGCTAAGAAATGAGAGAACAGGGACAGAAGCGGGTACGAGCGAAGCGGCGCACGAAGCGGGTGCGCAACAGGATCTTCGGTACAGGTGCGAGGCCCAGGCTGAGTGTGTTCCGGAGCGGCAAGAATATTTCGGCTCAGCTCATCGACGATGCACAGGGGCGTACCCTCGCGGCGGCATCCACGATTTCCCCTGACATCAGGAATGCCGGGAAGAAGGGGATCGAGGCGGCCTCGCTCGTGGGTAAGGCTCTTGGCGAAAACGCCAAGAAGGCGGGCATCGAGAGCTGCGTCTTTGACCGCGGGCCGTACCGGTATCACGGGCGGACGAAAGCGCTGGCGGATGCAGCGAGGGAAGCAGGATTGAGGTTCTAGGGAATTATGGAAGAAAAAGACCAGAAGACGAAGAATGAGCAGCGGCCGAAGAAGGGAGTCGAGGTGCGGGACGTCGCCAGGGAAGTGGAGAGCGGCGAGCCCGAGTTCGTCGAGAACGTGGTGGCTATCAACAGAACGGCCGCCGTGGTGAAGGGCGGACGGCGCTTCAGCTTCAGCAGTCTCGTGGTAGTCGGTGACCGGGTCGGGAAAGTCGGCTTCGGTTACGGCAAGGCCAACGAGGTGCCGTTTGCGGTGGCAAAGGCCACCAGCGAGGCGAGGAACTCGATGGTGGATATCGCTCTGGCTGGTGGCACGATACCGCATGAGACAGAGGGACGCTTCGGCTCATCGAAGGTTGTTCTCCGGCCGGCACGGCCGGGGACCGGTGTCATAGCCGGTGGGGCCGTGCGAGCAGTGGTGGAAGCGGTCGGAATCCACGATATCCTGACGAAGTCCCTGGGGTCGAACAACCCGGTGAATCTCGTGAAGGCGACGATGGACGGTCTCGGAAAGCTGAGAAACAGGCAGGCTGTGGAGTCGCTGCGCGGAGTCAGCCTGGATGAGGAACAGAAATGAGCCTCCACGAAATCAAAGCAGCCGGTTCCAAGAGGAAGAAGCGCAAGCGTGTAGGCAGAGGACACGGCTCGGGTACCGGGAAGACCAGCGGGGCTGGTGAAAACGGTCAGCGGGCGAGGTCCGGAAGCTTCGGGAGCGTCTACTTCGAGGGCGGACAGACGCCGCTTTTCCGGAGACTGCCGAAGAGGGGTTTCTCGCCGGGTAGGAACAAGCCGGCAGAGGTCAACCTGAGACAGCTGACGGTATTCGATGACGGGACCACGGTGGACATCGAGGTGTTGCGGGAGGCCGGCATCGTGCGGAAGAAGGATAAGAAAGTGAAGATCATAGGGAACGAGAAACTGGAGAAACGTCTCACGGTCAAAGCCGCTGGTTTCAGCGCCGGAGCGGCAAAGGTGATCGAGGAGGCGGGCGGAAAGGCGGAGAAGATTTAGAATGTTTCACGTGCTGGGATCATTCAGGGATATGTTAATGATACCGGACCTGCGGCGCCGGCTGGGGGTGACGTTCGCCCTGCTTGCGGTGTACCGTATGGGCGCGTATCTGACTATCCCGGGGATCAACGTGAACGCGGTGATGGAAGTGTTCGAAAAGATGGCGGGTCAGCCGTTGGGGCAGGTTTTCGGGATGATTAATATGTTCGCCGGCGGGGCGATAGGGCGCGCAACAGTGATCGCGTTGGGGATCATGCCTTACATTACCGCCTCCATTATTTTTCAGCTGCTGGTGCCGGTCATCCCTGCGCTGGAGCGTCTGTCTAAGGAAGGGGACTACGGAAGAAAGAAGATAACCCAGTACACGCGGTATGCAACCGTAGGGCTGTGTCTCGTGCAGTCCACCTTCATTATCCGCTGGCTGCAGGGGATGGCACCGATAGGCACGCACCGGATCGTCCCCGACCCGTCGTGGACGTTCTATGTTACTGCTATACTTGCGCTTACTACCGGCACTGCGTTTCTTATGTGGCTCGGAGAGCAGATATCGGAGCGCGGGATCGGGAACGGTATATCGTTGATCATCATGTGCGGAATCGTTTCCCGTCTCCCCAGTGCGATCTACAACTTGCTGCGGAACGCGGACGTATCGGTGCCGTGGGACGCAGGAGGTAAGGTGGGACTGCTCAAGGTGATTCTGCTGGTCGTCCTCTTTGTCGGAGTGGTCATCGGTGTGGTGTTTATCACGCAGGGCCAGCGCAGGATCCCGATGCAGCAGGCGAAACACGCGCGCGGGAGAAGGGTCTACGGCGGGCAGCGGACGTATCTTCCCCTCCGCGTGAATCAGGCCGGCGTGATTCCCATCATCTTTGCGCAGTCGTTTCTGATGTTTCCCATGTCGGTGGGGGCGTGGCTGGGCCTTGAAGTGCTGAAAGACATGCTGAGCTATGGGAGTTTTCTCTATATCTTTGTGTATGTGGGGCTGATATTCTTCTTCTGCTATTTCTACACGGCCATCACATTCAACCCGATAGAGATGGCCGACAACCTGAAACAATCGGGAAGCTTCATCCCCGGGATTCGGCCCGGAAGGAGAACGGCGGAGTACCTCGAGAAGGTAATGACCAGGATTACGCTGGCCGGCGCCGCCTTCCTTGCGGTGATAGCGATTCTGCCTCAACTGATGTCGTCCTCTCTGGGCGTGGAACAGTACATCACAAGTTTTCTGGGCGGGACCGGGATACTCATCGTGGTCGGTGTCGCACTCGACGTCGTTCAGAGGATCGAGTCTCACCTGATGATGAGGCACTACGAGGGCTTCGTGAGGGGAGCGAAGGTGCGAGGGAGAATCAGATGAGGCTGGCTTTTCTCGGACCTCCCGGTGCGGGCAAGGGAACGCAGGCGCAAGAAGTCTGCTGCAAGCTTAGCGTGCCGCACATCTCGACCGGAGACATTCTCCGGAAGGCGGTGGCCGACGGCACCGAGCTGGGCCTGGAGGCGAAGAGCTACATGGACTCTGGAGAGCTGGTTCCGGACGACATGATCGTGCGTCTGGTGAGGGAGCGGCTCGACGACTCGGACTGCGCGGACGGGTATGTGCTGGACGGGTTTCCGAGGACAATTGCCCAGGCAAAATCCCTGGACGAGGCGGCCGGTAATGGACGTCGGCTCGATCGGGTGATCTACTTCAATACGTCGGAAGACATGATCGTGCGAAGGCTGACTGGAAGGCGCATCTGCCGCGGCTGCGGAGGGAACTACCACGTGGAAACGATAAAGCCAGAGGTCGAGGGCGTGTGTGACAGGTGTGGTGGCGAACTGTATCAACGGGTGGACGACAAGCTGGACACCATCAGGCAGAGGCTGCAGGTATACGAGGATCAGACGAGGGAGCTGATCGACTATTACCGAAACAAGGGGATACTCGAGGAGGTTCCGGGAGACAAGACCGTCGACGAGCTCAACGACTTGCTTCAGGGGCTGCTGCAACGTGTTGAATGATACGAATCAAGTCGGACCGAGAAATAGTGTTGATGCGGGAGGCCGGGCGGATAGTCGCGAAGACGCTCTCCGCAGTCAAGGACATGGTCGGACCCGGGGTCACGACGGGAGCCCTGGACCGGTGCGCGGAGGAGTACATTCTGGAAAAGGGGGCTTCTCCCGCCTTCAAGGGGTACCGGGGGTTTCCGGCGAGCATATGCGTTTCGATAAACGAGGAGATCGTGCACGGAATCCCTGGAGACAGGGCGCTGGAGGACGGTGACGTGGTGAGCATTGACGTCGGGGTCGAACGGGAGGGTTACTACGGGGACGCAGCGGACACGTTCGTGGTCGGTAAACCCTCGAAGGAGGCGCGAAGGCTCATCGGCGTGTGCCGGGAGACGCTGGCGATGGCGGTGGGCATGCTGCGCCCGGGCCGGAAGCTGTCCGAGGTCTCAGCGGCCATTCAGGAAAACGTGGAGAGCAGCGGTTTCTCAGTGATCAGAGAGTATGTGGGGCACGGGATAGGCCACAGCATGCACGAGGAGCCGCAGATACCGAATTTCGCGTTCGATGTCAGGAAGGATGGGGATGTGGTTCTGAAGAAGGGAATGGTGCTGGCCCTGGAGCCGATGATAAGCGTCGGGAGGGCCAGGACTGAGGTGCTGTCGGATGGCTGGACCGCTGTGACGGGTGACCGAAGCCTCGCCGCTCATGTGGAGCACACCGTCTCGGTTCCTGACGGGGGACCGTGGATTCTCACGGAAGAGTAGAATGCCGAATGAAGAACCTATCAGAGTTGAAGCTACGGTGAGGGAGGCGATGCCGAA
>CAYMFW010000273.1:0-6003 GCA_964389785.1 uncultured Planctomycetota bacterium
GCAAGGTTCGCCCGGCCAAGGAAAGGTCCGCCTCTCGGCGGACGGCCGGTCGAACCCGCTCAGCAACCCCCGGCGGCCGGGATCCTGCTTCGACAGCATGCGTGATTCCGGCTATAATGGCGGTCGATGAACGGAGAAACGACTGAGAACGGGGGGCGACGAGGCGGCCATTTCGCGCTGCTGATTCTGGCGATTGCCGGTCTGGCGGCGGTGTTCTGGCTCCTGCGCGAGCCGGTCCCGAACCTTCCCTGTCACCATACCTTCAAGCTGGCCGGGGTGATTCCGGCGGAGATCAAGATCTACCACCGGATGGACGGGATCGATCGCCTGTTCGCCGAGTGCGAGGAGGAGGCCGCCCGGTGCGTCAGCCTCTTCAACAAGTACGAACCGACCAGTGAGCTTTCCGTGATGAACAAGAGTGCGTTGTCGTGGGAGGTGGAGATCTCCGAGGACATGCGCGCCGTGCTGGAGGCCGCGTTCAGGGGGAACAAGGCCACGGACGGGGCGTTCGACGTGACGGTGGAACCGCTGATCCGGCTCTGGAAGGAAGCGGGAGAGACCGGGAGGGTGCCGGAGCCGTCCGCGCTGAAGGCGGTCACCGGCAGAATCGGTATGGACAAGATCGCCTTCGATCGGGAGAAGGGCACGGTGCGATTCACGAACGACATGGTGAAGGTGGATCTGGGGGGGGTGTCGAAGGGATACATCGTGGACCGCCTGACGGAGCTGCTGCGGGAAAGGGGCGCGAAGAAGTGCCTGGTGAATATCGGCGGGGACATGCGGGTATTCGGCGGCGGCGCTGACCCCTTCACGGTGGGGGTGCAGGACCCCCGGGACGGAAACCTGCTGATCGGCAAGATGCATATGGAGGAAGGCGCGGTGGCCACCTCCGGCGACTACGCCCGGTACGTGGAGATCGGCGGGAAGAGATACAGCCACATCATCGATCCGCGGACCGGCCGGCCGGTGTCCCATAACCCGAGCGTGACGATCCTGGCGCGGGACGCGATGACGGCGGACTGGCTGGCCACCGGGCTATCGGTGCTGGGCGCGGCGGAAGGCATCGAGACGGTCGAGAAGATGGAAGGGACGGAGTGCCTGATCATACGGCTGAAGGAGAACACGCCGGAGTTTCTGATGTCGAGCGGGATGAAAGGGATGCTGGAATGACGGTCGTATGCGAGCTGTGCCCGAAGGGTTGCCGGATCGGTCCGGGACAGAGCGGGGACTGCCGCATCCGCGTGAACATTGAGGGGAAGCTCACCGCGGTGGCGTACGGCTTCCCGAGCGCGGTGCACGTGGATCCGATCGAGAAGAAGCCGATGTATCACTTCCTGCCGGGCTCGTCGATCTTCTCGATCGCGACGGTGGGCTGCAACCTGCACTGCAAGAACTGCCAGAATTGGGACCTGTCCCAGCGGAACCCGGAGGACGCCGGGGCGGTGAGCCTGCCGCCGGAGAAGGTGCCGCTGGCGGCAAGGAGGAGTCGAAGCCTGTCCGTGGCGTACACGTACAGCGATCCGATGGCGTTCTACGAGTACACGCTCGACAGCTGTATCACGTCGCGCAAGGAGGGGCTGAACAACGTGCTGGTGACCGCCGGATACATCAACGAGAAGCCGCTGCGCGAGCTGGCCCGTTACGTGGACGGAGCGAACGTGGATCTCAAGGCGTTCTCGGACAGGTTTTACCGGGAGATCTGCGAGGCGACGCTGAAGCCGGTGCTGAACACGCTGGTAACATTGAGGAGCATGGACGTGATCGTCGAGGTGACGAACCTTCTCATCCCGACGCTGAACGATTCGGACAGGGACATCACCGCGCTGTGCGCGTGGATCGCGAAGGAGATGGGGAAGGACACGCCGCTGCATTTCTCCCGCTTCTTCCCGCACTACAGGATGAAGAACCTGCCGGCCACACCGTCCTCGACCCTGTCGCGGGCGAAGCAGATAGCGGACGCCGAGGGGCTGCTGCACGTCTATGCAGGAAACATCCTGCTGGAGGATTCCGGGAACACGTACTGCCCGTCGTGCCGGAAACTGCTGGTGGGGCGCCGGGGGTACGTGACACTGGAGAACCACATGGTCGATGGGGCGTGTCCGGTGTGCAAGACGAAGGTATACGGACGATGGAACTGAGCCGCAGAGGATTCGTACGCAGGATGCTGGCCGGGCTGGGCCTGGCCGCGCTGGGGGGATTCTGCATGCTCTCGTCGCTGGTTCCGGAACGGTTCCGGCGGGCGGTGCCCGGAAGGCGGTTTCCGGGCAGCGTGCGCCCGCTCGGCAGGCGCCGCACATTCGGGCCGGGGAGGTGGGCCGGGTGACCGGCGGGAAACGGATGGCGTTCCTGCAGTACCTGGTCGTCTCGTCGCTCGGGTTCTTCGCGCTCGTGGCCCAGACGCTGCTCTTCCGCGATTTCCTCACGGTGTACGAGGGCTCGGAGCTGGGGGTCGCCAGCTTCTTCTGCTCCTGGCTGGTGTGGGTCGGGTTGGGAGGGCTTCTCGGCAGGTCGCGGTTCGGCGTCTTCTCCCGGATGACGGACCGGTTTGAGGTGATGCCGCTTCTCTACATTCCCGCCTTTCTGCTGCAATGGACGCTGATACATTACTCGAGAACGATCGCCGGGGTAGGAGACTTCGAGCTGTTTCCGTTCGCGAAGATGTTTACGGTGTCGTTCATCGCGAACGCGCCGGTGTCGCTGATGACGGGGCTTCTCTTCACCCTCGCGTGCCGGTGGGTGTCGGAGACGAGCCGAATCGCGGTGGCCGGGGTGTACATCCGGGAGGCGGTCGGCGGCTTCCTGGGCGGCATCGCGGTCACCGCGCTGCTCGCGGCGGGGGTGGGCTCGGAGTCGATCTTCGTCTGGACGTCGGTGCTGATGGCGGGGGCGGCGGTGGCGGCGCGGGGCTCGCGCCGGTCCCTCATCGTCGCGCTTGCCGTCCTCGCGGCGGCGGGAGGGTGTCTGGTCGGCGGGGCGGACCGCCGGTGGGCGCGTTACGGCAGTGCTCAATCGTGGCAGAGGCTGTTGCCCGGCGATGGGCTGGAGGGAAGCTACTCGACGCCGCAGACGCGGTATCTGTACGGGACCTATGAACACAGATTCCACGTGATGGCGTGGGAATCGGTGATCGAGAGCCTGCCGGCGGACGAGTCGGCGAACGAGGTACTCGCGATCCATCTCGCTCAGCAGCCGGACGCGCGACGGATCCTGGTGATAGGACAGGGCTCGCTCGCCATCTGTCTGCAGGCGCTGTCGCTGGCGCAGGTCGAGAATGCAACGTGGCTGAATCCCGACCCGGCGTACGCACACCGTCTGCTGGAGGTGGTGCCGGAGGAAACGAGAAGGGCGGCGGAGAGGCTGGAGATTCCGGAGGCGGACGTGCGGGAGTTTCTCGCCGAAGCGCAGCGGGAATACGACCTGGCGATACTCAATCTGCCGGACGCTTCCAGCCTGGTGCTGAACCGGTACGTGACGCGGGAGTTCTTCGAGATCCTGGAGGGCGGCCTGAGGGAAGGCGGCGTGGTCGGGGTGAGGGTGTCGGGCGGGGAGAACGTGATGGGAACCGAGGTCGCCAACATGGGCGCGTCGGTATTCTGGACGCTGAAAGAGGTATTCCCGAACCTGGTGGTAAAGCCGGGGGACGAGACCTGGATCATCGCCTCCCGTTCGAAGGGACTGGACTCTTCTCCGGCGGTACTGGCCGAGCGGTTCAGGACCGTCCCGGGCGCGGAACGGATCTATCCCGCCGAGGGGCTGATGTCGCTCTACCAGGAAGACCGGATGGAGTTTCAGCTCAAGAGCTACATGGAGGCGGGAAAGAGTGATACGAGGGGGCTGCTGCTGAACACGGACGGGTATCCGAAATCTCTGCTGCATACGCTTCTCTTTGTATCCCGGCGGTCCGGGGCCGGCCCGTCCGTCACCCCGTTCGTGCTCGCCTTCGCGGGCTTCGGGCTGGCCGCGCTTCTCTCCACCGCGGGGGTATACGGGGTGCTTCGCTATTCCTACATGATCGGAGTCCCGGACGCGTCCGGGCCGGCGCCGTTCGATCACCGGTTCCTGGTGTTCTCGGCCGGCGCGGCGGGTATGGGGATGAACATCATCCTGATGTTTCTGTATCAGGCCCGCTTCGGATCGCTCTTCCTTCATATAGGAATGCTGTCGGCGCTGTTCATGATAGGGCTGTCGGTCGGGGCGATGGTCGTCGAGCGGGTGCTGATCCGGCTGAATCCGGCGTCGCATCCGCTTCTGCTCCTGGGCATAGTCCCACACCTGGCGGTGATACTGGCGGTGCCGATGCTTCCCGCGGGCGTGCCGGGTCTGGTATTCGCGCTGCTCTTCCTCGTGTGCGGGGCGCTGAGCGGGGTATACGTCCCTCTCGCCGCCGCCGGTCTCAAATCGTCCGGCATCACGGACCGGGAGGCCGGGAGCTCCATCGAGCTGAACGACCACGCGGGAGGGGCACTCGGCGCGGTGGTGACCGGACTGGTCCTTCTGCCGCTTCTGGGGAGCCTCGCCGGGGCGGTGATCGTGGCGGCGGCGCTGGCGGTGAATCTGGTGGTTCTGATTCCCCGGTTCGGAAGGAAGGCGGCAGGGGCAGGCCGGTTCGACCGGGCGGTGCGTGCATGCGGGCACGTGCTGGTCGGGATTGCGGCGTTCCTGACGATCATGGCGGCGCTGTACCGGGGCGCGGCGACGGGGAATGAGTCCGAAGGCGCGGTACCGAAAACGGGGCTGACAGCGTCCGGAGAGTTGAAGGCGGTCGAACGCAGCTTCCCGGGCAGAGACGGGAAACCGTTTTCCTATCTTTCCCTCGAGGACGATGCGGGGAGGGTTGGCGGATACATCTTCAGTACGGCGGGACTCGTTGACGGAATACGGGGCTACGGCGGGGCGATGGTGCTTGCGCTGAAGACGGACCGGGACGGGACCCTTCGCGGCATCAGGATCATACGCTCCCGCGAGACCCCGGCGTACCTCGAGATGGTGAATCAATGGAAATCGAGCCTGATGGGACGGAACATCTTCCGGGCCGACGGGATGGAGGGGGTGGATGCCGCGACCGGAGCGACCCTCACGTCGTCGGCCGTGGGCAGAGGTGTGCGGGAGGCGGGAGCGGCCTTCGGTGCGGGGGTGCAGGGCCGAGCCGTCGAACCAGAGGTCCCGTCCGGCGCTCCCTCGCGGTTTGATTTTCGCGTCGCGGTCATGGTACTTCTCTTCGCCATCGCGGCGGTCCTCCGCTACTCCCGGTCGGCCCGGGCGCGCGGGGTGTTTCTCGCGGTGTGCGCTGTCGGCACGGGCTACCTGCTGAACGTCCAATACTCCACGGATCATGTGCTGTCCCTGCTTGAGGGGGCGTTTCCGGAGGCGGGACTGAATATCGCGTTCCTTCTCGTCGTCGGCGTGCCTCTGGCGGTGCTCTTCCTCGGGAACGTGTACTGCGGATACCTGTGTCCGTTCGGGGCGGTCCAGGAGCTGGTCGGATACCTGGGGGCGTGGCTGATCGGGGGCGGACCCGGCGCCAGGGTATGGAGGTACGTGAGGATCGTCAAGTACGCCCTTCTGTTCGCACTGGTCGGCGTGTTCGCCCTCACCTGGGACCGCGGGATTGCCTCGGCGGACCCGCTGGTGACCGTATTCGGCGGCGGAAAGGCCATCGCGGTCTCCCTGCTGATCATCGGGATCCTGCTTCTTTCCCTTCTCTTTCCTCGTTTCTGGTGCCGGGCCCTGTGCCCGGCCGGGGCGTTTCTCTCACTGCTGAACGGGTTCCGCTGGTCGAAGAAGCTCTTCCCCGGGATCAATCCGCACCGGTGTCCGTACGGGGTGGGAAAGACCGGCGAGCTGGACTGCATCTGCTGTTACCGCTGCCGGGCGGCCGGGAAGGAGAGGGAGGCCGAGGGCGGCGGATGGGGAACCAGGGAGATCGGGCTGGCCGCCGCCGCGCTGGTGTGCGCCTGCATGGTGACGGCACTGGCGGTGTCGTCAGTGCGAAGCATCGAGGAC
>CAYMFW010000274.1:0-5973 GCA_964389785.1 uncultured Planctomycetota bacterium
GAAACGCGGGAGAAAGGCTGCTTGACATGGTGGTCTCGGGCGAGAAGTCTCCTTTGGTTTCCAGTATTTCAGAAGGGACTTGCGCTCTTCCTTCAGATCATTCCCGGACAGGTCCAGTCTCAAATCGCTCTGCGCCTCATGAGCAGCGGTCATCAGGTCCCAGTCGTCGAGGTCCCCGATGAACAGCTTGTACGCGCGGAAGAACGCGTCCATGGCCTCCTCGTCCTCGAACTTGTCGAATCTCTGGTACGTAACCGAGTTCCCCAGCATGTAAATCGCCAGGAGTTCCTCATCGCGACTGACCCGGAACGGTATCGACTGCAGCCACGACATGGCCCGGAAGTATCTCTCCAGCTTCTCGGAACGGGTGTAGAACCCTCTGGGCTTGTACCGGCTGTAATCCAGCGCCATCAGCGTGGCGTCGGGTTTGCCGAGCCACCCGGGAAGCTCCTCCGCCTCCGCCTTCGCGATCTTCTTCGTTTCCTCGTCGAGGATGCCGTCCAGCTCCCTCTTCTTGAAGTGGAAGGAATCATCCAGCTGCCTCAGCGCGACGCCGATTACCAGCTTCGCGCGCCTCTTCGCGGCCGCCGCGAGCGCCGGGTCACCCTTGAGATGTTTGTCGGTATCCTCCAGATTCTTCAGGATGAGCCGCAGGATCCCCGGGAGCTTCGACGACGCCGTCCTCTCGAGCCGGAATATCGTCTCCTCGTACAGCACGTGATACGCGTTGAGAAGCGAATCCGACGTTACGAAGAAAGGCGTGTCACCCCCCAGGTACGCGGAAAATACCTGCTTGTAGCACTCGCCCGTGACGAGTATCCCGTTCTTCTGCAGGGATGCGATGTCGTCCTTGCTCAGCTTGTTGTCGGCGGCGTGTTCCTGCCAGCTCTTCGCGGCGGCGGGAGGAGGGTCCCCGCACGCCACGCGCGTCCGGGCAAGCGGCAGCATCGCGGCTGCGATGAGCAGAACAATGATTCCTCTAACCCTGAACATATCCAATTATACCACCTTGACCCCTCCACCGCCTACTGCACCAGCATCTCCACGATGACCGCCTTGATGCGATCACGCACCTCCCGCTTCGCCGACCCCACCTTCTTCACAAGCCGCCTCTTGTCTATCGTGCGAATCTGGTCGAGCGCGATCATGCCCCGCTTTCCCCGGTGAGTGATCGCAGTCCTCCAGGGATACGGCCGCGTATTCGAAGTGAGGGGTGCCACCTGCACGGTGTTAAGCCCATCATTCATCTCGTCCGGAGATATGATGATACAGGGTCTTGTCTTCTTGATCTCGGAACCCATCGTCGGATCAAGCCCGACGATGAATATCTCGTACTGCTTCATCCCCATTCCTCGTGCACGTCCTCGTCGAGAACGTCCGGTATCAGCAGCTGATCGTCACCGGTGTCGTGCATCTTCGCCGCCGCCTCGGCCCATCCTTCACGGGGCTTTCTCGCGACCGGCGTCAGGACGATCTTCCTTCCTTTGACGGTGAGATTCACCTCGTCCTTGATCCGGCACTGCTTCAAAACCCTCTTGGGTATGCGAATCCCCTTTGAATTGCCTATTCTCACAATACTCGCGTGCATTTCGCCTCCCTAACGTAATTACCCGTGTAATTATACTATCTGAAGGCTAAATGTCAAGGGGGCAGGCCGGGGCCGCCGTGTGACGGCCCCCGGCCCCTCCTTTCCCTCTCCGGGAATCAGGAGGTGGGAGACAAAGCGGTCAGTACACGGTTGGATCGTCGTCGTCGCGAACTTCATCATCCTCCTCTAACTTGAGGAACGTCGCGTGCATCACGTGTCTCCGGTAAAGGAGCGCCGCCCCTACCGCCGTGGCGCCCTTGTACCGGAGGTCCCAGCCCAATCCCAGGGCCTTTTCTTTCATCTCGTCGGTCGAGCGCAGCTCTTCCAGAAAGGCGCGGGCCTTCGCGCCCGCATCGGCGTTGTACTTTCGCACCCGCCGCGTCATCCGCGACTCCATCGCCCCCATCGCGTAACTGCGCACCAGCTTGTCGTGATACGCGCCATACGCCTCGTTCCGCGGCACCAGCTCGAGCCTGGCGACCTCCCCGTCTATGATCACCAGCATGCCCACCTGCGACGGCAGGCACTCGAACGCCTTCACGCACTTCCCCAGATCCTCCGTCACGGCCTCGTACACGTCCCTCATCGCCGACGTGTGGGACTCCACGTGCATCGCCCCCTGAAGCTCCTCGACCTGGTCCCAGACCTCCATCTGGTCCGACTCGCGCGTGCCCCTCATCTGCATGTTCTCGCTCACCGCCGCCGCCTTCTTCGCCCTCAGCCTGTACGGCGACACCACCTTGGAGTCCCGGAACTTCCGCGTGCTGTACGACCACCTGCCGTGTTCCGTGCAGCTCACCGGTATCCGCGTCCTCGATCTCTTCTTCAGCAGAATCGTCAGGTTCACTATCCGGTTCTGCTTCGCCCCGATCAGCTCCTCGCCGTCTATCAGCATCACCGGCACGTCGGCCTCGTTCACCGCCCTCAGCTCGGGCACCGAGCCACCCTCGTCCACCTCCTCGACCTCGAGCACGTCCTTCTCCATCGCCTCGCCGAGCGTCAGGTACTCCGGCGCCTTGCCGTTCGCGAGGCACAGCGGGAACACCGTCATGTTCTCGAACACCTGCGCGTCCTCCAGCTCGACCCTGTCCAACAGCTTCTCTACCGCCTTCTCCATCTCCCACCTCCTGCTCTTACCGTGCCGCCAGCGCGTCCTCGATGAAGAACATCATCGCGGTCGCCAGCAGCGCCGCCATCAACGCGAACGTATGTCCCTGCACGAGTGAGACGATGCCCGCGGCGAGCCACCCCGCCGCAACGCCGATCGTCCTCCACTTCCGGTGTCCCAAGGCATCCTCCTTTCTATAAAACTCAACTCGTCTACAGATACTCTACGGCCGACCCTGGGACAGATGATGTCCTACCCCCCCCGCCCTATTTCGGCCCGTTGATTTCCTGCTCGAGCTCGGCTATCACGCCCAGCACGTCGTCGAACGCGGGTGTATCTCCGAAGATCATCACGCTCATCGCTTCGTAATCCGCCTCGAGCCCCGCAATGCGTTCCGCCGCAGGCGACAGTCTCAGGCTCCCCGGCACCGCCTCGTCGTACTTCGCCCATCCGCACCGGAAGAACGCCATCTTGTGCTCGACCACACGCTTCAGAAGCGCCGGATCGGCGAGGGCGGCATCTTTGTGTGCGCTCCCGGCCAGCATCGCCATATCGTAATAGTGCCGGGAGTGTCGGCCGGGAAGTGCCTTGTGTTCCGGACGGTGGTATTCCTGATGAAGGATGGTGGCCTTCTCCCAGAACGTTCGAACGGCCGTGAGCACCTTTACCGGACACACAGCATCGTCGAAGGCCTCCGGAAGGTACTCCCCGCAATATGGCCGCAAAGACGCCTCCTCGGTAGGCCACGTATCCGATCGACAGCCCAGTTCAATCCTCACGAAGGGCTCAATGTACTGGAGACGCTCTTCATTGACGGGGTAGAAGAAGAGGAGTGTCTGCCTGTCCGGGTCGTTTTCGTCCACGACAATGCTCCATGCACCGCTCTCCTCACTGATGATTCCGCCGAAGTCATCTTCCAGCATTGCCTTCAAATCGGATTTCACATACTCGCTGCAGGTCTCGCCCATCTCCCGCAGCAGCTTCTGCCGTTTGTTGTTGCTCAGATCGGGCCGTTCCGGATCCCGTTCGCCGCTGTACCCCAGGAGCCTTCTGCTCAACGACACGTCTATGTCTTCCGAGAATCGCTCAACCACTCGGTATACCTTCGACAGTGATGTCCCGCCCTTGAAAATCAAACCCTCCCCGAATGCCGGATGCCCGAAGAGACGCTTCAGCGTCCAGCACACCCAGAAGTCCTTCTCGATTATCGTCGAAGGAAAACCGGCCGGCTCTGCTGCCTGCCGAAAGAACACCGATCGCTCCCCAATCGCTGCTGACGCTACCTTATCCATCATCCCTCTCCCGATCTTCACAGATCTTCTCCACTGCCGCATATATCCAATCCGTTCCGTAACGCGCGTCTTTGAGCAATTTCCGAAGGTCACTTGCCGACAACCGACTGCGGACCCTCCTGATGAACCTCTCGCCGATCCTTGTCTTGCCCTCGAACTTCAGCGCCTGGATGACCAGCGCGCTCTTCGGGTTCTTTACGTTGATGTCTTTCGGCTCAACGTGTTTGAACCGAATCGTGTAGTTCCCTATCTTCATCACCTTCGATGGCCCATCCGTAACGTAGATTATCTTGGCCGGAACCTGTTCCGACGTTCCCAGAAGGTTCGCGGCAATGGCACCGATTGGCTGAATCCGCCAGCCGTGCTTACGCGCAATTGCCTGTGCGGCCCTGTCGGGATCCGGACCCACCGTCCTGTCCAGGATCTTGCTGTACTCGGGGTAGTCATACAGCCCCCTGGCGATGCGCCTGATGCTTCCGTCGTTCACAAGACGATGCAGGCTGACGTCGATCGCTCTCCTGCTGCCTACGCCTTGCAGATCCTTCTGTGAAAAGCACCAACCCCTACCATGCGCCCGCACTCGCGCAAGTATTTTCTTCATCACACTTTGCCTTCCCATTGAAAGCCCCCTCTCCGTAAGAAATAATACCCTCTTTTTCTTACAAGTCAAGGGCCTCCGTCACGCCAATCTACCTCACACCGTACCACGGACCCTGGGACAGATAGTGTCCTACGCCCCTTGCATTTCCCTGTTTCCACAGCTACTATCGCGCCGGGAAGGAGGAAATATGCCCAAATTCAAGCCGCAGCAGCGCCGCATAAGCTTCATAGATAAAAAGCTCGCGCACGGCACCAGGCACCGGATAACCGTCAACTGCAACACGCTCGCCCGGGACTACCGCGACGAGGGCCACGGCGACGTGAGCACCAAGACCGTCCAGCGGGACATCCGCCACATGCAGGAACAGGGCGCGCCGATAGAATTCGACAGCAGGACCAACACCTATTTCTACACCGAGGAGAACTACCGGCTCCCGGCCATAGACATCCCGGAAAGCGACATCTTCGCCGTCTTCATCGCCGAGAAGGCGCTGGAGCAGTACGCCAACACGCCCCTGCACGAGAAGCTGACGTCCGTCTTCGACAAGATCGCCGCGGCCCTGCCCGAGAAGATCTCGCTCTCCCCGGACTGGATCGACTCCCGCTTCTCCTTCTTCCCCGAGCCGACCACCTCGATAGACCCGGACGTCTGGAAGGCCGTCTTCACCGCCCTGCGCGACGACCGCCGCCTGCTGATGGAATACCAGGTGCCCGGCCACTCCCGGCCGGCGCCCCGCGAGTTCGACCCGTACCGCGCCGTCGGCTACCGCGGCGAGTGGTACCTCATCGGCCGCTGCCATTACCGCAACGACGTCCGCACCTTCGCGATGTCCCGGATAAAGAAGGCGAAGCTGCTCGACACCGTATTCGCCATGCCCGCCGACTTCGACTTCCAGGAATTCATCGGCCAGCACTTCGGCATCTTCCGCGGGAAGAAGAACCACGCCGTGAAGATCAGGTTCACCCCCGACCAGGCCCCGTACGTGCGCGAGCGTCAGTGGCACCCGTCACAGAAGATAAAGGACCACCGCGACGGCTCGCTCACCCTCTCCTTCACCACCAACGCCCTGTTCGAGGTGAAGCGCTGGGTGCTCGGCTGGGGCCCCGGCGCGAAGGTCCTCGCCCCCAAGGAACTGAAGGATATGGTGACGGCGGATCTGAAGGAGGCGCTCAGGGGTTATCGGTAGGGAAAAATTACGGTCGGTACAGCAACAAAGTAAGAGGTCTCCTGAAGAAGAAGCTGGAGGCGCAGGAGCCGGTGCCGGGGAAAAGCCAGGCGGAGATCGTCTCGGCCACCGAGGACAGGGCGCCCCTGGAGATCCGCCGGGCATGGGCGTATCTGGTGGCGAAGGTCTACGAAGTGGACCCGTTGGTGTGCGACAAGT
>CAYMFW010000275.1:0-5937 GCA_964389785.1 uncultured Planctomycetota bacterium
GTCGCCAACAAGAGCGAATGGAAGACGACCGCGCGCATGTCGTTCCGCCTTCCCGCCGGAACGGGGCTTTTCGACAGCATGTATCTCAGGGTCGGCGGGGCCGACATGCTGGAATCCGCCGAGACGGAGAACGACTCGATCGTGTGGGACACCGAGATGAAGCCCGGCGAACAGAAGACGGTTGAGATCGGCTATCGCTCCCGGGGCCTGGAACACCTGCGGTACATACCGAGACGCATGACCCAGACCGGCCACTACCGGGTGACGATGACGGTGAACGGCATCCCGCCGGACAGACTGGATTATCCTATCGGCTCCATGCCGCCGGCGCAGAACCTGGCCGAACTGCGGGGAAGCTCCTACAAGCTCTCCTGGAAGCTCGATAACGCCTTGACCTCGTACGACATAGGCATCAAGCTGCCGGTAGCCGAGCAGCCGGAGTATCACTTCGCCAATCTGCTCGAGCAGGCGCCCGTGGGGCTGATACTGCTGCTGATTCTCCTGGTGGTCCCCGCCGTGATCGCCGGCGAGAAGGTGGACCCCGAGGTCGTCGGCATACTGGGCGCCGTCTACTGCCTGCATTACACGTTTATGGGGCGCATGGCGGACCACATGGCGGGCTTCGCGGGGCCTTTCCTGTTCTCGGCCGCCGTCATGACCATGGTGGCCGTTCTGTTCCGTCTGCGCGACAGATCCTGCCGCCTGCTTCGCATTCAGGACCCGGCGGCCTTCGCGGCGATGGCGATGCTCTACCCGCTGGCCATAGTGGACGCGGGCCGCACCGCCTTCTGGATGCAGCTCTTCTACCTGGCGGTCGTCGTCTACTCGTGCGCCCTGCTCATCAGGTACCGCCTGGTGCGGAAGAACTCCTGAAAGACGCAGGCGGAAGTGAAACCGGGGTCAACGAACGCTGAGCTGACACCGGTGAATCCGTCGACACTGACCTACCAGCCGCCTCCCCCGCCGCCGCCTCCCCCGCCGCCGGAGGAGCCGCCTCCCCCACTGCCGGAGCTGGAGCCCGGCGCCGTGGAGGCCGTCGAAAGCGCGCTGGAGAAGGACCCTCCGAACGACGACGCGAATCCCGCGGCGCCGATGGTCGAGAAGGACGCGCCATGGTACCATCCCGGGCTGTACCCCTCGCGTGACGCCTGCGCCAGCACGTCCTCGAACTTCTCCGCCCAGGAGTTCTCCACGCCGAGGGCGAGGGCGTAGGGAAGGAATCTCTCGAACAGCGCGGGGGTCTTCTCCGGCGGGTGCGCGGCGTCGAGCAGATCGCGTTCCGCCGTGCTGAGATACATTCGGAAGCCGTCGATTGCGTCCATCACCTTCCGGCCTTCCACGGTCGGACGCTTGAGCAGACGGAAGAACAGTATGTTGACGAGCGCGATGGCCAGCACGACCGCCACCAGCCACACGGACGCCGAGCTCACGAGAAACCACAGGGCCAGCACCTCGCCGGCGCAGAAAGGAACGGCAAAGAGGGACAGGAAGATCGCTCCGCCCACGGCCATCCCTCCGCCGGTTCGCACCGCTTTCCAGGCGGTAAAGACCTGCCTGACCAGAAAGAAGACGCCGACGCTCCATCCGGAGAGCCACAGGCCCAGGAAACCGACCTCCGGATGGCCCTGAAACATCGCGATGACTCCGACGACGGCGAGCGTGAGAACGGAGAGCACGACGCCCGGCACAAAGTACTTCACGTTGGCGAAGAACAGCCTGCGCCTGTATGCCTTGGCGAGGAACGTCTTCAGCTCCTTGATCGCGAGCTCGAATGTCGCGTGATTCCTGTTGTCCACCTCCACGCGGCTCCGGCTTCCGAATATGCCCTCGGCCGCCTTCTTCTCGAACGGGGAGAGCGCCGATGTGTCCCTGTCGCCGGATTTGTCCAGGGTATAGGTCCCATCCGCTTCGCTGATCGTCAGGTACCCTTTCGCCGCCATGTCGACCACCGCCGCCGTGAAACACGTGTTGTCGAAGCCCATGCGCCGTACGTAGCGGACGGCCGCGGGACACATGTCGTCCGGCGGATCGAACAGAGGGATGACGACTCCCGCGGCGGGGTCGCGGCCGTGGAAGTACCAGACTATGAGGAAATACGCGGTGAGCACGACGAGGCCCGCCAGGCCCGCCAGGACCATCACGTTGTCTGCGAGGAATTGCCGGAACCGCTCCTCGGTCGTCGGGGGAGTGACGAACCCCTTCGGGAACGTTACCACGATGGTGATTCCTTCCCCCGGAAGAAGCTGACGCGTCGTCCGGAAACGCGAGAGCCCGTTCGCATCCAGCGACGCCTTGTAGTTCTTTCCCTTCGCGCCGGCGGGCCCGGTATAGGCCTCACGGGTGGTGTCGCGAGCCGGCACGCCCTCGGGCAGCTTCACGGTCGCCGTGACCGCGTCGATGGGGAACGCCCAGTCGTTGCCCGTCACGTTCCAGTACAGCTCGTCGTGCGTCTCGAAGAAGCCGAGCTGGCGCGTGGTCCGGTACGTCAGCCGGTACGTGTACGTCCCCGGCTTCAGCACCACGCTCTTGCTTCCTATGTAGACGCGGATATAGGTCGGCTGACTCTCCGTATGGAAGGATTCCTTCTTGCCGTCACGCTCCACCCGGACCACCTCGAACGGCACCACTACCCGGGAGCGGCCCCACCCACGGTAGCCGAGAGGGAAATCGCGGTAGATGCCGTGCTTTATCTGCGAACGCTCCGCCCGGGCCTTGATGGTTTCCGTCACGGTCAGCCAGCGGTCCGCGCCGACAACGATGTCCGAATGATATTCCAGAATGCGCTCGTCGGCCGCCGCGCCGCACGCCGCCGCGCCCGCGAGTAACAGCACACCCAGCCAGCGCAGTCGTTTCACCGATCCCCCTCTCCCAGGTCCACCGCCGGGGCCTCCCGCTCGGTGGCCGTCGCGATCTGAAAGAAATCGGCCGGCGCGAATCCGAAGACCTTTGCCGCAATGTTTCCGGGAAACGATTCGACGCGGATATTGAAGTCCCTCGTGGCGCCGTTGTAGTACCGGCGCGCCATCTGGATCCGATCCTCTATCTCGCAGAGACGCTCCTGCAGGTCCAGAAAGCTCCTGGCCGCCTTCAGGTCCGGATACGCCTCCACCACGGCGAGCAGTCCCTTGATCTGATCGCTCAGCGCGTTCTCGCCCTCCTGCATTTCGACCATTCCGCTCGCCCGTGCCGCGCGGCCGCGGGTCTCCGTCACCCTCTCCAGCACCGTCTTCTCATGCCGCGCGTAGCCCTTCACCGCCTCCACGAGATCGGGGACCAGATTGTGCCGCCGCTTGAGCTGCACGTCTATGCCGCTCCACGCCTCACGGACAAGGTTTGTGCCGCGGACGAGACGGTTGTACGCGTAGATCGTCCAGAACACGACGCCCAGCGCCGCCGCCGCAATCAGCCACATCGGTTCCATAGTGTGTTCTGACCCCTTGGAATTCAGTTACCCGCTTTGGCCAGACGCCGCGCCCGAACGATCGCGATTATCATCTTAGCGTAGTCGAAGGGTGCATCGGTGTCGGCAAGCAGCTTCACCATCTTCTCCGCTTCCCGGGGATTCTCGCGGGCGTAGTGATACGTGACCGTCCCCGCGCGAATCTTCTGCCAGATGGTCCTGAAGTCGGCTGACATCTTCTCCTCCTGAATGAACGGCGCGCAGGCGGAAATAAAACCGGGGTCAACGAACGCTATGTCTCTGAAGAGCCAGAGATTCACGACTGCTTTTTCAGGCATTTCGAAATTGATGAAATGCTTGCCCGCCTCAGCCGCTTTCTTTCTCCTCTTTTCGAGTTCATCGGCGACCAGGTCGTTGTATTTTAGATGTTCCTTCATGTGTGCCTGCCAGTCGGCCTTTCCCTGCGCGAAGGCAACGTACGCAAGATACAGGCTCTGTATCGAAAGATGGAAAGGATTGACGGTGTTCTTCCTGATCGCTTCGAGACGTACGCACAAATCCCTGGATTTCTCCGGGGCGATCCGCGCGTAACCGGCCGCGGCAAGAGCCAGCTCCACGAAGTCGTAGCGCTCGACCGCATCTCCCCCTCTCGCGTCTTTGCTTTCTCGAACGAGGGATGCCAGGTACTTGTCGGCCAGCTTCTTTCCTGTAGAGAAATCCTTCAGTCCGACCAGCTTGCGAGCGAAATGACCCGCGAGCTCCGGATCGGATACCGGATAGCGCAGCAGTTTGTCCAGGTAAGGCACTGCATCCGCCGGCTTTCCATGCCAGAAATGGTATCGGGCCGCGCTTTCGTACGCAGGGCCTTTTACGTTCCAGATCTTGCCGCTTTCGGCCAGCCGTACGGTCAGTTCCGGATCGATCCAGCCGAGAACACTGCATACGGCGTCATCGATGTACCACGCGTGTTCGCATTTGGATTTGGCCTCGAGATATCGCTGGAGCTTTGTGTCCGTGTCCTGTTTCGGCGCGCCGTCGAGAGCGGCGACAAAAAGGTCGAACCCGGCCCGATATGCTTTGCGATCCTTCTCGCTGCGTATTTCGTCAATGGCCTTCTCGATCTGCGCGAGAACCGGTTTCGACTCGTCCGGGTCGAGATGCCGCATCTCGAGAGCAATCTTGCCCATGCATTCGTACCAGTCGCGCCGATGCATGGACCCCAGCTTCTTCGCTTTTTCGCCGTTCACCGCGGTGTGAGCCGTCTTCAGGAGCGTCCTGCTGTCTTCACCAAGGAGCGTGCTGACGAACGCCAGCAGAATGAACGCGGCTGTCGGAGTGATTACGACCGCCCTTTTCATGGAAAGACATGCCTCCCTCGTACGCCTAACATGGGAGCATTGTACCCGCTCCCAGGGACGGAGTTAAGCAGTTGCTTCCGAAGATCCTGACGGGTCGCTTCGATGGCAGCCTCCCTCCGCCGCGTTATCTCTGCCTCGATTTCCTTCTTTGCCTCCGGAATCCGCTCCAGGTAGGACTTGTCGTGAGTAGCCAGGACTCTCAGGGCGTAAAGCTTGAGTTACGGGCTGAGATCGTCTTTCTCGAGCATGGCGGAGAAATACGGCACCGGCTTGAAGGGCAGAAGGACGATGTCATCTGTCATTTCCTTCGATTTCATCTCCGCCCGGTACTTGCATATGTGCAGTTTCTCGTTCGGTTCCGCACCGATCGCCTTCCATGTCTTCCCCAGATGGCTTCCGTCGACGGGCCGATGCGTCCCGTATTGAGGACTGTCCTTCCTCTCATCGAAATGGCCAACGAACCACAGTTCCCCGACGTTCCTGGATTCGTGCTCATATCACCCTATCAGACGCTCAGCAGGGCTCGTTTTCGAAAGATTCCTCGGAATCAGAGAATCCCCCATAGCATACCACGATCTGCCCGACGACTGGACACAGACCGTCGCGGATGAGCCGTTTCGCAGATTACCCGTTACGTGGGAACACGCGCTGGTGCTCGAGAAGCTCCCCCACTTTCACCGAGACCCGTTCGACCGAATGCTGATTGCCCAGGCGAAGGCCGAGGATCTGGTTATCGTCACGCACGAGCAGGTGGTTCAGAAGTACAACGTGGGCATCCTGCCCGCCTGACCACACAGCTTTCTCAGATACATTCTACGCCCCTTCGATTTCCAGAACCATTCTAAGGTCAGTTACCGTCACCCTTCACGCGGAATCGCACGACGAACGATATGGCTATGAGGAGAAGCCCCATGAGCACGAAGGGCATCCTCAGGCCCAGCTCGTAGGCCAGGATTCCTCCGAGCACGGGCCCCAGGGCCCTTCCAAGGGCCGAGACGGATGTCGTCAGACCGTAGGCCCTGCCGTGGCCGTCTCTCGGGATCATCTTCCCTATCACGGCGTTGATCGTGGGGCCCGTCCCTCCGGCGGCCAGGCCGAAGGCCGCTCTCAGCCCGAGAAGCTGTCCGGTGCTCCGCGCGAGCGCCTGCGGCAGGGAGAATATTCCCGACAGGAGCGCGC
>CAYMFW010000276.1:0-5927 GCA_964389785.1 uncultured Planctomycetota bacterium
GTGGCGTATCTTACAGGAATTGAAGACCGGATGGAATTTTGAGGAGGGACAGGATCGCGCCTCTCATAGAAGCCCGATAAGGCATTCATCAACGAGCTCGAAGTCCCGGCGCAGGTCGAATTCGACACCAGGCCGCAGAAGAGGTCCGCAGTCCTCCCTGAAACCGGGATGCTCCAGCTTCGCGAGGAGATTGGCGCGGTATTCCGCCTGACTGACCGGATGACCTTCGGCTGCAGTGTACTCGGAAAACGCGCGTACCACCTTGCCCGCATCCACATCCATCTGCCGGATACCGACCGCCAGATCGAACAGGTCTCTGCCTTTCCTGCGCTGGTAGAGGGCTCTCATCTTCGTTCCCAGCAGTTCTTCCGCCTGGTAAACCGGAATCTCCGCAGATCCCTCGAACCAGCGAGACCGGACCTCGAAAGCCCTGGTCGCCGGCGGCCACACATGAAAGTGTTCACGGGTGTTGATCTCGATCTTCATCCGCAGGGGAAGCGGCGGGGTATCCTCCGACTCTCCCCTGTACACCAGAGACGCCACTCCCCGCCCGGTTTTCCGTTGCGGCTCTCCAAGCCATCCGTCGAATGCAGCTCTCATTGCATCGAAGAACGGGCCGATCGGACCGGGATCGCGCTGCACCACATCGATATCTTCCGAGTAGCGCAGGGACTCCGGAAGGAAGATCTTGTGGAGCGCCGTGCCGCCGCGAAAGACCAGCCCGGATTTCACCAGAGGATCCTCAAACAGCTCAACGAGAATTCGGCTGATGATGAGATCCTGCTCAACCATTGACCATGTCGCCCACGGGGCCCGGCTGTACCACTCTCTGATGAATGCTTCCGGGATCACCGTTCGATATCCGGCTGAACGTCGAGGTTAACGGAGATCTTCCATCTGCCGTCCTTCTCACCGGCCGCGGCAATTCGAGGATCCAGAGAGTGCCACTGCAGACGTTTCTTCTGAAGCGCATCATGGAGTCGTTCTGTCTTCTCCCGCCAGCCAACGAAATCCAGGAGCCAGCCGAGCCGTTGAAGAACAGCGACTTTCGCCCCCAGTCCGATGAGAGCGGCCAGCCGTTCGTCCGAGAGGACTTCGCCAAGTTCGACAAACACCGTTGCCGCATGGTCGAGAGAAGGACAACTTCGCTGATAGGCAAGGATGTCGTAGGCCGTCATTTCAGAAGTGGCCACGCGGAAGTATCCTGCCGGCGTCTTCCTCTGCTCCCACATCATTTCCGAAATGCCCTTCTTGAACAGGACCACGATATGCAGCTTCCCGTTCCTCAGGGATCTCAATTGCCGATTGGTAAACACATGGAACTGCATGGGACGCTGGTGCGCCGCACCATGCTGCTCCGCGGAGGAAAGCCCGCCCACGTAGTATTCGACCTTGTGGAAGCGTGCCCACTCGTCTACGAACCAGGTCGGATCCAGCGTTCCCCTCGCCTGATGCTGGACGTCCAGCGCCAGGTAGAAACCCCGGGACAGCGGGAGCACCCACCCATCGTGCTTCAGCCTGTTCAGTACCACACTGAGCGCAGAGCCATCCTTGTGCAATGCCTCCGCCGCATTCCGGCGGGTGAACGTACAGCGTCCTGAACTGATCAGATTCTTGACAAATTCAACCGGCCTCATAACTCCCCCATATGCGTTAGTTATCACTTGGCGATTATTATCGCATATGTGCCAGTCAATGCAAGGGAAATATCACGCCCTCCCTCCCCAATAACCCATCCGCGTAAATACCGATTGTTTCTGGCGGGGATTGGGCCAGCGAAAACAAAGGACGACACGACAATCGGATTGTTTCTTCATCCTGGGAAGAACCGGACACTTGATTCATTCGCAAACCACACTAATCAGACATGGAACCACAACAGCAAGCTGCTGGCGCAGGGCGAGATTCTCCATGGCCAAGGAAGCCTTGTCTGTGAACAGTGATTTGAGCAGAGGAATTACGAGACGAAGCATCTTCTCTCGTTCCTTTCATAGAAGACCGGATGGGATTTTGAGGAGGGACAAGGGTGTTCTCCAGTGTCCCCAGACATCCAACGCTCTATTCTAGACGCTGAGCCCGAAGCAGGCAAGGCTTGACTTGCCTCCTTTCCCCCGTATAGTGAACTGAAGCCTTGTGATTGAGAATCGCGTGTGGGATTTCAAAAGGGAGAGACCATGAAAGCTCATAGACCCATCACCCCCGCGAAAATCATCCGGCCGGCAACCGTCCTACTGAGCCTGCTTGTCTTCCACTGCGTATTCGCAGCGGCGCCGATGACAAAGGAGCAATCCCTCGCGGAGACGAAGAAAACCCTGGTCATCTACAAACAGCAGATGCAGAAGGGAGACCTGAAGGGGGCGGAAGCCTCGGCGCGGCGGATGATGGCGCTCGCGAAGGGCCGGGAGGGAGAGCAGTCCCCGGGGTACGCCATCTGCATCTCGCACCTCGCCGAGGTATACAACGCAGCAGGAAAAATCGTCGAAACGGCGCAATGTTTCGAGAAGGCACTCGAGATTCAGAGGAAGCATGGTCCCGGCACCCGCCATATCGCGACTATTATGAACAACCTCGGGTATTGCTACCTGGACCTCGGCGCCACGGAGAAAGCCGTGCCTCTCTTCAAGGAATCCGTCGAGATTACCACGAAGCTCTACGGCAAGAATCATATTGATACGGTGAACCGAATGCATGCCCTCGCAAGGGCGTACTTGAGAGCCGGAAAGTTCGCGGATGCAGAACTCCTGCTCAAGGAAACCCTGTCCCTGGTAGAGAAGGACCTGGGCAAGAAGCACGACCTGTACGCATCCATTCTCAGCGACTACGCACAGCTCTATGCGATGAAGAAGGAATACGGGAAAGCGAAGACGATCTGCATGGAGGCCGTCGCCCTCCGCAAAGAGATCAACGGAGAGCTTCATCCGAAAACACTGCAGATTCTCACCAACATGGGCATTCTGATGCGCTGCGCAGGAGACTATAAGGGAGCGGAGAACTTATACCTCGAACAACTCCAGAAACTCGGATCGAGAAAGGAACCGGTATACCAGACAATTCGCGCAGGCATCCTCCAGGGCCTGGGAAACATATACACCCTGACCGGGAACTACGACAAGGCGGAGCCCCGCTTCAAGGAATCGCTGAAGATCTACATCGGACTCTACGGGGAGGGGTTCTCCAGCGTGCTAGACGTGTATCTCAGCCTAATTCCCTTGTACCGCGAAATGGGACGTTACGATGATGCACTCGCCATTACCGGGGCCGTGGGGCAGGTGATCCTGAGGACCCGCGGGGAGAATCATCCCCTGATGGCGACCGTCTACGACAATCTCGGAGTGACGTACGGCATGATGTCCAGAACCGACGAAGAAATCAAGATGTACGAGAAGTCCCTTAGCATCAAGCAGAAGGTCTACGGGCCCGACGATCCCGCACTGGCCTCCTGCCTGCACAATCTCGCGGTGGCGTACGGCGCACGGAAGGATTACCAGCGTGCCCTTCCTCTTGAGAAGAAGGCACTCGAGGCGACAAGAAAGGTCTACGGGGACGAACATTATAACACCGCGAATGTCATGTCCGACCTCGCGTACGCGTACTACCAGCTGCACGACCGGAAGACGGCTCGCCCCCTGTACGAGAAGGCCCTGGCGCTGCTCGAGAAGCAGGTTGGAGAGAACCATCCGGACACATCGGTCACGCTCCTTCAGATGGCGATGCTGGAAAGCTACGACGGCAAGAACCAGGAGGCGTTCGAGCTGATGCAGCGCGTGCAGGCCATCACCGAACGCCGCGCGGAACAGGTCCTGGGGTTTGCCTCGGAAAGAAACAGCATCACCTTCATGGGAACCATCCAGGAGAAGCGCGACGCGTTCCTCTGCCTCGTCGCCAACTACTTCAAGGACGACGCCGCCGCGCGGAACGCCGCAGCGACGGCGGTACTTCGATCCAAGGGAACCGCCCTGGAGGCCCTTGGATACAACAGGGATGCGGCCCTGTTCTCCGGAGATCCGGCCCTGAAGGAGAAGTACGAACAACTCTCCGCGGCGCGCCAGGAGATGGCAAGGCTGACGTTCGCGGGACCGGGAAAGGAAGAACTGGAGAGCTACGCCGCGCGCGTGGGCCTGCTGCACGGGATAATCGAGAACCTCGAGGCCGAGCTGAGCCGCGCCAGCAAGACGTACGCCGGGAAACTCAAGAGAGATCACGTCACCGCGGAAGCCGTCGCGAAAACCCTGCCGGCGGGCACCGCCCTCATCGAATTCGTCAGGCCGGAGATGAAGGTGTTCCCTCTGCTCAAGGACCTCGGCAAGGAGCAGCCTGCCCGCTATCTGGCATTCGTCATACGTCCGAAGTCGTCCGGCGGGGTCCGACTCATCGATCTCGGAAACGCCGATACCGTGGATAAGAAGGTCGCCGCATTCCGGGCAGTCCTGCTCAGCACCGCACCCCAGTTCGACGGTCTGACGGGCAAGCACAAGGCCCCGTCGGCCACGGTCAGCGCAGTCAAGAAGGCGTGCACCGACCTCTATTCGATCGTCATGAAACCTATCGAGCGATATCTGCCCGGAGTGAAGCACGTGATAGTATCGCCTGAAGGCCCTCTCGCGCTCGTACCCTTCGAGGCCATGATGAGCGAGAGCGGCAGGTACCTCACGAAACGCTACACTATCAGCTACGTCACGGCGGGGAGAGACGTTCTCAGGAGCGTCACAAAGAAGACGCCGTCGATGAAGAGCACGGTCATCTTCGCCTTCCCCGACTACAACGCCCTCCCCTCCGTCCGGCCCGGAGCAGGCACGATAGCCGACAGCGCCCTCGCCGGCCGCCGGTCCGGTGAGATGCGGAGCGGCGCATTCAGTCCGCTGCCGGGCACGAAGATAGAAGCCGAGAGAATAGCGGCGGCGCTCAAACCGGCGTCGAAACAAGACATGGAGATCCTGATGGGACCGCTGGCGACCGAGCAGCGATTCAAGACCCTCCGCGCGCCGAACATCCTCCACGTAGCGACCCACGGCTTCTTTCTCCCGGATCAGAGCCCGAAGGGCACCTCCCGATCTCCCCTGGAGAACCCGCTTCTTCGCTCGGGGTTGGCAATGGCGGGCGCCAACCAGTGGGCCATCGCAGCGAAAACAGGCAGCTCCAACGACGGTCTTCTCACCGCTTTCGAAGTATCCTCACTCAGTCTGTCCGGGACCGGGCTGGTCGTACTCAGCGCCTGCGAAACCGGACTTGGTGACATCAAGCGCGGGGAAGGCGTTTTCGGACTCCGACGCGCGTTTCTCCAAGCGGGCGCCTCCAGCGTGGTGATGAGTATGTGGGTTGTCGCGGATCAGGAAACCGCGGTCCTCATGGAAAGCTTTTACAGGGAACTGAAGAAGGGAAGTGGCAAAGCCGTTTCTCTCCAGAAGGCCCAGCATTCCATGATCGACCGACTCCAGTCGAAGAATGGATTCGCCCATCCATTCTTCTGGGCAGCGTTCGTGGTAATTGGAGACTGGAGATGAGAAGTGACGTTCACCCCGAAATTGTCCCCGGAATTGGCGTCAGCCCCACAGTTCAAGTGTTCTGACTCCTTGAACGCTAAAGGATTATCCTGATTTTTCTGTAGGACATTTGACCTACAGGATTCGCTCAGATTGTCCGGGTCGCTGGTCTCCGTGAGGCACATACATGACACCGCTATTCCATCAAGGCCCGCCGAGTCGGACAAGGCACTACATGCTCCACACTTGTGACTTCGGCCCCGAAAACCGCTCCGAAATACCGGAGAAACGTGACCCACAGTGGCGCACGAAAAGGCGCTCCAAGTGTCACACGTTTCGAGAGTTACAGCAAAAATAATTTCAGAAAATCGCCCCCCGCCGGGCGAAAAATCGGTATAGTGTATCGTTGGACTTGTGCTCCAGCGCTTCCGGGAAAGAGATAAAGAG